>JAODAS010000086.1 GCA_025463555.1 Schumannella sp.
CCGACGATCTTCCGATCTCATGCGTTTCCGGCCAAGTCAACCATCGTCGCGCTCCCCTCTGCGGGTAGGTGCTGGGCTCGCGGGTGCAGTGCCGGCCGGTTCTGTGCCCGCCGGTTCTGTGCCCGCCGATTCTGTGCTTGCCGGGGTGAACCGCAGGCGGTCGATGCGCCGGCCGTCCATCCGCTCGACGCGGAAGACGCCTGCCTCGATCTCGACCGTGTCGCCGACCTCCGCGATGCGGCCCAGTTCGCTCATCATCCAGCCGGCGACGGTCTCGTACGGACCCTCTTCGGGAACCAGCACGTCGGCGCGCTCCAGCAGCTCGTCGGGACGAAGCGCGCCCGGGAACGTCAGCCAGTTGCGGCTGCGCACCACATCGGCGCGCGAGCGGTCGTGCTCGTCGGACACCTCGCCGACGAGCTCCTCGACGAGGTCCTCGAGCGTCGCGACCCCGGCGGTTCCGCCGTATTCGTCGACCACGACCGCCATCTGGAATCCGCGACCGCGCAGCTCGCCCAGCAGGGTGTCCAGCTTCATGGTCTCCGGTACACGCAGAGCTTCGGACTGCAGCGCCGAAACCGGGACCTGCGCTCGTCGTTCCCGCGGAACCGACACCGCCTGCTTGACGTGCACCACGCCCACGATGTCGTCGATGTCCTCTTCGAAGACCGGGAACCGGGAGTATCCGGTGCTGCGGGCGAGTGCGAGCACAGCGTCGGCCGTCTCCGCCCGTGCGACGGCGGCGACGCGCGGGCGCGGGGTCATGACGTCGGCGGCGATGTGGTCCGCGAACACCAGCGTGCGCGCGAGCAGCGTCGCCGTGTCACGGTCGAGAGAACCCTGGTTGGCGGATCGGCGCACGAGCGAGCGCAGCTCCTCCGCGGTGCGGGCAGACGACAACTCCTCCTTCGGCTCGATGCCGACCGCGCGCAGGATCAGGTTCGCGGTGCCGTTGAGCAGCCGCACGAACGGTTTGAAGACGGTGGTGAACACGAGCTGCAACGGAAGCACGATCTTGCCGACCTGCCGGGGCAGGGCGAGCGTCAGCTTCTTGGGAAACAGTTCGCCGACGATCATCGACAACAGGGTCGCGACGGTGACGGCGAGGATGCTGGCCACGACGGTGATCGCGGGCGACGGCAGCCTGACGGCGACGAGCCCCGGTTCGATCAGGCGGCTCAGCGCGGGCTCGACCAGGAATCCGGTGGTCAGCGTCGTCAGGGTGATGCCGAGTTGAGCACTCGAGAGATGCGTCGATGTGCGCTTCAATCCGCGGATGACGGGGCCCAGCATCGACTCCCCGCGGGCCTGACGCGCCTCGAGGTCTGCTCGGTCGAGGTTCACGAGAGAGAACTCGCTGGCCACGAACAGCCCGGTCCCGATCGTCAGGAGGAAGCCGATGAGCAGTGGAATCCACTCAGGCATCAGGCTGTCCAGGGTCGATCAGACGGAGGGTCATCCATTGTGCGGCGAGTCTACTTGGCTGCAGCCTTGGCGGCTTTCTTGAACTCCCGCACCTTCGTCAGGGACGCGGGGTCGACGATGTCCGCGACCGAGCGGTACGACCCCGCCTCGCCGTAGGGGCCGGCGGCTTCACGCCACCCTGCCGCCTCCAACCCGTATTGCTTGCCCAGAAGCGCGAGGAAGATGCGCGCCTTCTGGGCGCCGAAGCCGGGCAGGTCCTCAAGCCGGCGCAGGATCTCGGCGCCATCGCCGTCCGCCCAGATCGCGGAGGCGTCGCCACCCCAGTGCTCGGCGACGGCCCCGCACAGGCTCTGGATGCGGCCGGCCATCGATCCGGGAAAGCGGTGGACCGCGGGCGGTGTCTTGCAGATCTCGACGACAATGCGGTCAAGGCTTCGCCGGCGAAGGGCACCGCGACCAAAGGCCGTCGGGCAGCCTGACCGACCCCGGACCCCGTGCTGCCTGACTGAGGGTGGCCGGGGGTCCGCGTGCTTCTTGAAAGGACGTACCAATGACCACGATGGTCGGATACCTGCGCGTGTCCACAGAAGAACAGGCGAACAGCGGGCTCGGGCTAGAAGCTCAGCGAGACACGATCCAGCGTTACGCCGACGCTCATGGCTGGGACGTGCTCTGGTACGTCGATGAGGGTCTGTCGGCCAAGTCGTTGGCCCGCCCTCAGTTGCAAGCTGCGCTTGCTCGGCTCCACGTCATCCCCAAGCGCCGCGACCTTGACGTCATCGTTGTCGCCAAGCTCGACCGCCTGAGCCGCAGCGTGCACGACTTTTCCGGCCTGCTGAAGCTCGCTGCGACGCGCAAATGGGCGCTCGTGGCAATCGACCTCGGGGTCGACACCAGCACGCCGACCGGCAAGCTCATCGCCAACGTGATGATGTCCGTTGCCGAGTGGGAGCGCGAGGTTATTGGTGAGCGCACGTCTGCAGCGATGCAGGCTGCCAAGCGCCAAGGCAGGCACATGGGTCGAGTGTCGGCGCTCCGCAGGCCACGGGGGACCGCCTGCTGAAGCTACGCGCCAAGCGGACGCTCGCGGGCACGGCTGCGCAACTCAACGCAGAGGGGCTCAGCACAGCGACCGGAGGGAAGTGGTCTGCGAATTCAGTAGCCAAGGCGCACGCGCGGCTCAGGGCCGCTTGAGCCGATTCCGGCTAGTCGTCGTTCGGCAGGTACCAGCCGTGCTCGCGGTGGCGCGTTGGAGGCGGGATCGGGTTGTCGCGGACGTACGCCTTGTTGGCGCGGCGGGCCATCTCGGCATTCATGCTGTGAAGGACGTTGTAGAGCCTGGTCGACTTGTTGACGTCCTGAGTCGCGACGTACTGCAGCCGTATCGTTTCGTACTGCGACGCGAGCTGCTCATCAGTCGGGTGGATCATGCTCCCGATGAAGTTGAGAACGCCCATGCTCCATGCTGTCACCCTCGGCCGAGGCGGGCAACGATCTCGAGTGGTTCGGCGGCGCGCAGATGGATAACCGAGAACGCGATCGGAAATCGTCCCGACTTGACGCAGTCTCTGAGGAGAGCCGATTGTGACTACCGGATCCGTTGACGCTTCGATACAAGGCTCCTTGTACGCCGAAAGCGAACGTCGGTAAACACGGCCCGACACAACGGTAGAACGCGAATTTTACTGATATCGTTCCATCACCTCGCGACGGAGGATGTTTCAGGAACGGGAGCGGCTCGACTATGACTGACGCGGCGACAGACGACCAAGGCGATGACGCGGCGGGGAAGCTGCGCTCAAAGAACGGGGTGCCGAAGGCGAACCTCGCGACCATCGACGGTCAGGCCCAGAAGATCTGGGCTGCTGTGCGCAGGGGCGAAGTGGCACCGGTGCTGATTGCCCGCGCACTTACAGGCAAGGACGACTCGCTCGCGAGTGGTGGCACCTGGGCGACTCGGATTGGTGCGCTGCGCCTGTTCAACGTCGTTGAGAAAGGCCAGGGCAACACCTTCAAGCTGACCGAGCTCGGCATCGCGCTTTCCAATACGACCGACGCCGATGGCCACGCGCGGGCTCTCAAGTCCGCGGTGCTGGGAGTCCCCGCGTACGCCAACGTTCTTGCGCGCTACGACGGTGGATCGCTTCCCGAGGTCAGCATCATCGCGAGCGACTATGAGTACAGCTACGAGCTGTCGAAGGCCGACGCTGCTGTTGCGGCCAAGCTATTTGTTGAAAGCGCCAAGTACGCCGGGCTAGCGGACGAGAAGGGGGCCGTCAATCTCGGTGGCCTCGTGGCCCCCAAGGACACCGCCGTTGCACCCGGACTGGCGCCAGAAGCCGACACCCCTGCCGCACCAGCCCCGACGACACCGGCCCCGCAGACCCCTCTGCCGATCCCGGCAACTCCTGCCACACCGCTCATTGCGTCCGTGACCGCGGGGAGTAGCACGCCGGTTGGTCTCAACGTCAAGCTCGACATGAGCGAGTGGGCCGTGGACGATGTGCTTCGCGTGCTTGCGGCACTCGGCTTCGAGGCACCCAGTGGACCCGAGTGAGGACGGAGAAGTCCTCTTTGGTGTCGAGCAAGAAGGGCTGCTGACGGGGGTCAAGCGGCTAGGTACCGGCGAGACTGTGCTTGACGAGAAGGTCGCGCAGGTGCTGGCGCTCACCGGGCTCTCGCAAGACGGTGTTCAGCTCTCGCCGTCTGGCCTGGACCTCTATCGCGCTGCGTTTGTGGTCCGCGATGACAACGCCACCGATCGCCTCGTGGGTCAGGCCCTTCGAGCGCTCCTTCCCATCCAGGTGCTCGCGCAAGAGCTCGGCAATGCACCGGCAATCACGGAGGACGGAGCAGTCAGCCTGCTCGCGCTGCACCGCGTTGTCACGCCAGACTTCACGGCGGACGACGCACGGCTTACATTTCGCTGGCTGAACGATGTTGGCGTGATCGTCTACTCCCGCAAGCTCAAGACGGTGCGATTCATCCCGGACGACCCAGGAGCAGCGAAGGCCGGCGAAGTCGCGAACCTCAGCGCGATGGTCTCGCCTCGAACGCCGTACTCGAATGTCGCGCGTCTCAGGAAGGTGCTCCGCATCCAGGCAGGAGTAGTTACCTGGGCGGACCAGCACTTCGGCGCTCGTGCGTTCGAGGAACTCGTTGACGAACTGGACCCGACCAAAGTCACGGAGCTCAGGATCATCTCGGGCGGTGCCGAGAACGTCTTGACCGCGAAGAGTTACAGGGACTATGAACGCTTCCAGCAAGAAATGGCTACGAAGGGCATCGCCGTCGAGTGGCGGGTGGATGCCACGCGGGAGTGGCATGACCGCTGGCTCGTGGACGCATCAAAAGCGTTCAACGTTCCTCCCGTGAACAGCCTGTTCGCCAACCAGTACTCGGAGATTCTCGCAACCGACCAGCGGCCTCCCGTGGACGAGTGGTGGGACCGGTCGGCTCCTCGCACTGCGTAGCATCCGCCGCGGTACCACCTTTGCCGGAATGGGGCCCTTCGGGCTATTGCGCTGGGGAACTTCGACAGGTGCGCGATGCAGAAGCGGCCGGAGGCGAGCGGACGATCTAGGACTCGGGTAACGAGTCATCGTCCAACCCCTCGGCGAGCTTGAGCAGGTAGTCGTTCCAGCCGTACTTTTGCCGGTAGTCCTCTCGCGCAAATGCAAGAGCAAGCCTCGCGAGTCCCACCGTCTCAAACCTTCCGAATTCGATGGGCTCTTCCTCGTACCAACCGTCCTGTTGGTCGGCGTCATATTCGAGTTCGGCTCTGGTCGGCGGGTATGCCCGCTCGAACCGCTCAGCGACGGGCCAGTTCGGGCGCAGGGCCGAGTTCAGCTCCCCTAGAGATCTAATGCCAATGTCGAAAACTTCCTGAACGAACTCGGACACGTCGTTCTGGTCGCTGTGAACGCGGTTTGGAAGTTCCAACTGCAGGTACGCGTTCATGGTGGACCGGTCGATTCCTATCTCACCCAATGGTCCTTCGGACGACGTAGTCGCAGGAATCAGTTCTGCGGCTTCATCGGAGGCAGACGTGACGAGCGCGGTGGCTGCCTCGTCCGATGCTGTCGACGCGCTGTATAGAGTCTCGAAATGCTTGTCTGCTATGAAGAAAAGCCCTGCGAGGGCGTGGAATTCGCGCCTCAACTCGGCGGGGATGCTCGCTTCGCCCTTGTAAGCAAGGTAATGAGACACGTTCGCCCAGGCGTCCATCAGAATCGTCCTGCACTGAATTTCGAACTTCATCCCGGCGAGGCCCTCGTATCGAGTTCCTTTGTTTTCCGGTTTGAGCGTGCACACGTAGTGGACAGACATGTAGCCAAATGAGTCGGTTGGCCCGCTGTCTATCTTGTTCTCCTCGGAGAGGACTTCGAACACATCAGTGATGACGGCCCGGAGTGCGGGCAGGTCGGTTATGAACAGGCAGACCACCCGCGCACCGACGAGATCCTCGACCTGCTCCAGCGGACGGTCGTAGGCCTTCCGCTGAATCTTCTCGATATAGCTATCGCGCTCTTTTACGCGCGTGGATATGCCATGAAGTTTGATCGCCCCATCTTTGAGCGCCTCGTTCAAGGTGAATTCAACCTCGAGTGCGAGTCGATCGAGCTTGTCCTTCACGGAGTCATAGTGAGCGGCCGGATTGAACTCTGAGGGTTCAGCCATGACTCAGAAGTCCCTCTCTCTCACCGCTGTAGTGCATCTAGTAGTCCCATCAGAGTTGCCAACCGCTTCTTGAGGTCGACGTTTGGATTTGTTTCGTCTTCTCTTGCGACCTTTTCGACCTCTTTACGCAGCGCCTCGTACTCACTGAACTCGCGGGAGTTCTTGCCGCGCTTACCAATGTTGATGCCTTCGACTAGCTTCGGCGGAAGAACAGGCACTTCGCCCAATTCAGGTATTTGAAATTCAGGCTGGCCTGTGAGGGTACGCAGGAGGCCGTCGAAGCTATCCGAGTCATCCGGATCGACGTTGAACCGGAGGACGCGATTCAGGTCGGCAGGAATCTTGGCGCGGCCTGGTCCGGGCAATTTCACTAGAAGAACACGCCGCTGAAAATCTGACTGGTCCGTTTGCAGGATGCCCTTCAATGCGTCTGTCTCGACTACGGCGCCCGTTCCGACAGTCGGGTCGTTGGTGCCGGACCACCGTTCTCCCCACGCCTTCGAGTTGACGATGACCACAAAATCGGCACTCAGGACCCCGGCTTGTCCGAACCTCGTCCAATCGATCTCTGGATCGTTCCCGTGGTACAGGTCCATGTCAGCGTCAATGCCGAAAGTCCGCAGGGTCGTCGTAAACCCGATGACGCTGCGCTCCCAGTCGCTCGTCTGCTCCTGTGTCCAGCCCGTCTCAGAGTGAGCCCACGTGACGAAGACACGAACGGGCACCTTCGAAGCTGCTTTCACCGCGTCGACGTCAACCGAGCTAGCGGTTACCTCGGTCGGTTCGGCGCTCCCCTGGGCTCGAAGCTCCTGAAGAATGCCGTGCGCGACTCGGGTCGCGTCCCTCGCGTTGGTCACTTCTTATAGATGTGCTTCGCCATGCTGGCGAAAACGGCGTCGATCTGTTCGGCGCTAGCGGCGGCGTCGATGTGCACCTGTATGTCCAGGTGCAGAGCGGGTCCTTCGCCGCCTCCCCCACCTAGGACTAGTCCGCCTTGATTTCCGGCCAAGTTGCCGTCGTTGCCGGCTGAAGTGTTCTTGTCCGCCTCTGGAGCTTTGACCTTTGGTTGCTTAGCTTTGATTGACTCTGCGGGCTTCGTTGAACGCGGAACTCGTGCCTCGGCAGTCGGAAGTTCGCCCGACACCAGCATCAGGTAGAACTTCGCCTGCGAGGTCGCGCCGATCTGACCGCCGCCAGTGTCGAGCATGAACCAGTTGGCAACGTCCTGAACGTCTTCGGTGGGTCCCGGATACAGGCCACGCACCTCTTCTGGATAGACGCGATCGAGAATCTCCGCCACCGACGATTGGTATTCCTTGTCGACGCGGTACCGCTTTGCAAGGTCTTGAGGGACACCGTCGCTGTCGATCAGCCCAACGGTCTTGAGCTGCGGCAAGAGGTTTGAGGCGGCCTTAGCCGACGATTTGAAGACGGACTGAAGCCAGGTGGACGTGACGGTGTTTGGCACGTTCTTGACGAATGCACGCCGCAGTTCTGCCCACACATTGACGGACATGTAGGGATAGCCACGCTTGCGCTCGCTGTCGTCAACCACTGATCCTCCATCGCTTCGGGTAGACGGATACTAGTGCGGCCCCGACAGTTTCTCGTCTATCGACACGAATTGGCTGTCGCAACGGCGCGCCCATAAGGTGAGCAGCTGCGACTGACCGTGGGATGCTCGGACCTTTTTGCCTGAAGGGCACCCATCAGGCATTCAGAGCGTGTGTCTACGACGCAGCCCGCACCCGTTCGGTGACGTCTTCGCCCATCTTCGCCGCCTTAGTGATGCGCAGTGAGCTTCCGTTGATGTGTGGCGAGTAGCGGGCAACGTCCTCGACTTCTTGTCGGGCGACCAGTCGCGCCCACTCAATCCGGTAGGTGCCGAGGTCGAGCGCCAGGAAGAGCGCATTGTCGAAGTCGAAGGATCGGAAGGCCGAAAACTTCGCGCTTGCGTGGACGCCTTCACCGATGGTCCGAGCCTTGACCTGAATACGACTGCCGGACGGATCGAGAAGGTCGTAAGACTTTTCTGAGTTCGGCTGCAGCTCGCCCCCGAAAGCACGTTGCGCCAAGTACTCGGCATAGTCGCCCAGGGGAGCATTCCGGGTCCGAACAACCTCGCGATTCCTCAGCTCGACAAGGATCGCCGCGTACTGGGCGAGCAGCTCCTGCGTTGAGTGGTCGCTTGCTTGCCAGTTCATGCCGCAACGCTACCGCCGTCATCGCGCCTCCACTGCTGACGCCCACACCCAGGCCTTGTGCTGGGCCCCGCTCGGCATTGTCCATCGGAGCGCCACCGCACGCTCTGTCCAAGCGACAGCTTCGGCGTCAACCTGCAAGGCGTGCGGACCGAAGCGGACCCACGCTCGCACTGGCTTGGGCACCGGCGTCTTGGTTAGCGGCTGGGTGGCGAGTTCGAGCTCGGCGGGAGTCAGCGTGAAGGGTTCCAGCCCTTCCGCTTCGCGCTCAGCGATTCTCGCGTTCATGCGCCGGTCGATGGAGTCGGAGTAGCGCTTGTTGGTGCCCATCAACCTCCTGTCCACGACACGCCGGACGGACTTGCACCGAATACCGCGCAGGCTCATTATCGAACATACGTTCGACTCGCGGGAGGCCCAATTGATGCAGACCATGACCGAGACCGTCTGCGTCTGGACTGACGACCAGCAGCCCGTCCGACTGGTGTGGCGCGGCCAGCGTTTCACGGTCACCGACACCCCGACTCCCGTCCGCGGCTACCTCGGAGCGCCCGAGCTGACGCACCCGCTAGAGCCTCTGTGGGGTTGGCGTTTCCAGGGCACTAACGACCGGGGCGACAGCTTCGTCTTCGATGTGCGGACCGGTGCGGGTCATGCCTGGCAGCTTGTCGCTGTCTACGACTGATCGGTGCTTTGTGGACAACTCCTCCGCGGCTGGACAGCGCTCGATACGGTCACCCGATGGAAGACGATCTGGAGGCGCTGCGGGACCCGTACTGCGGTCGGTTGCCTTGTCCGTCTACAGATCGCCGGCAGACCCAAGCGCCCGTTCTGGCTGTGCCCCGAGTGCGGGCTGGTCACCCTCTAGAGCGAACGACCGCGAAAGTATGCACGCACCTCGCTGGCGCGGGCGTCGGTCAGGACCCAGCGCGTCTCGTGCGGAGGCAGCTTGCCCCAGCGCGACCGCAGGTAGTTGCGGATCGTGAGCGGCGTGACGCCCAGTTCGCGGGCAAGGTCACTTGGGGTGGTGTCGTCTGCCATGCGGTGAGGTTAGTCCTTCCAGGGGTTACACACCGTGTCGGGGTCGACCGCCTTCCTTGCTCGTGGCGCGGGCCGGTGAGCAGGAGCTACCTCAAGCCGCACTATCCGGCTCGGTGGCGTCATGCCAGACAAACTCGATGCGGTCAGGGTCAAACTGATTTCCCCTTCGGGTTGCCGGACGAACGAGGACTGCGGCCAGCAGGGTCTCGATTACCGCCCGACGCTGGTCCACGCCCATCAGGTCCCACTCTCGCTGGTCCACGTTTGACACGTCCAACGCTGCCTCGGCGGTTTCCAGACGCTTTCTCTGAGTGCGTAGCTGGTCGCGATCCTCTTCCAGTTGCGCGACCGCGGGGAAGACCACCTCGGCCGAAAGCTCACGAGCCGTGAACGACGCCATAAGCCGGGCGATTGACTCTTCAACGTCGGCAAGCCGCGCAGCTCCGGCGAACTCCTGCTTCGGGGTATCAAGCTCGATGTCAGCGAGCCGAGCCAGCACTACGGCGGTGACCAGCTCGTCGACCGGGGCGGCGCTCGCGGCAACCACGTGCACATCGTCGGAGCACTTGTAGGTCGGATACTTCGCAGCGTTGCCATACATGATCGAGCCACAGACGCCGCATCGGAGGGTGCCCGTCAGTAGGTAGTGGCGTGCATTCTTCCTCGGCACGCGGGAGCGGTTGTCCTCCGGGCTGAGAGCAGCGACCAAGGCGTCGAACGTCGCCTGATCGAGCACCGGCTCCCACTGGCCGCGCACAGGCTGCCCGTCTCGGCCGATGGCGACCTGCCCTTGGTGGATTCGCCAGCCAGCGAGACGGGGCGACCGCAACATCCGGCTCAGGACGCTCCCCTTCCACGGCCTGCCAGTCGAGGTCGTCACACCTGCGTCGTTCCACCTCTTAGCAATCGAGTACGACCCGATCCCCGCGATGATGTCGATGGCCGCCGCGCGTATCAGTGCGGACTCCTGCTCGTCGAGCACTCGCCCACCAACCTCCCAGCCGAATGGTCGAGTTCCACCTACGGGGCGACCCTCCCGTGCGCTCTCCAGATGTTTCCGCGCGACGCGCTCTGCCGTGCGCTCCGCCTCGGCGGCATCTACCGAAGACTTGATACGCGCGACCATGCGGCCGTCGGCTGTGCTCAGGTCGTCGTTGCCCGACACGACGGTGACGAAGCGCACCGAGTGCTGCTCGTAGAGCGTGATGAGTTCTTCGAGTTCGAGCGGGCGGCGCGTGAGGCGGCTGTTCGAGTAGGCGACGATCACGCTGAACTCCCCCGCTCGCGCACGGCGCAGCATCTCGGCGTATCCGGGGCGGGACTTCTTCCGTGAGCGGGTGCTGGCACCTGTGTCGTTGTCGGAGAAGACTGCAACGACGTCGAGCTTGTCGCGGGCGGCGAGGTCCCGGCAGTCCTGCTGCTGGCGCGCCACACCGAGCGCATCGCCCTCTGAGTCAAGTGATATGCGCGTATAGATCGCCACCTGGGTCATAGGCCCATTTTAGCAATGGTTAACGTACTTGCTGGTCCAGCAGCATCCCGATCAGCAACGCGAGCGGATCGCTCGACAGCAGCGCGTCGGCCTCGGCGTCGCCGGTGATGTGCAACTCGATCGTCATGCGCACCATGCTCGCACGCGTTACCACGAGACTGGCAGCGCCTTGCCTTCTTCGTAGCCGGCGGCACTCTGGATGCCGACCGTCGCACGCTCGTGGAACGCGGCCAGGTCGGCTGCTCCCGCGTAGGTGAACGAGCTGCGCACCCCGGAGGTGATCATGTCGAGCAGGTCCTCCAGCGAGGGGCGCAGCGGATCGAGGTAGATCTTCGAGCTCGAGATGCCCTCGGCGAAGAGCTCTTTGCGCGCCAGCTCGTAGGGATCAAGCCCGCCGAACCGCGCGTGCACGGCCTTCGTCGACGCCATGCCCCAGCTCTGCTTGAACACCCGTCCGGTGTCGTCGGTCTCCAGGTCTCCGGGCGCTTCGATGGTTCCGGCGAACCACGAACCGATCATGACGGATGCCGCACCGGCCGCCAGCGCCAGCGCCACATCGCGGGGATAGCGCACGCCGCCGTCCGCCCAGACGTGGGCGCCGAGTTCCCGAGCGGCCTGCGCCGTCTCGAGAACGGCCGAGAACTGGGGTCGCCCGACCGCCGTCATCATGCGCGTGGTGCACATGGCGCCGGGACCGACACCCACCTTCAGGATGCCGGCCCCGGCATCCACCAGATCGTTCACGCCGTCGGGGGTGACGATGTTGCCGGCGACGACCGGGACGCCGATGCCGGCGACGGCGGACAGCGCCCGCAGCATCGCCTCCTGGTGGCCGTGTGCAGTGTCGAGGACGAGTACGTCCGCGCCGGCCTCGACGAGGGTACGGGCTCTGCCCGCCACGTCTCCGTTGATGCCCATCGCCGCCGCGACGAGAAGCCGCCCGTTCGCGTCGATCGCCGGGGAGTAGATGGTGCCGCGCAGGGCGCTCTTGCGGCTCGTCGTGCCGCCGCCGGCGATGCGCGCGAACTCGTGACCGCCGGCGACCAGCGCGTCGAACGCGTCCCGGGCATCCAGCGCGTCGATCGTCGGCAGCGCATCCAGGTCCACACCGGCCAGCCGCGGATCACCCGCGTCGAACGGATCGTCCCACAGGACGGACGCGTCCTTGACGGCGGAGATTCCCGCGACCATCTCGTCCGTCGACAGGTCCTGCGGCAGGACCCCGATGCCGCCACGGCGCGCGAGGGTCGCAGCCAGCCGGGGGCCGGTGACCGAGTTCATGTTCGCGGAGACGATCGGCAACGTCGCGCCCGTGCCGTCGCCGGGAGTCAGGTCCACATCGAGACGACTGGTCACCCCCGAGCGGCTCGGCACGAGGAACACGTCCGAGTAGGTCAGGTCGTGGGGCGGGAGGGCCGTCGAGAAGCGCATGAGGTCCACGCTAGAGGCAAGAACCGGGGAATTTCCGGGTCGCGAAAGCCGCAGGGCAGCCCGCGACTCCCAGGCGGAGTGAATAGGCTGTATCCATCCGATTGCACCAAAACGAGAGTGGGCGATTCTGCCGTGTCAAACCCGGTGACCGGGACGGTTCCCGACGACGGAAACTCAGGGGAATTCGGAGCCAATGAATGGCTCGTCGACGAGATGTACGAGCGTTACCTCGTCGACAAGAACTCGGTGGACCAGAGCTGGTGGCCGATCCTCGAGGCGTATCACCCGGTCTCTGACCCGACGCCGACCACGAGCATCCCGATCATCGACCCCGCGGATGCCGCGCCGGCCCCGACGGACGACGCCGCTCCCGCGGCCGAGGCCGTCTCAGACGCGACCCCCACCGTCGAGACGCCGATCATCGCCCGCACCACCTCCGCCCCTGCCAAGCCGCAGCCGATCCCCGCCGAGGCACCGCAGACCCTCAGCACCCCCGTGATCGAGGGTGAGGAGCCGGTCGAGCCGGAGAGCGTCATCACGACCCTCAAGGGCATGAGCAAGACGCTCGCGACCAACATGGACGCCAGCCTCAGCGTGCCGACCGCCACCAGCGTGCGCACGGTGCCGGCGAAGCTGATGATCGACAACCGCATCGTCATCAACAATCACCTCAAGCGCGCCCGCGGCGGAAAGGTGTCGTTCACGCACCTGATCGCGTGGGCGATGGTGCGGGTGCTCAAAGAGTTCCCCAGCCAGAACGTCTTCTACGACGAGCCCGACGGCAAGCCCAGCGTCGTCGCACCCGCACACATCAACCTCGGCATCGCGATCGACCTGCCCAAGCCCGACGGAACGCGCTCACTGCTCGTCCCCGCGATCAAGCGCGCCGACACCATGACGTTCGCCGAGTTCCTGACGGCCTACGAGGACGTCGTGTCCCGCGCCCGCAACGGAAAGCTGACCGCCGCCGACTTCCAGGGGGTGACCATCTCGCTGACCAACCCCGGTGGCATCGGCACCGAGCATTCCGTGCCGCGCCTGATGCGCGGGCAGGGCTGCATCGTCGGGGCCGGCGCGCTCGAATATCCGGCCGCGTTCCAGGGCGCCAGCCCCAAGACGCTGGCCGAGCTCGGCATCGGCAAGACCATCACGCTGACCAGCACCTACGATCACCGTGTCATCCAGGGCGCAGGTTCCGGCGAGTTCCTGAAGCGCGTGCACGAGCTGCTGATCGGCGAGAACCACTTCTACGAGCAGATCTTCGCCGCGCTGCGGATCCCCTACGACCCGATCCACTGGGCAGAAGACATCAACGTCGACCTGTCCGACCACGTGTCTAAGACGGCGCGGGTGCAAGAACTGATCAACTCGTTCCGCGTGCGTGGGCACCTGATGGCCGACATCGACCCGCTGGAGTACCAGCAGCGGTCGCATCCGGACCTCGAGATCGGCAACCACGGACTCACGTTCTGGGACCTCGACCGCGAGTTCGTCGTCGGCGGCTTCGCCGGCAAGCGCGCGGCCCTGCTGCGCGAGGTGCTGGGTGTCCTGCGCGACTCCTACTGCCGCACCGTTGGCATCGAGTACATGCACATCCAGGATCCGGATCAGCGTGCCTGGTTCCAGAACCGGCTCGAACTGCCCTACGAGAAGCCGACCAAGGACGAGCAGCTGCGCATCATGGGCAAGCTGAACGAGGCCGAGGCGTTCGAGACCTTCCTGCAGACCAAGTACGTCGGGCAGAAGCGCTTCAGCCTCGAGGGCGGCGAGTCCACCATCGCTCTGCTCGACGAGATCCTGCAGGGCGCCGCGGAAGCGGGCCTCGAAGAGGTCGCGATCGGAATGGCGCACCGCGGCCGGCTGAACGTCCTGACCAACATCGCGGGCAAGACGTACGGCCAGATCTTCCGCGAGTTCGAGGGCACACAGGATCCCAAGACCGTTCAGGGCTCGGGCGATGTCAAATACCACCTCGGCACGGAAGGCACCTTCACGAGTGCCTCCGGCAAGCAGATCCCGGTCTACATCGCCGCGAACCCCTCGCACCTCGAGGTCGTCAACGGCGTGCTCGAGGGCATCGTGCGCGCCAAGCAGGACCGCAAGGACGACGGCACCTACAGCGTGCTCCCGCTGCTGATCCACGGCGACGCGTCGATGTCGGGCCAGGGCGTCGTGGTCGAGAACCTGCAGATGTCACAGCTGCGCGCGTACAAGACCGGCGGCACCGTCCACGTCGTCATCAACAACCAGGTCGGCTTCACGACCCCGCCGACCGAGGCGCACAGCTCCATCTATGCCACCGATGTGGCGAAGACGATCCAGGCGCCGATCTTCCACGTGAACGGCGACGACCCCGAAGCGGTCGTGCGCGTCGCGGAGCACGCCTTCGCCTACCGCCAGCAGTTCAAGCGGGATGTCGTGATCGACCTGGTCTGCTACCGCCGGCGCGGCCACAACGAGGGTGACGACCCCTCGATGACCCAGCCGCTGATGTACAACCTCATCGAGGCCAAACGCAGCGTGCGCACCCTCTACACCGAGGCCCTCGTCGGCCGCGGCGACATCACCGAAGAGGAGTACGAGGCAGCGCACAAAGACTTCCAGGGCCGCCTCGAGCGTGCATTCGCCGAGACGCACGCCGCCCAGACCGGCGCGATGGCGATCATCGCCGAGGGCACACCCGACGACAAGGGCGACCGCGTCTCGGTCGCCGACCTCGACAAGCCCGATGCGCAGCAGGCGGATGCCGTGGCCGCCCCCAGCGAACCGGCATCGACCGCGATCGACGCGGGCGTCGTCGCCCTCATCGGTGATGCGCACGACAACCCTCCCGCCGGATTCACCGTCCACCCCAAGCTGCAGCAGCTGCTCAAGAAGCGGTACGAGATGAGCCGTTCCGGCCAGATCGACTGGGGATTCGGCGAACTGCTCGGCCTCGGCTCGCTGCTGCTCGAGGGCACGCCGGTGCGGCTCGCGGGCCAGGATTCCCGGCGCGGGACCTTCGTCTCGCGGCACGCCGTGTTCCACGACCGGCTGAACGGCCAGGAGTGGCTTCCGCTGGCGAACCTGGCCGAGAACCAGGCGCATTTCGCGATCTACGACTCGCTGCTCAGCGAGTACGCCGCCCTCGGCTTCGAGTACGGGTACTCGGTCGAGCGTCCCGACGCCCTCGTGCTGTGGGAGGCGCAGTTCGGCGACTTCGCCAACGGCGCGCAGACCGTCATCGACCAGTTCATCTCCAGCGCCGAGCAGAAGTGGGGTCAGCGCTCCGGCCTGGTCATGCTGCTTCCGCACGGCTATGAAGGTCAGGGGCCGGATCACTCCTCCGCGCGTATCGAGCGCTACCTGCAGCTCGCCGCCGAGAACAACATGACGGTCTCGCGCCCGTCGACCCCGGCCTCGTATGCGCACCTGCTGCGACGTCAGGCCTACGCACGTCCGCGTCGTCCGCTCATCGTGTTCACACCGAAGTCGATGCTGCGCCTCAAAGGCGCGACGAGTGAGGTCACCGACTTCACCACGGGCAAGTTCGAGCCGGTGCTCGACGACGTGCGCATCCAGAGGCTGTTCAACAACGACACCGGCGCCGTGCGCCGCGTGCTGCTGCACGCGGGCAAGCTTCACTACGACCTGCTGACCGAACTCGAGAAGCGTGACGACGCCGGCGCCTTCGCCCTGGTGCGCTTGGAGCAGTACTACCCGCTGCCGGTCGACCAGCTGAACGCCGTGCTCGGGCGCTACCCGAACGCGGAGGTCGTCTGGGTGCAGGAGGAGCCGGAGAACCAGGGCGCCTGGCCGTTCCTGAACCTCGAACTCGTCAAGCACCTGCAGGGGCGCACGATCCGCGGGATCGCCCGTGCGGCTGCGGCGTCCACGGCGGCCGGATCGACGAAGGTCAGCGGGGCGCAGCAGGCGGCGCTGCTGGAGCAGGCGCTCGCGCTCTAGAAGCCGCCGGCCGAGTAGCCGCGAAGCGCGTGCCGAGACCTAAGCGTTCGCGCCGTCGAGCGTCGCGAGGATGGCGTTGCGCAGCTCTTCGGGCGCCGTCTCCTGGCAAGCCTGCTGAACCTTCTGCGTGATGGTGAGCCCCACGAGGTGCTCGCTGGTGCAGTCGGCGCAGTTCTCGAGGTGCTCGGTGATGTCGCGGAAGTCCTCAGCGCTGAGCTCCCGGTGCAGATACTCTTCGAGTTCTGCCTTTGCCTTGTCACATCCGCAGTCGGTCATTTCTTGCTCCCAGATACCTTGGCGCCGGCGATGGCGTCTTCAGAGAATCCGCGCGTGCGCGCGTAGTCGGCGAGTCGCTCGCGCAGCAGGCGACGGCCTCGATGCAGCCGGCTCATGACAGTGCCGACCGGGGTCTTCATGATGTCCGCGATCTCCTGATACGCGAACCCTTCCACGTCGGCCAGGTACACGGCGAGGCGGAAGTCTTCGGGAATCGACTGCAACGCCTCTTTGACGTCGCTGTCGGGCAGGTGGTCGATCGCCTCGGCCTCTGCCGACCGCGTGGACCGCCCCTGCGTGAGCGACTCGGCCGAGCCGAGCTGCCAGTCCTCGAGTTCGTCGATCGCGTTCTGGTACGGCTGACGCTGATTCTTGCGGTAGCTGTTGATGAACGTGTTCGTGAGGATGCGGTACAGCCAGGCCTTCAGGTTGGTGCCCTGCTCGAACTGCGCGAACGCGGCATACGCCTTCGCGTAGGTCTCTTGCACCAGGTCGCCGGCGTCGGCGGGATTGCGCGTCATGCGCATCGCCGCCGCGTACAGCTGGTCCATGAACGGGATCGCCTGCTCTTCGAAGAGGGCACGCAATACCTGTGGTGCGGGCTTGTCAGTCATCGCCGTCGAGCCTAGCTCCGACGGCACGGTGGCGCGCTCCAGGAGGCCGACTGTCATACCCTTGACAACCGATGGGCCTGTCACGCTATTCCGACCGCGGTGCCGACATCCTGGGCGATCGCGACCCGGGCGTGCCCGACGTACCCGGTCCGTGGGTGGCGCCCGTGGCATCCGGCCCCCTCGCGGCACGCCTGACACTGCCCGGATCGAAGAGCCTCACGAACCGCGAACTGGTGCTGTCGGCCCTTGCCGATGGCCCGTCGGTGCTGCACCGGCCGCTGCATTCTCGCGACACCGCCCTCATGGTGGAGGCACTGAAAGAGCTGGGCGCCACGATCCGCGAGGTTGCCGGTGACGGGGAGTTCGGCCCTGACTGGATAGTCGAGCCGGGCGACTTGCACGGCGGCGTGTCGATCTTCGCGGGCCTCGCCGGAACCGTCATGCGGTTCGTTCCTCCGGTCGCAGCGCTCGCCCTCGGTCCCGTGGCCATCGACGGCGACGAGCACGCCCGCACGCGTCCGATGCGGACGACGATCGAGGCTCTGCGCGGCCTCGGCGTCGACGTGGGGGACGACGGGCGGGGCGCGATGCCCTTCACGATCCACGGGACCGGGGCGGTCGAAGGCGGCGAGGTGACGATCGACGCCTCCGCGTCGAGTCAGTTCGTGTCGGGGCTGCTGCTCGCGGCGCCACGGTTCCGGCGCGGGCTGACGCTGCGGCACGCGGGCGCGCGGCTGCCGAGCATGCCGCACATCGAGATGACGATCGCGTCGCTCGCGCAGCGGGGCATCACCGTCGAGAGTCCCGAGCGGGGCGTGTGGATCGTCCCACCCGGCTCCATCGCAGGGCGCGAAGTGCAGCTCGAACCCGACCTCTCCAACGCGGCCCCGTTTCTCGCCGCAGCCCTCATCGCCGGCGGCACGGTCACGATCGGCGGCTGGCCGGATGCCACGACCCAGGTGGGCGATCATCTTGCGACCCTGCTCCCCCGTTTCGGTGCGACCGCGACCCGGCACGGCGACGAGCTGACGGTGGATGGCGGGGCCGGCCTTCTGGGCGGCGTCACGATTCCGGGCGTCGACCTCGACCTGTCCGAGGGTGGGGAGCTCGCGCCCACGTTCGCCGCGCTGGCAGCCCTCGCCGGCTCCCCCGGACGCATCACCGGCATCGGTCACCTGCGGGGCCACGAGACGGATCGGCTGGCGGCGCTGCGCTCCGAGCTCACGGCTCTCGGCGCGGATGTCACCGAACTCGACGACGGTCTCGCGTTCGAACCGGTCGCGCAGTCGGCGTGGCACGGCGGAACCTGGGGCAGCTACGCCGACCACCGCATGGCGACGACCGGCGCTCTCGTCGGCCTGGCGGTGGCGGGTGTCGAGATCGACGACATCTCCACCACCGCGAAGACGCTGCCCGAGTTCCCGGAATTGTGGGCGCGCATGCTGCGCCCGCCTTCCTCGACCAGCTGGATCGAGTTGTGACGCCGTGAGCTGGTTGCCGCCGGACGAACCCGACGACGACCGCGACTTCGGCGAGTGGAACGAGTCCGACGCGCGCGTCCGTCCGAATCCCAAGGGCAACCGGCCGCGCACCAAGACCCGCCCGGAGCACGAGGACGCGATCGTGGCGCGTGTGCTCTCGGTGGATCGAGGCCGCTACACGGTGCTGGCGGACGAGGACCGGCCCGAGGAGCGGGTCCTCACCGCCACTCGCGCGCGCGAGCTGCGCAACGACGCGATCGTCACCGGAGACAGGGTGGATGTCGTGGGCGACACGACGGGCGAGGAAGGCTCCCTGGGGCGGATCGTCCGCATCCAGCCCCGCACGACGTTGCTGCGCCGCAGCGCGGATGACACCGACGAGGTGGAGCGGATCATCGTCGCCAACGCCGACCAGCTCATGATCGTGGTCGCTGCGGCCGATCCGGAACCGCGTCCCCGGCTGGTGGACCGGTACCTCGTGGCGGCGTACGACGCAGGAATCGCACCGCTCATGGTGATCACGAAGACCGACCTGCAAGACCCCGAGCCGTTCCTGCAGAACTTCGCCGGCCTCGACATCCTGACGATCCGCAGTTCACAGCTCGACTTCCCGATCGCGGAACTCGCTCCCCTGCTCGCCGGACACACCACCGTCGCGGTGGGTCATTCAGGTGTGGGCAAGTCGACTCTGGTGAACGCTCTGGTGCCGGGAACGGATCGCGCGGTCGGCATCGTCAATCAGGTCACCGGCCGCGGTCGTCACACCTCGTCGTCGACGGTGTCGCTGCGCGTGCCGTCGGGCGGCTGGATCATCGACACCCCCGGCGTGCGCTCGTTCGGTCTCGGGCACGTGAACCCGAGCAGCATCCTGCGCTCGTTCACCGACCTCGCCGAGGTGGCGCTGGAGTGCCCGCGCGACTGCAGCCACCTCGCGGACGCCCCCGACTGCGCGCTCGACGAGGCTGTCGCGGAGGGCCGTCTGAGTGCCGAGCGCGTCGACTCGATGCGCCGCCTGCTGGCCACCCTCGGTGGTTGAGTAGCGGCGCAGCCGCGTATCGAAACCCGCGCCCCGGTGGTTGAGTAGCGGCGCAGCCGCGTATCGAAACCCGCGCCCCCTGTGCACAGCCCGCACCCCACCCCGGCGCCCCACGCCATGCTCGTCCGATGCCCTTCATGTACATCCTCCAGTGCCGGGATCTCAGCTACTACGTCGGGAGCACCTGGAACCTGGAGCAGCGAATGGCCCAGCATCAGGCGGGCGAAGGCGCGGACTACACCCGGCGCCGTCTGCCCGTCGTGCTGGTCTTCGCGGCCGAGTTCGAGCGGATCGAGGATGCGTTCGTCATGGAGAAACGGGTGCAGGGTTGGTCTCGCGCCAAGCGCCGGGCTCTGATCGATGGACGGTACTCGGATCTGCCGAATCTTGCGAAGAAGACTTCCGGCGCGGTTCGGGGTGACGTGTGGTTTCGATACGCGGCTTCGCCGCTACTCAACCACCGGACCTACGCTGGAGTGGTGGCCGAATTCACTCTCGCCGACGACCTCGCCGTCGCCCTCACCCTCGCGCACGAGGCCGACCTGATCGCGATCGACCGGTACCGCGCCCAGGACCTGGATGTGCAGCTCAAGCCCGACCGCACCCAGGTGACCGACGGCGACACGCGCGTCGAACGCATGATCCGCGACCACCTTGCCCAGGCGCGTCCCGCGGACGCGATCCTCGGGGAGGAGTTCGGCGGAGCAGACCCGCACGCCCCCGGCCGCCAGTGGGTCGTGGACCCGATCGACGGCACCGCCAACTTCGTGCGCGGTGTTCCGATCTGGGGGTCCCTCATCTCACTCGTGATCGACGGCGTGCCAGAGGTCGGCGTGGTCAGCGCTCCGGCCCTCGGCCGGCGTTGGTGGGCGGCGACCGGTCATGGCGCGTGGGCGGAGGCGGACGGAGAGCCCGCGCGCCGCATCCATGTCAGTGCGATCGCCGATCTCGCCGACGCGACGCTCAGTTACAACAGTCTCAAGCACTGGGATGGAGCGGGCCGACTCGACCAGCTGATCCAGTTGAGCCGCGCCGTCCGCCGGACCCGGGCATTCGGGGATCTGTGGTCGTACATGCTGCTCGCCGAAGGCTCCATCGACATCGCCGCGGAGTTCGACGTCAAGCCGTGGGACGTCGCCGCGCTCATCCCGATCGTGCGCGAAGCAGGTGGTACCGTCACCGACGCTTCAGGCGGCGACCGGCTCGATTTGCTGAGCATCGTCGCGTCGAACGCGGCGCTGCATCCGGCGGTACTGGATTTCCTGGCGTTTCGCTAGGCTTGCGGGGTTCTCAGGCCCGCACCCTTTGGAGGCACACCGCATGAACTCGTCCGACTCGAAGCCGTGGGCCCGCGCGCTCACCCTCACGACCATCGCGGCGGCAGGACTGCTGCTGTCCGGCTGCAGCCTTCTGGGCCAGGTCCAGAACATCACCGGCGGTGGCGACCCCACCAACGCCAACACCCAAGACGACGTGTTCTCGCTGGTCCCGGGTGACTGCTTCAACGAGGAGACGGACGCCGAGACCGTGTCGACCGTCGACATCGTCGACTGCGCCACGCCGCACAGCTGGGAGGCGATCGCGTCGATCCAGATGACCGAGGACTCGTATCCCGGCGACGAAGCCACGAAGAGCGAAGCCGACACCGCGTGCAACGACCCCTTCACCACGTATGTCGGGCTCGGCTACGAGGAGTCGATGTACGACTACAGCTTCTACTACCCGACGCAGGAAACCTGGGACGACTCGGTCCTGCAGGACCGCGAGATCCTCTGCCTCGGCAAGGCCGACGACGACAGCAAGATCACCGGCAGCATCAAGGGCGCCAACAAGTAGAGCCCGCACCTGACAGAACGGCCCGTCCTGGAGGACGGGCCGTTCTGCTTCTCCGAGTGCGTGACAACCGCCAATGGTGGAGATGGGGGGAATTGAACCCCCGTCCATCGCTGTGATTCCGCGCCTTCTCCGGGCGCAGCTCGTGAAAGCGTTCTACTCGGCTCCGACCTTTGCCACGAGCATCTAGGTCGACGAGCCCAGCCCCAGTGCAAGTCCCGCGTGACCCTGGAACACAGTCACACAGCAAGCCCTCTAGATGGCGCCAGGATCCGGGTCGAAGGCGAGCCCGGTCTGACGGACGTTATAGCTCTACTGCTTACGCAGCGAGAGCAACGTCGGTGCGCTTGGAATTGGCACCTATGTTTTGCAGAGATCGTTTACGAGATAACCCTGCATCCTCGGCCCGCTTCTCGCAGTTTCGCAGGCGATGTCGAAACCGATCATCCCCATGTTCACGACCCGATTCGTCGCCCGAGAGGGCGAGCGGTCAGGCAGAGAGCCGTTGTCACGCACTGTGGAGTTGTAGGACTGCGCGAGGCGGAAACCCCGCGCAGCCCTACAGTCTACGTCAGATCACCACGGAGCGGGTGCCGGCGGCACGACCACCGGCGGACGGTCATCACAGGTGATCGTGTTCGGCAGCTCCCATGAGGCGAACCACGGACCGGTCGTTCCGCCGCCGTCGTTGCCGCCCAGGTCGATGAGCGAGAACTCCGATCCGGCGGGCGTGAAGTGGAACGAACCACAGTTGTTGACTCCGACTGCTCCGACGTTGCGCGCGTCCACATTCTCGAAACTGGCCGACCCCGCGACCCGCGCGCTCACGACCGACGTGCCGGTGCCATCCACCCGCACGTTCTTGAAGTGCACGTTCGTGATCGAGTACAGGTCCTTCACCGGGAAGTCGCTGACCAGCATGATCGCGTTGTACCCGCTGTCGAGGAAGTGGTCACCGATCACCTGGATGTCGGCATCGATGTTCTTCTCGAGCGCGTAGAACCAGATGGAGCCGAGCCCGATGTTCCAGTTGAGCTCGTAGGTTCCAGCCCGGACCGTGGTGTTGTCGGTGATCCAGAGGTGGCCGGTGAAGGCCTCCGCGCCGAACCGAGACCCGACGTGGATGCCACTGCCCTCGCGCACCGGATCGGCGACGAGGTTGTTCGACAGCGTGTTGTCGGTGCCGCCGTAGATGGCGATGCCGTTCGCGAGCACCGGCGACTGCACCGTGTTCTTGGTGAACGTGTTGTTCGCGTTCGCGGTGTGCTCCGACCACATGGCGAGGCCGTCGTCTCCGGTGTTGCGCACGAAGTTGTTCGACACGGTCGAGTTGGTCACGCCGACGTGGAAGTTCAGCCCGTCGGCGATCTGGTCGACGAAGTAGCTGTTCTTGACCACCGTGTTGGTCATCGGCCCGTCGAACCAGGCAGCCACCTTGGTGTGGTGGATGTACAGCCCGTCGATCACCGAGTTGCTCATGGCGCCGCCGATGCCGTTCACCTGGTCGGTGTCGATCCGCTCGCGTACATCACCCTGGATGGTGAAGCCGGACAGCTTCACATTGGTGCTGCCGCCCTGCGACGAGTCCTTGCCGTAGAAGCCGACACCGGTGTGCACCGAGCCGTCCGGGGCGGGAGTCGCCAGCGCGACCTCCTTGCCGCGGATGATCGTGTACCAGCTGCCCGCGCCTTGGATGGTCACGTTGTCGACCACGATGTGACGGTTCACCTGGTAGCTGCCCGGCGGCACGTAGACCGTCAGATGGTGCGCCTTCGCGTAGGCGATCGCCTTGTCGAACGCGGCGGCCGAGTCGCGCTTGCCGAACGGGTCGGCGCCGAACAGCAGCACGTTGGCGGCGACCACCTTGACGGCCGGCGCACCCACGAGTTCGGAGTCGAGCAGGTCGACGACCGTCCAGGCGGCATTGCTGTTCGCCGGCACGGTCAGTCGAACGAGATCGCCGGCCTTGTACGTCTTGCCCAGGAGCATCCGCTGCTCGTCGTAGAAGTGGCTGGGCCGGAACGGCGTCGTGATCGCCGGCGCGGGGCTCGTCGCGGCCGGCACGCACGAGCACTCGGTGATCCACCAGTCCGGGTGCAGCAGGCCCGCATTCGGGTCGTTGGAGAACGGGTACTGGTTGTAGAGCCACGAGTACTGCGAGGTCAGCGTCAGAGTGCCGACCTTCGACCCCTTCGCGCTCACCTGAAGCGGGGCGGTGATGCCTCCGCCGTTCGGGGCGTCCGGGATGCTGTACCGCACGGTGATCGCGTTGGCAGCTGCGGGGAGCGTGAACTCGACGTACTGGCCGGGCGTCAGCTTGACCGCGGTGCGACCGGATGCCTCGGACGGCAGGGTGTACGCGGTGCGGTCCGGGCCGATGACGGCACCGTTCGTGGCCGCGGACTCCGCCTCCTGCTCCTGGAACGCGACGTCGGCTCCGCGCCCCGTCACCAGCGCGGGGGCGAGTGCGGCGCGCGTGACCACGGGTGGTCGTGGCGCTGGGGCGGGAGCGCCGAATGCCGGTGCCGCAGTGGCGGCGACCATCGCAACGGCGATCGCGACAGCCGCGATGGGCCGCGCTCCGATTCGGGGGAACAGACGTGTCATCATCGACTCGTTTCGTTGTTTCGAAGGGGTTCCCCGCGTGGGTCGGGTGTCGGGGATGCGGCGACTGTACGACCGTTATCGACTTCCGCACAAGGTCTTCACGAGTTTTCTCTCGTTTTCGTCGATTTCTTGCAAAACTTGCGCTTCCTGCCTCGATGACAGGATGGGAGCATGACCGCCACCATCACCGTTCAGGGCACCCACACCGCCTGGTTCGACGCCGAACGCGCGACCGTCCAGATCTCCGCCGCGTTCGACGGCGCGAAGCGCGATGAGGTGTTCGCGCAGGCGACGCGGGCGGCCGCCGATCTGACAGCGCTCATCACTCCGCTCTACGACGCCGTCGCGGGGCCAGTCACCTGGTGGTCCTCCGACCGGGTCAGCGTCTGGTCGGAGCGGCCCTGGAACAACGAGGGCAAACGGCTGCCCCTCGTCTACCACGCGAGCATCGGGTTGCAGGCGAAGTTCAGCGACTTCGACCAGCTCAGTCGGCTCATCGAGCAGATCGCGGTCATCGAGGGTGTCGCCATCGGCGGTATCGAGTGGGACCTCACCGACGAGCGCCGCATCGCCGAAACCGACGCGGTGCGGCGGGCAGCGGTCGCGGATGCGGTGCAGAAGGCGGGCACCTACGCCGCCGCTGCCGGGCTCGGCAGCCCGGCAGTGATCGCCGTAGCGGACCCCGGCATGCTGGGCGACGCCGGGTCGAACGGCGGTGGCACTCCCGCTGCCTACGAGCGCATGTCGTTCAAGGCACAGGCGCTGGATGCCGGTGGCGGCGCAGGGATCAGCCTGTCGCCCGAGCAGATCCAGGTCTCGTCGAGCGTCGACGTCAGGTTCTCGGCCTAGCCGCGGATCAGAACACGCCGAGGATCACGATCGCGACGCCCACCAGGAACGCGACGGCACCCCCGCCGGTCATCACCGCCGACACGTTCAGCCGCGTGCTGACTCCGGCGACTCCGAGCAGCAACAGTGCCACCGCGAACACCACGGACACGATGGTCATCAGGTACGAGCGCTCGCTCAGCGCGCGGGCCGCCTTGTCGGCCACGACCGAGGCGATGTTGTACGACTGCGGCTCCGCCTGCGAGAACGCCTCGTACTCCGGCGTCGCCACCGGAATGAGCGACAGGTCGTACCCGCTGTCCACCCAGGGCTGATATCCGGCGACCAGGGCCGGCGATGCCGCCGAGATGGCCAGCGTCTCTTCCTGCGCCAACTCGTCGGCCCGCTCCGGGTAGAAGATCGCCTGCGCGTGGAATCCGACGGCGTCCGACAGCCGCTGGCTGTCGTCGCCGGTGATGATCTGCCGCTCGATGAAGATCGCCAGGTTGCGATCACGCGCCTGCTGCGAGACGGAGGCGAGATCGGAGCTCTGCTGGCCCCATTGCCCGGCCTGGTAGGCGCCGACAGCCGTTGCGACAGAGACCAGTCCGAGCAGGATCGACGTGACGATCTCGAGGGCCCCCTTGGTGCGGGAGGGGTCTTCGCGCCTCCCGGTGCGTGCGCGCGCCATCAGTACGCCGTCGCCATGATCATCAGCGATGCCAGATACGCCGCGCCACCGAGAACCAGCGTGGCGAACCTCGCCGTCCTGAGCCTGTTGATGCCGGCGACACCGAGCAGGAACAGAGCCAGCGCGTCGATGAGAGCCGCCTGCGCGAAGATCGCCGCCTTGCCCTGGAGCGCGTCCTTGAATCCGCCCGCCAGCGTCGAGACCACCGAGTACGCGTCGGACGTGCCGCGCAGATTCGCCTGGTACACCGGGTCCGTCGTGGGGTTCTGGTCCGCCGGGAAGCCCGCGTCGCGCCACGTATCGAACGCCTCGGGCAGGCCCTCGGAGAGGATCCGGCCGAGATAGTTGCCGACCATCACGTTGTAGTAGGCGCTGTCGCGTGGATCTCCGGCGGCGATGGCGGCGTCCTCGAGCAGAGCGTACTTACGGGCGTTGAGGATGGCGCCGGAGTCGAGGCGGCTGTCGTACTGCCAGGCGACCCCGCTGGCGATGCTGACATCTCGAGCATCGGATGAGCTCGCGGCATATCCATCCGCCTGGCGATTCCAGGTGGTCGCCTGCCATGCGCCGAGCGCCGTGGTCAGGGACACGACTCCGAGCAGCACCGCTGTCAGCACGTCGAGGCCCCGACTGTACTGGCGGACGTCGGTTCGCGCGGGCTCGGGGGAACTGCTCACATCCGATACGGTATCGCTGTGAACGGCTCCCCTGCCAACGATGCGGCCGCGGCTGTGCCTGACGCGCCGGCCGTCGTCGAAGACGCCCGCACCGGCTTCGCCGGACTCCCGCGCTGGTTGCGGATCGGGATCATCGCGGCTGCCACCGCCGTGCTCGTGCTGGTCATCGCCGTGATCATCAGGATCATCCTCCAGACCCCGGTCATCCCGCTCGGTGTCACCAAGGCCGAGGACCTCGTTCCGGGCGCCTGCCTTCTGGAGCCGGGCAGCTCGGAGGCGGAGTACACGGTCGTCGGCTGCGGCACGCCCCACCAGCAGCAGATCATCGCGCGCGTGGACCTGAACTTCCCGGGCGTGCCCTACAGCGCCGACGAGTCATTGGCCATCTACGCACGCGAGACCTGCAAGCGTCTGATCGAGTACCGCCTCTACCTGCCGCAGGACATCGTCAAGACCGACTACGACGGCGATGCGGTGAACCCGCCGACGCTCGCCGAGTACGACTCCGGCAAGACGGTGACGCTGTGCGCCGTCTTCGACCATCCCGACCGGCCCGTAGACGGTGCAGGGTCCGAAGATCTGACCCGCGACCTGTACCGGCCGATTCCCCAGTAGGACCCGGGGCCGGGCTCATTCCCCCAGGTGCCGCTGCGTCGACATCGCGCGTTGCGCCTCGCGCTGGTCTTGCCGCTCGCGCAGCGCCTGGCGTTTGTCGTACTCGCGCTTGCCCTTGGCGACCGCGAGTTCGACCTTGGCCCGCCCGTCGCTGAAATAGATGCTCAGCGGCACGAGCGTGTAGCCGCCCTCTTTGGTCTTGTGCGAGATCTTGATGATCTGCGCACGGTGCATCAGCAGCTTGCGCTTGCGCCGGGGCGCGTGGTTGTTCCAGGTGCCCTCGGTGTACTCGGGGATGTGCACCGCGTCCAGCCAGATCTCTCCCCCGTCGATGAAGGCGTAGCCGTCGACGAGCGACGCGCGGCCCTCACGCAGAGACTTGACCTCGGTGCCCTGCAACACGATCCCGGCCTCGTAGGTGTCTTCGATCGTGTAGTCGTGGCGCGCCTTGCGGTTGGTGGCGACGACCTTCTGCCCACTGTCTCTGGACGATACGGCTTTCGGCATGACGCGCCTCCTTCCGGTCTCGTGGCGTGCTGTGCAGCCCACCAGTGTAACCGCGGGGCGCCCGATTAGACCTTCAGGTACCGCCGGATCGCCACACTCGCCGAGACCGCCGCCAAGAGTGCGCCCGACAAGAGCAGCACCGGCACGACCAGCAGGGCATCCTTCAGATTCACCAGAGCGGTGCCCTGCAGGGCCTGCGCGAGGTAGCCCTGCACGAAGAACTGCACGAGCACCACGATCAGGCCGCCCGCCAGGAGCGAGCCGATCAGTGCGGCCAGCACGCCCTCGAGGATGAAGGGTGTCTCGATGAACCGGTTCGACGCACCGACGAGGCGCATGATCCCGAGTTCGCGCCGGCGTGAGAAGGCGCTCAGGCGGATCGTCGTTGCGATCAGCAGCACCGCAGCGATCAGCATGAGGCCCGCGATGCTGACCGCGGTGAATGTCGCCGCGTTCATGATCGCGAAGATCGGTTCCAGCAGGCCGCGCTGGTCGGTGACACTCTGGACGCCCGGCCTGCCCGTGAGCTGATCGATGATGATCTCGGCCTGGTCAGGATTCTTGAGGTTGATGCGGTACGACTCGTTCAAGATGTCGGGCGTCACCAATTGCACGGCCGTCGTCCCCTCGAACTGGACGAGGAAGTTGGCGTACGCCTGGTCGCGGCTTTCGAACTCGACCTTCTTGATGTACGGGCCGAGCGTGTCGCCCTCGAGCTCGGCCTTGACGTCGGCCTTCTGCGCGTCCGTGGCCGCAGTCTCATTACAGGGCGCCTCGGAGTCGTAGTCGGAGCAGAGGTACACGGCGACCTGCGCGCGGTCGTACCAGTACCCCTTGGTCTGACTGATCTGCGTCTGAAGCAGGATCGCCGCACCGAAGAAGGTCAGGGAGATGAACGTGACGAGCACGACCGACACGACCATCGAGAGGTTGCGGCGGAAGCCCTGGCCGACCTCGCTGAGGATGAGTCCGAATCTCATCAGCACATCTCTTTCATCGGCGCTGCCTTCATCGGCGTGACCGCGGTTCGTTGAGCGGCGGGGGCACAAGCGGTGTGGGCTGCGCCTCTGCGGGTTTGCCGGATGTCGGCGCGGCATCCGACCTCGGCACCGGCCGGTTGGCGAGCGGGGTCTCACGCACGTTGGTCACGGCCGGCTCGACCACGGTGATCGTCCCGGTGACGGGCGCGTCGGTCGGCGACTCGACGGGAGGCGGCGGCTGGGCGGCGACGGGCCGCGAGAACTCCGCACTGACGCGAGCAGGTTCGGGCCTCGGCTCGGGCTGCGACGCAGGCGGCGCGGCGAGGGCCGCATCCTCGATGACGCTGTCGACCGTCTGAGCGGGCCGGTGCGTCTGCGGCTGCCGGATCACCGGCACGGCCTGAGTCTGGTAGCCGCCACCGCGCTCATCGCGGACCACCTGGCCGCTGACCAGTTCGATCACGCGTCGCTGCATCTGGTCGACGATTCCGACGTCGTGGGTGGCCATGATGACGGTGGTGCCGTTGGCGTTGATCGCGGACAGCAGGGTCATGATGCCGGCGCTGGTGTTGGGGTCGAGGTTTCCGGTGGGCTCGTCGGCCAGCAGGATCGCCGGCTTGTTCACGACGGCACGGGCCATCGCGACGCGCTGCTGCTCACCACCCGACAGTTCGTGCGGGAACCGCCCCTGTTTGCCTGCGAGCCCGACCATCTTGAGCACGTCGGGCACCGCTTCTTGGATGAAGCCTTTGCTCTTGCCGATCACCTGCAGGGCGAAGGCGACGTTGTCGAAGACGGTCTTATTCGGCAGCAGCCGGAAGTCCTGGAAGACCACACCCAGGTTGCGCCTGAAGTACGGCACCTTGCGGCTGGCGAGGGTGTTCAGTTCTTGGCCGAGCACGTGGATCTTGCCCTTGGAGGGTTTCTCCTCTTTCAGCACGAGCCGCAGAAAGCTGGACTTGCCTGAACCCGACGCGCCCACCAGGAAGACGAACTCCCCTTTCAGGATCTCAAGGCTGACGCCGTTGAGGGCTGGTCGCGTGGTTCCGGCGTATGTCTTGGTGACCTGGTCGAAACGAATCATGGCGACATAAGGCTAGGGATCCGCCCCCGTGATCCGGCGAGCGACACTCGCGGCGCCGAGACTCACAGGAACTAGCGTTGGGGGGTGGATTCCGCCCGGTTCAGCCCGACGATCGCACTGCTGACGCTTGCTCGCGCAGCAGAGGTGGATGTGGCCCGCATCCTCGAACCGGCGGGACTGAGCGTGCGCAAGCTGGTCATCCTGCAGCGCCTGTCGATGGTGCCTGGCGCCACCCCGCCGGACCTCGCCCGGGCGGTCGGCATCTCGGCGGACGAGGTCGCGCCGATGCTGCGTGCGATGACCACGGCCGGCCTGGTCCGGCTGGGGCGCGACGGCGTGTTGTCGGTCAGCGACGCGGGCTCGGCGGCTCTGGGGCGGGTGGATGGCGCCCTCACCGATCTCGATGACCGGCTGTTCGCGCAGCGTGGCGATCTGGCATCCGAATTGCTGGACGCGACGACCCGGAATCTCGGGGACCCGCAGGACTGACCCGGCGCTAGATTGTCGCCATGTCGACGATCAACCCGGACGAACGCACCCGGCGCATCAGGCTGATCGCGAAGCCGTTCGCGTTCGCGCTGCTGTACCTGTCCATCGCGATGCCGCCTGTGGTCGCCTTTCTGGCGTGGACGGTCGGCATCGGCGAGGACGCGATGATCGGCGTGTTCATGACCTACGTGCTTCTGTGCGTCGTCGCGGGCACCGCTGTGATGCTCGTGCCGAATGGACGTTACGGGCGCCTGATGGCGGCGTACATCCTGGTGTACATCGGGGGTCTGTTCCTGGTGATGCGCGCGGCTCAGCCGGTGGAGAACGGCGATCCGGCGGCGCTCAGCGTGGTGCTGATCGGCACGCCGTACGCGGTCGCGATCGTGCTGGTGGTGCTGCACATCCGGCAGCAGGCCGCAGTGCAGGTGACGACGGCGAGCGGGGTGGACACGACCGCGACGGTGGTCAGTGCCGCGGTCGACGGGATGGTCAACTACGTGCAGCATCAGCGTCTGACGCTGAAGTTCACCGATGACAAGGGGGTCGAGCGCTTCCTGCGGATCGGGCGCACCGGGGGCGGCTATTCGGCCGGCGACACTCTGCCGTTGCGCTATGACCCGGCTCGGCCGTGGGCGAAGCAGGCGATCGTCGTCGGCAGCTGACGGGTCGGCTGTTCAGTCTTTGTCTTGTTTGCGCCAGCGGATGCCGGCGGCGATGAATCCGTCGAGGTCGCCATCGAAGACGGTCGCCGGGTTGCCGACCTCGTAGCCGGTGCGCAGATCTTTCACCAGTTGCTGGCCGTAGAGGAAGTAGGAGCGCATCTGGTCGCCCCAGCTGGCCGTGATGGTGCCGGCCAGTTCTTTCTTCTTCGCGGCCTCGGCTTCCCGGGTGAGCAGCAGCAGACGGGTCTGCAGCACGCGCATGGCGGCCGCACGGTTCTGGATCTGCGACTTCTCGTTCTGCATCGAGACGACCAGGCCCGTCGGAAGGTGGGTGATGCGAACGGCCGAGTCCGTGGTGTTGACGCTCTGGCCGCCGGGGCCCGACGATCGGAACACGTCGACGCGAATGTCGCCTTCGGGGATCTCGACCTCGACCGCTTCCTCCATCACGGGGATCACTTCGACCGCGGCGAAGCTGGTCTGCCGCTTGTCGGCAGAACCGAAGGGGCTGATCCGCGCGAGTCGGTGCGTGCCGGCCTCGACGCTGAGGGTGCCGAAGGCGTAGGGCGCGTCGACCTCGAAGGTCGCGGACTTGATGCCGGCGCCCTCGGCATACGAGGTGTCCATCACGGTGACGGGGTACTTGTGCTTCTCTGCCCACCGCAGGTACATGCGCATCAGCATCTCGGCGAAGTCGGTGGCATCGTCGCCGCCGGCGCCCGAGCGGATCGTCACCACGGCTGAGCGCTCGTCGTACTCGCCGTCGAGCAGGGTCTGCACTTCGAGGTCGCCGATCGCGCGTTGCAGGTCTTTGAGCTCGGCCTCGGCTTCGGCCGCGCTGTCGGCGTCGCCGTCGCCTTCGGTCGCCATCTGCACGAGCACGTCGAGGTCGTCGAGCCGCCGCTCGAGCCCGGTCACTCGAGCGAGCTCGGTCTGCCGGTGGCTGAGGGCGCTGGTGATCTTCTGCGCCGCCTCGGGGTCGTCCCACAGGTCGGGCACGCCCGCCTGCGCGCTCAGGTCGGCGATCTGCGCCTCGAGCTTCTCGGGTGCGATCACGGATCGGATGTCGTCGAACGTGCTGCGCAGCGATGCGATCTGGTCTTGCAGGTCGAGCTCGATCATGTCCGTTCCAGCCTACCGGCGGCCGCGCAGGTGCGATTCTGGGGTCAGGATGCTGTGGGCAACTCCTGCAGATCGGGTGCGGTGAAGGACGCGCGCGCGGCGTCCGCGTTCAGCAGTTCGCCGCTGTAGTAGTCGCTCAGCAGGTCGCGCCGCACCAGCTCGGGATGCGCGGCCAGGAAGTCGCCGAACCCGCCCGTGAAATCGGCGCGCGCCGCGACGATGATCTGCACCCACGCGACCGTCCGGGTGTCGTGATACGCCTCTGGTTTGCCGTTCGCCGCCGCCATCGCACGGATGCCGTCGCGCATGAAGGCGAGCGTCTCGGCCGGCGTCGCGCGCCCCGATTTCACGAAGACGACGTGCAGATGCTCTTCGTGCGGGAAGGCGGGCAGGGTGTTGGCGGCGAAACGGGTGAGCAACTCGTCGTCGTCGATGTCCGGATGAAGGTGGTCGGCCATGCGGTTCTCCTCGTGGGCGGCCCGCCAGCCTAGCGACCGAAGACGGTCCGCGAAACAGCCGTCGCGTCGATACGTAGCCCGTCCGGCACGAAGAGGGTGACGACGGGTGGGCGCCAGATCGCCGAGACGGTGACCTGCGCGCTCCGGCCGTCGAGGGTCGTGGCCTCATCGAGCGACAGCGCCTCGAACCGGCCTATGGGGTTGTGGTCCAGATACGAGCGGACCGCTGCGCGCACCTCGGCGGGGTCGAGCTCGATCCGGGGGCCGGAGGGTGTCACGGCGACGTCGGCGAGGGTGAACGACTCCGCGCCGACGAGTGCGGCCCCGTCTGCAAGGGTGAAGAGACGTTTGCGCTCGAGATACAGAGACGTCGCGGATGCGACGATCAGCGTCACGAGCAGCGCCAGTCCGGTGTAGAAGCAGATCAGCGGCAGGATCGAGCCTTCATCGCTCGCGCCGCCGCGCGGCCTCATCGCGCGCCCCAGAACCGCGACACCTGTTCCGTCGCGGTCGCCTCGACGGGCAGCCCTGCCGGCAGCCCGGTGTCGAGGAACGGCGGAGCGAGAGGCAGTGGCACCGTCATCCGGATCGTCACGGTGACGAAACCTCGCCGGGTCAGGCAGGCGTCCGCCCGTGGGCGGCACCCGATCTCGACGGACGCTGCCGCCGCATCCAGGCCATAGTCGGCGAGGGTGACCGCGATTGCCCGCGCGGCCGCCGAACGAGCAGACGCCGTCGATGCGGACTGGACGTAGACGCGGGTCGCTTGCCGCGCAGCACCATCGATGGCGAGAGTCGCCGCCTGCACGGCCGAGAGCGCGAGGATCAGGTAGACGACCGGCACCAGCAAGACGACGCCCGCGGTGATGAATTCGAGGGAGGCGGACCCGCTCTCGTCACTCCAGCGTCTCGACGGCCGCATGACCCGACACCTCCAGCGCGCCGCCGATGCCGAGCAGGCCGACGACCGGAAGCGTCGTCCGAACCGTGATGGTCACAGCCGGGTGCCCCATCCACGACCCGGATGCCGCAGTGACGTCCGAGGCGTAGGAGCCTCCGATCGCGGCGGTGATCAGGGCCCGGCAGCGCGCGATGCCGTCGGACGGGGTGTTGTCGGCGAGCGCTGCGAACCGGGCCCCCTCGGATGCCGCATCGAGCACCGTATTGCGCACATGCAGGGCGAGAGCGAGTTGCAGTACCGACACCGTGAGGACGGTCAGGATCGCGCCGACGAGGGCGAACTCGACAACCGCCGAGCCGTGTTCGTCGCGCAGGTGCATGCGCATCAGAGCCCGGTGACCTTCGAGATCGCGTTGGCGAAGATCTCGCTCAATGCCGGGCCTGCGAGCCCCCAGATCAGGATGACGAGGCCGGCCGTCATGAGGGTGATCAGGACCCAGCCGGGTACGTCGCCCTGCTCGTCGGCGAGCTTGCGCATCGATTCACGTGACATATGAGAATGCTGTCTGGTCGGCAGGGACTCGCGCGCGTTTCGTCCACAGGCCACCACGGTGGGCATGACCAAGTACCTCATCTCGTTCCCCAGCGAAGCGATGGTCGTTCCCGAGGAGGACTTCCCGGCCGTGGTCGCCGAGCCTCACGCCTTCATCGAGGAGGCGAAGGCCGCAGGCGTGTTCGGCGGGCCATCCATCGCCCGCTGTGCGCGGCGGATCAACTAGCCTCGGGCGATGGCACCACTCCCGTACACCGGACCCCGTCTCGACTTCCAGTGCAATGTGTGCGGGTATGGCAACACGCGCGTGCCGCTCGACCTGGTGCAGAACCGCGAAGCGGCGTCGTGCGCGTCGTGCAGCAGCAGCCTGCGGATGCGGTCGGTCGTACACACCCTGGCGATGGAGTTGTTCGGCCAGCCGCTGATCCTGCCGGAGTTCCCCGAAGATCGCAGCATCGTCGGGCTGGGGTTGAGCGACTGGGACGGATACGCCATCGGTCTGGCCTCCAAGCTGGGTTACAGCAATACCTATTTTCACCGTCAGCCCTACCTGGACATCACCGACGCCGCGGAGCACTGGCTGGGCCGGCAGCGTTTCGTGATCTCGTCCGATGTGCTGGAACACATCCCGGTCGCGGGCCTGGATGCCGCGTTCCTCAACAGTCGCCGGCTGCTGACGCCCGACGGCGTGTGCATCTTCACGGTCCCGTTCGAGAAGACGGGCGAAACACGCGAGCACTTTCCCCGCCTCCACGATTACCGCATCGACGTCACCGGCGGCACTGCGGTTCTGCACAACACGACAGTGGACGGAGAAGAGGAGATCTTCGACGACCTCGTCTTCCATGGCGGCGAGGGAGACACGCTCGAGATGCGGATGTTCACCGAGCCCGACCTGCTGCGGCGGATTGCGGATGCGGGCTTCTCCTCCGCCGAGGTCCGCGTGCCGTTCGCGCCCGAGTTCGGCGTGCTGTGGAACATCGACTGGGCGGTGCCGATCGTCGCTCGCGCCTGAGAAGGCGCAGACGATCCGGCGCTTCGCGTCAGCTCAGTTGCTGACCGTGCCGGTGAATACCTCTCGGCCGGAATCCGGATTGTCGGTTTCGAATGCGGCCACCATGGAGCCGCCCCCGCGCAGGCCCTCGAAACTGCCGGTGCCGGTCACCACTTCCCATTCCGAACTCTGGACCAGGCTGAATTGCGTCGGGGAGTACTTCACCGTCAGCGTGCCGTCGGGACATGTGAACGTCGTCGTGATG
>JAODAS010000270.1 GCA_025463555.1 Schumannella sp.
CACATCGAGCAGAGGGAGCACACAGCGGATGACGCTCTCGAAAAGGGTCGTCCGCCGGACTCCGAGCACGGCGGAGCTCGATGAGCGCGAGCGGAAACTGCTGCGTGCCGTCGCGGCCGTCGAAGAGCGGGAGCGGGCATTGCGGGCGGCGGAGGAGCTGGCACAGCAGGGCAGCTGGACCTGGGAGGTCGGCGCCGAAGAGGTGAAGTGGTCTCCGCAGGTGCACCGGATCTTCGGAACCGATCCCACCGGACCGGCGCCGAGCTACGAGGTCTACGTCTCGATGCTTCATCCCGATGACCGCGAGGCGGTCTTGGAGAAGGTGCGGAACGTCATCGCCACCGGCGGCCAGTACGAGGTCGACCATCGGATCGTCCGCCTGGACGGCCAGGTCCGCGAGGTCCGCGGCATGGGCAGGGTCGTGCTGGATGCCGCGGGCCAGCCGGTCCAGCTGACCGGCGGCCTGCAAGACGTCACGGAGTTGCGTGCCGCGGCCCGGGAACTGAACCGGTCGCGGGATCTGTTCGCGGGCGTACTGGACGCTGCGACGGAGCAGTCCATCATCGCAACGGACCCGCAGGGGCTGATCACCGTGTTCAATACCGGTGCGGAGCGCATGCTGGGGTACACGGCCGAGGAGATGATCGGCACCAGCCCCGAGCGTCTGCACGATCCGGAGGAGATCCGCGCGAGGGCCGCAGAATTGGGCATGGAACCGGGGTTCGGCGTCTTCCTCGTGCAGGCCGCGACCGGACAGCCCGAGACCCGGCAGTGGACCTACATCACCCGCGACGGCCGGCGTCTGCTGGCATCCCTCACGGTGAGCGCGATGCGGGGGGCGCGAAACGAGGTGACCGGCTTCATCAAGGTCGGCACCGACATCACCGAGCTGAACCGGTCCCGGGCCGCCCTCCAGGAGAGCGAGTCGCGTTTCCGTGACCTTTTCCGGTACGCGCCGAACGGCATGATGCTGCTGGGCGTGGGACCCGACAACGTGGACCGCTTCCTGCAGGTCAACCCGGCGATGTGCCGGCTCACCGGCTATTCCGAAGAGCAGTTGCTGTCGATGCACGTGGCCGATCTGGTCGCGCCGGACGAGGCGGGCGCCTCCACGCAGCCGCTCGCGACGCTGCAGCGGGATCCGGTTTCGGGCGGATCGGTCGAACAGCACTGGATCCACGCCGACGGCAGCGAGTTGTGGGTGCAGGTCAACCTCAGCCGCGGCACGGCGGGCGCGGGTGACAACGTGGTCGGGCAGGTCGAGGACATCACGGCGCGCAAACGTGCCGAGGACGCGCTGCGTCACCTGGCGCTGCACGACGGGCTGACGGGACTGCCGAACCGGGTGCTGCTGATGGACCGCATCGAGCACGCGCTCGAGGCGAGCGTGCGCACCAACCGCCGGGTGGGTGTGCTGTACATCGACCTCGACGGATTCAAGGGGGTCAACGATTCAGCCGGTCATGCGGCTGGGGACCGGGCCCTGGTGCATGTGGCGGAGCAGGTCCGTGCGGTGCTCCGGCCGGGCGACACCGTTGCCCGCCTGGGTGGCGACGAGTTCGTGGTGATGTGCGAAGACCTCGACGACGAGGCCGCCGCCACCGCGATGGGCGACCGCGTCCTGTCGGCGCTCCGGACGCCGTTCACCGTCGGGGAGGAGACGTTCGCGCTCAGCGGCAGCATCGGCGTCAGCCTCTCCGATGGTTCATCCACCCCCGAGCAGTTGCTGCACCAGGCCGATCAGGCCATGTACGTGGCGAAGGGTGCCGGCAAGGGCCGCGTCCGGGTCGGGGGTTCCGACGACGCCGCGGATCTCACCCAGGCGGCGCAGGCGACCCGTCACCTGCGTCTCTCCGCACAGCTCGGCTATGCGATCGAGCGTCAGGAGCTGGTGCTGTACGGCCAGCCCCTGTTCGATCTGCATTCCGGGCGGGTCGTCGCGGTCGAGAATCTCCTCCGCTGGGCCCACCCCGAGCGCGGCATTCTCGCGCCAGCCGAGTTCCTGGATGTTGCGGAGGCGACAGACCTCATATTCCCCATCGGCCGCTGGGTCCTGCGCGAGTCCTGCCGCATGGCCGCGCTCTGGGTGAGCAGGCTGGGCGCGGCGGCGCCGGTCGTGCATGTGAATGTCTCCGGGCGCCAGCTGGAGGCCGGGCACCTTCACGACGACGTGCTCGAAGCGCTGGAGGCCTCGGGGCTGGAGCCGTCTCAGCTCGTCCTGGAACTGACCGAGACGCACATGCCTCTGATCACCGATCCGCTGAAGCAGGACCTGCAGAGTTTGAGAGAGCGCGGCGTGCGGGTGGCCATCGACGATCTCGGCACCGGGTACAGCAGCCTGACCCGGTTCACCGAACTGCCCGTCGACATCCTCAAGATCGACGTCAGCTTCGTCGCCGGAATCGAGACCGATCCCGCCTGCGCCGCCGTCGTGCGGGGCATCCTCTCCATCGGCGACGCTCTCAGTCTCGACGTCATCGCGGAAGGCGTCGAGACAGCAGGTCAGGCCGTCCGGCTCACCGAGTACGGCTGCACCCGCGCCCAGGGCTACCTCTACAGCCGGCCCCTACCCGAAGAGGACCTGCTGAGCTATCTCGCTCAGACCGAAGAACGAGAGCAGCTGCGGCCCTAGGCCGGCCCCGTCACGCCGGGGCGAGGCGCCCCGCGAGTAACTCGAGCTGCGCGGGCGCCATCCGCCGCCAGTACTCGTAGTCGTGCCCTCCGGGCTCGAATCCTCCCGCGGGCGGTGTCGAGAATCCGGCGACGTAGTCCCGCACGACCGGGTAAAACCCGTCGC
>JAODAS010000094.1 GCA_025463555.1 Schumannella sp.
ATGGCCACGCGCCCGAGCGCCACATGCCGACACACCTTTGACAGCATCCGGCCGCTACTCGTACCGTGAGCATCACGCCACATGGTGGACAAGGGAGTGCCATGGCATCGAAGATCTGGGGTTCGGCCGCCGATGCGCTCGTCGGCACCGTCACCGACGGCATGACGATCGCGGTCGGCGGCTTCGGGTTGAGCGGCATCCCGACCAACCTGATCACGGCGCTGCGCGACACCGGCGCCACGGACCTCGTCGTGGTCAGCAACAACATGGGCGTCGACGGCAAAGGGCTCGGCCTGCTGCTGGAGGGCGGGCAGGTGCGCAAAGTGCTGTCGAGCTACGTGGGCGAGAACAAGCTGTTCGCCGAGCAGTACCTCTCCGGCGCGCTGGAGGTCGAGTTCGTGCCGCAGGGCACCCTTGCCGAGCGGCTGCGGGCGGGCGGGGCAGGAGTTCCGGCGTTCTTCACGCCGACCGGGGTCGGCACGCCGATCGCGGAAGGCAAGGAGGAGCAGACCTTCGACGGCGTGCGCGCCATCCTCGAGCGCGGCATCGTCGCCGACGTCGCGCTGGTGCGGGCGCACCGGGCGGATGCGGCGGGCAACCTGCGCTTCCGGCTCACCGCCCGCAATTTCAACCCGCTGGTCGCCACGGCGGGCAGGCTCACGCTGGTCGAGGCGGAGGAGGTCGTCGACGGCTACCTCGATCCCGACGACATCCACACTCCCGGCATCTACGTGCAGCGCGTGGTGAAGGTCGAAGACACCACGAAGGACATCGAGCAGCGCACGGTGCGGACCCGGGAAGGCGCCGCTCATGTGGACGCGTGACGAGATGGCGGCGCTCGCCGCGCTCGAACTGAAGGACGGCGACTACGTCAACCTGGGCATCGGCATCCCGACCCTGGTGGCGAACCACCTGCCGGCCGGGGTGAGCGTCACCCTGCAGAGCGAGAACGGCATCCTGGGCATGGGCCCGTTCCCGTTCGAGGGAGATGAGGATGCCGACCTGATCAATGCGGGCAAGCAGACGGTCACGCTGTTGCCGGGTGCTGCGATCTTCGACTCGGCGACGTCGTTCGGCATGATCCGGGGCGGCCACGTCGCGACGGCCGTACTGGGGGCGCTGCAGGTCTCGCAGCAGGGCGACCTGGCCAACTGGACCATCCCCGGCAAGCTCGTGAAAGGCATGGGGGGCGCGATGGATCTGGTCGCGGGGACGCCGCACGTCATCGTCGTCACCGAGCACGTCGCCAAGGACGGCTCGCCCAAGATCGTCGCCGAGTGCGACCTTCCGCTCACCGGTGTCGGGGTAGTCGACCGCATCATCAGCGACCGCGCGGTGTTCGACGTCACGGCGGAGGGCCTGGTTCTGCGCGCGCTCGCACCCGGCGAATCCGTCGAAGAACTACGTACCCTGACCGGAGCGGACTTTCTGGTAGATCTCGCCGGTTGAGTAGCGCCCGCGAAGCGGACGCGTATCGAAACCCAGTTTCCAAGGAGCAACTCTTATGTCAGTCGTCATCGCCGGCTACGCCCGCACCCCGTTCACGAAGTTCACCGGGCAGCTCGCCACCGAGTCGTCCTCTAAGCTGGGCGCGCACGCCATCACGGCGGCTCTGGCCCGTGCGGGTGTGAAGCCGGACGAGGTGCAGCGGGTCTTCGCCGGCCAGGTACTGCTGGGTGGTGCGGGACAGAACCCGGCCCGTCAGGCGGCGGTCGGAGCCGGGATCCCGATGACGGTTCCTGCGATGACGATCAATATCGTCTGCCTGTCGGGCATGGAGGCCGTCGCGGCCGGTGCGGATCTGATCGAGCGTGGCGACGCGGACATCGTGGTCGCTGTCGGGCAGGAGTCGATGAGTCTCGCTCCGCACGCCCTGGTCGGCTCGCGCGTCGGCAAGAAGTACGGCGCGATGGAGATGGTCGACCTCATCGACCACGACGGGCTCGTCGACTCGTTCGACCACATCTCGATGGGCGCGCTGACCGAGGGGGGTAACGTCCCGCTGAAGATCGACCGGGCATCGCAGGATACCGTGGCGGCCGCATCGCATCAGAACGCCGCGAAGTCCCGCAGCTTCCTCGAAGGCGAGATCGCCCCCTACGACGTCGTGTCCCGTCGGGGGACGACAACCGTCTCGGAGGACGACGGCGTCCGGCCCGACACCACCGTCGACACGCTCGCCGGCCTGAAGCCCGCGTTCGCGAAAGAGAACGGCACGATCACGGCCGGCAACGCGTCACAGATCACCGACGGCGCGGCGGCGCTGGTGCTGATGTCGTCCGAGACCGCAGCCGCACGCGGCGTGAAGCCGATCGCCGAGATCGTGGCGCACGCGCTCGTCGCGGGGCCGGACACATCGCTGCACTCGCAGCCGTCGAACGCGATCAACGCCGCCCTCGCGAAGGCGGGGCTGGCGGCAACGGATCTCGTCGCGGTGGAGATCAACGAGGCATTCGCCGCGGTTGCGGTGCAGTCCGCGAAAGAGCTCGGCATCTCGCTCGACATCGTCAACCCGCACGGCGGCGCGATCGCCCTCGGTCACCCGATCGGAGCATCCGGAGCGCGCCTCACCGGCACGCTGGCACGCCAGTTGCAGGCCGCGGGTGCGGGCTCGCTCGGCGCGGCCGCGCTGTGCGGCGGCGGCGGTCAGGGTTCGGCCCTGGTGCTGCGCGCGCTCTGACCTTCGGTGCTCGTGATTACCGAACGGTAATCTCCGAGTCGGTTGATTACCGATCGGTAATCGCAGAAGTCCGACTACCGATCGGTAATCAGAGGTACCATGATTACCGATCGGTAATAAGGAGGCAACCGTGCGCGCACTGATTGAGACGCCCGCGGACCTGGGAAACCTCGTTGAGCGGGTGCGTCGAGGTGCCGGACTGACCCAGCGCGAGCTCGCGGATCGGCTGGGCATCTCGCAGCGGTACATTTCCGAGCTCGAGTCGGGCAAAGCAAAGCGCATCGACGACCACTACTTCCGGGTGCTCGCGTTGTTGGGGATCACCCTCAATGCGGAATTCGATCGGCCGCACCGTGTCGACTGACGATGACGAGCTCCCTGTCTCGCTCTACGGCACCCATGCCGGCGAACTCGTTCGCTCGAACGGACGTGCCGCATTGCGCTGGTCAGACGATGCCGAAGAGCGCTGGGGGCTCAACTCGGCGGTGCTGAGCCGGAGCCTCCGCGTCGGATTCACGTCCGTCGAGGCGACCGAATCCTTCTTCGGGGCCTTGCTGCCCGAGGGCAACCATCTCGAGACACTGGCGACCGAGGTCAAGACGGTGAGCAGCGATCTCGTCGGGATACTCCGTGCCGTCGGTGCGGACCTCGCAGGCGCGCTGCGAGTAGGCGACGCCCGCAGCGCCGGGGAACCCCAGCTGTTGACGCAGGAAGAGATCGGCGAACTCCTGCGCAGCGCCTCGGGCTTCCTTGTCGGCGGAGGGGGCTCTGCGTTGCCGGGGTTTCAGCGGAAGCTCACTCTGACGCGGATCGACGGGCGGTGGTACCGAGGCAACGGATCACTTGCCTCGACACACATCCTCAAACCGGTCGATGCCGAGTACCGATCTGCTGTCGATGCCGAGATGTACACGCTCCACCTGGCGCGCGCCCAGGGCCTGTCCTCGTTCGACTCGTGGGTGGAGACGATCGGGCAGCGACCGACACTCGTCATCGAGCGGTACGACCGAGATTCCGCGGGCGGCGAGGTGGTGCGACTCCACCAAGAAGATGCGGGCCAGGGGCTCGGCCTCCCGTGGGGAGGCAACCACAAGTTCGAACAGAATCACGCCGACACCAATCTCCGGGCGATCGCGCAGCTTCTCGACACCACGGGTTCGGCCCTGACAGGAACCCCTGACCGGATCAAGCTCCTCAGGTATACGGCGTTCAACGTCGCTGTCGGCAACACCGACGCTCACGCCAAGAACTTCTCCCTTCTGCACTCTCCGGACGGTCGCACCCGGCTCGCCCCGTTGTACGACGCCGCGCCTCTGGCCTTGGACTACGCGAACGGGACAACGCTCGCAATGCGGGTGAACGGCAAGTATCAGGTTCCCGACATCACCTTCGCTGACCTGGTAGCAGAGGGAGTCTCGTGGGGCATACGCGAAGACCAGGCCTCACAAGCCGTCACCGAGACGCTGGAAGGACTTGTCGCGGGTACCCGGACCGTCGAGGTGCCCGAGAGCATCGAACGCCACGTGCCCGGCTACATTCGCGGACAGTCGAGCAACATGCTGAGTGGTGCCGCAGCGCGAATACCGTCCGTCGTTCCGCTCATGTCACTCCCACGACTCGGGACCCCGCAACCTCGCTAGCTCTGGCAGTTCG
>JAODAS010000047.1 GCA_025463555.1 Schumannella sp.
TACCTGAAGAAGACCGAACGCGAGGTGGGCCGCGAACTGCGCGGGCTCGAGGTCAACGACGACAAGTACGTCGCGCTGATCGGCCGCAGCGTGCGCGACAAGGGTGGTTACCCGTTCCAGTTGTGACGATTCGCCGAGCGTGCACGTTCGCGCCCGGGCGAGCATGTTGCACCGTGCACGCTCGTCGCGAACGTGCACGCGCGCGTGCGGGCGTAGCATTCGGGCGTGAGTGAGCGCAGCGCGAAGACGCCGGGGAAGCCCTCCACGGGTGCCCGGATCCGCGCGCGGGTGTCACAGGTCACCGGGTCGGTGACCGTGCCCGAATCCGTCGCCATCGCATCCGCTGCTGCACCCGGCGGTGCGTCCGGAGCCGGCGGAACGACCGACGACCACGCCGACGTGATGCGCCGCCCGCGTCAGCCCGGCCTCGTCAACAACGCGGTCTACGTCGACGGCGCTCGCATCGACAGCCCCAGCTCGCTGCAGGGCACGTTCAACGCACTCGACACGCATCAGGGCGCTCTCGCCTGGATCGGTCTGTACCGCCCCGCGCGCGAGATGCTCGACGAACTCGCCGCCGAGTTCGGCCTGCACGAACTCGCCATCGAAGACGCCGTCACCGCGCACCAGCGCCCCAAGATCGAGCGCTACGGCGAGACCCTGTTCATGGTGCTGCGGGCAGCGCACTATGACGACGCTCACGAGCGGGTCGACTTCGGCGAACTGCACATCTTCGGCGGCGCGAACTTCGTCATCACCGTCCGTCACAGCGAGTCGCCCGATCTGGCGGTCGTCCGCCAGCGGATGGAGACGACCCCGGGCGCGCTGGACGAGGGTGCCGAGGCGGTGCTCTACGCCATCCTGGATGCCGTCGTCGACGGCTACAAGCCGGTCGTCGAGGGCATCGCGAACGACATCGACGAGATCGAGACGCAGGTGTTCGACGGCGACCCGAAGGTCTCGCGCCGCGTGTACGAACTGAACCGCGAAGTGATCGAGTTCGAGCGGGCCGTCGCCCCGCTCATCGGGATCATCGACACGCTCTCCGAGGGCTTCGCCGACGGCTACGTGGGCGACAAGCTGCAGCAGTATCTGCGGGACGTCGCCGATCACGTCGTCGTCGCGAAGGAGCGCATCGAGGAGTTCCGTGTGCTTCTGCGTGACATCCTCGCGGTCAACACCTCGCTCGTCGGGCAGCGCCAGAGCGAAGAGGCGCAGCGGCTCAGCGAGGCGAACAACACGCAGGCGGATCAGACGCGCAAGATCTCGGGCTGGGCGGCGATCCTGTTCGCGCCGTCGCTGATCGGGTCGATCTACGGGATGAACTTCAAGTTCATGCCCGAACTCGCTCAGCCATGGGGGTACCCGTTCGCGCTGGGGCTGATGGCGGCATCCAGCATCGTGCTGTTCATCGTGTTCAAGAAGCGCGGCTGGCTGTAGGTAGCCTCGGAGCGTGGCACTCGCCCCGTACGTCCCGTCGCCGTTCGACGTGAAACTCGCGTCCGCGCTCGGTGGCCGAACCGCCCAGGCGATCACGAAGGCGTTCGGCTATCAGACGGTGGGCGAGTTCCTGGCGCACTACCCACGGCGGTACGCGAAACGCGGCGAGCTGACCTCGCTCGCCGAGCTGACCATCGATGAGGCGGTCACCATCGTGGCCGAGGTGCGCAGCGTCACGGAACGGCCCATGCGGCAGAAGCGCGGGTCCATCCTCGAGGTCTCGATCACCGACGGGCGAGGGTTCCTGACGCTCACGTTCTTCAACCAGAGGTGGCGGGCGGCCGAGCTCAAGCCCGGCGTGCGGGGCATCTTCGCGGGCAAGGTCGGGGAGTACCGGGGCGCGCGGCAACTCGCGCACCCGGACTACGAGCTGTTCACCTCTGGCGAGCCCACCGGCGCGCCCGCTCTCGACTCGCTGGGCGCGACCGCCCCGGTGGTCGTGAGCGTGCCCACCGACAAGGCGCGGCAGTGGGCGGAGCAGCCGATCCCCATCTATCCCGCCACATCGACGCTCGCGTCCTGGCAGCTCGGCAAGGCGATGGAGGTGGCGCTGGGGGGGCTGCCGGCCGACGTCGAAGACCCGGTGCCGGATGACGTGCGTGCCGCGCGCGGGTTGCTTCCGTTCGGTGAGGCGCTGCGACTGGTGCACCGCCCGTCGTCCGACGCCGACTGGAAGCGCGCCCAGGACTCCCTCCGCTTCCAGGAGGCGTTCGTGCTGCAGGCCGGGCTGCTGCGCCAGCGTGCCGAGCGCCGTTCGGTCGGAGCAGCGCCGCGGGTCCCGGGCCGCTTCTCCGCCGAGTTCGAAGAGAAGCTGCCGTTCACTCTCACGCACGACCAGGTGACGGTGGGTGGCGAGATCGAACGCGACCTCGCCGGCGGGGTTCCGATGAACCGGCTCGTGCAGGGCGAGGTGGGGTCGGGTAAGACGCTCGTCGCGCTGCGGGCGATGCTGGCGGTCGCGGACTCGGGTGGGCAGTCGGCGTTCCTTGCTCCGACCGAGGTGCTGGCAGGCCAGCATCTGCGGTCGCTGGTGTCGAGCCTCGGGCCGGACCTGGCGGCGCGGCTGCGCCCCACACTGCTGACCGGCCAGCTGCCCGCAGCCGACCGCCGACGTGCGCTGCTGGCCACGGCATCCGGGGGAGCGGCGATCGTGGTCGGCACCCACGCGCTGCTGGGCGATCAGGTGACATTCGCCGACCTCGGTCTGGTGGTGGTCGACGAACAGCACCGGTTCGGCGTCGATCAGCGTGAGGCGTTGCGGCTGAAGGGTGCGTCGCCGCATGTGCTCGTGCTGACGGCGACCCCGATCCCGCGCACGGTCGCGATGACCGTCTTCGGCGATCTCGACGTGTCCACGATTGCTGAGTTGCCTGCCGGCCGGTCGCCGATCGTGTCGCATGTGGTGGCGCTGGCCGATCATCCCGGCTGGGAGAACCGGATCTGGGAACGGCTGGCCGAAGAGCTGGCGCAGGGCAGGCAGGGCTTCGTCGTCTGCCCGGCGATCGACATCCCGGCAGCGGATGCGACCGCAGCCGCCCGCCGGGCCGCGGCGGAAGACGACCCGGACGCGCTCGCCGACCCCGACGCGCCGCCCGGTGCCGCCGTCCTTCCCACCCTGGAGCGGTTGCGCGCGCACCCGCTGCTGCGCGACCGCCGCATCGAGCCTCTCCACGGCCGCATGTCCGCCGACGAGAAGGACCGGACGATGCGCGCCTTCGCGGCGGGCGAGATCGATGTCCTGGTCGCGACGACGGTGATCGAGGTGGGCGTCGATGTGCCGAATGCGTCGACCATGGTGGTGCTGGATGCGGACCGCTTCGGCGTCGCGCAGCTGCACCAGCTGCGGGGCCGGGTCGGGCGCGGAGCCGTGCCCGGGTTGTGCCTGTTCGTGACCCGCTCGGAACCGTCGACGGTGTCGCGGGAGCGGGTGGATGCTGTCGCGGCGACCCTCGACGGTTTCGTGCTCGCGCAGGTCGACCTGGAGTTGCGCCGTGAAGGCAACGTGCTGGGCGCGAACCAGTCCGGCGGTCGCTCGTCGCTGAAGCTGCTGCGGGTGGTGCGCGACGGCGATCTGATCGCGGAGGCGCGCGATGCGGCCGAGGCGGTGCTGAAGGCCGATCCCGCGTTGGCCGATCACCCCGCGCTGGCGGGTGCGCTTGCTCGGCGTCTGGATGAGGCGGAGCGGGCGTTCCTGGCGAAGGGGTGACGTCCCCAAGATCGGTCGTTTGCCCGATCTGCCCGGTGGGGGCGGATTCGTAGCGTTCAGAGGGCGGTCCACTGGGGGCCGCCGCCTGAATGAGAGGGACATCCGTGTCCGACGGTTCCACAGCAACTGCGTCACCCGATTCATCTGCGGCTTCTGCCCTGCCCACCCCGGCTGCACCGCCGAGCGGGCCCAACCTTCCGGGTCTGATCGCGCTGGTGCTCGCGGTGCTCGGGTTCATCTCGGCCGTGGTGCCGTTGGCCTCCGGTTTCTCGTGGCTCTTCTTCGTGCCCGCCATCGTGCTGGCGATCGTCGGTCTCGTGCGTCGGGGGCGCCCGAGGCGTCTCGCGCTGATCGGCCTGCTGGTCTCGGTCGTCGGCTGGATCGTGGCGATCGTCGTCACCGTCGTCACTGTCCTGGCCGGCGTCGGGACGCGTATCGACGGCCTGCCGATCCCGGAGGCGACGGTGTCGTCGAGCGGTGCCGTGCCGCTGGGCCAGGCAGTCACCAATTCCGCTGGGGTGCAGTTCACGCTCGATGCGGTGCAGTGCGGTCTGACATCGACCGGGTCGGACTTCTTCGACGAGACCCCCGCCGGCGAGTTCTGCCGGATCGATTACACCGTGCAGAACGGCGGGACGGAGGCGCTGTCGCTGCTCGCGGGCGACGTGAAGGGCCTTGTCGGCGCGACGACATATGAGGCGGACGCTGCGACAGGTCGTTTCGGCGAGGACTACTTCACGACGGATCTGAACCCCGGACTGTCGGCGGCGTGCATCGTGTTCGTCGATGTGCCGGTCGGTTCGGCGTTGGACTCGGTGGCGTTCGCCCCGGTGCTGAGCTTCTCGGAGCCGGTGCTCTCGAGCGTGAACTGAGTCCCTTCTGCTCCGGGGCGCCGCGTCGTGAGGTCTCGCGGCGCCCCGGTTCTCCCACGCAGTCACACCCAGACATAGGTCACGAGCGCGTAACACCGGTCCGATAAGCTCCGGTTCATGAGCCGGATCGCCGTCGTTCCCGGGTCGTTCGACCCTGTCACCCTCGGGCATCTGGATGTGATCGGCCGGGCCGCGAACATCTTCGACGAGTTGCATGTGCTGGTGGTGCACAACCCCGGCAAGTCGGCTCTGCTGCCGATCGCGCAGCGGGTGTCGCTGATTCAGGACTCCATCGCCGATGCGAAGCTGGGCGACAACATCCTGGTCACCAGCTGGTCGGTGGGACTGCTCGTCGACTACTGCACGGATGTCGGGGCGAGCGTGCTGGTGAAGGGCATCCGCTCGCAGGTCGACGTGGCGTACGAGACGCCGATGGCGATCGTGAACCGCAACCTCGCCGGAGTGGAGACCATCTTCATGCTGCCGGATCCCGCTCACGCTCACGTGTCCAGTTCGCTCGTGCGCCAGGTCGCGTCGCTCGGGGGCGACGTGGCGCCGTATGTACCGGATGCGGTGGCTGCGTTCCTGCAGAAGGACCGCGGCTAGGCTCCTGCCGCACTCGTGCCCTGGGCGACCGGCTCGAGCAGCACGACCGGAATCACCCGATCCGTCTTCGTCTGGTATCCCGCGAAGTTCGGGTGGTCTTTCGTGATGCGCGGCCACAGGTCTGCGCGTTCGTCGGGCGTGGCGGGCCGGGCACGCATCTGCACCTTCGGGCGTCCACGGAACACGACCTCGACCCGTGGCTCGTCCACGAGGTTCAGGTACCAGGCCGGATGCACGGGGTCACCACCGCGCGATGCGACGATCACGATCGTGTCGCCGAGTTGCAGCGGCGAGGCGATCATGGTCTCCCGCTTCTGGCCGGACTTCCGTCCGGTGGTGGTGAGTTCGATCATCGGCATGCCGTAGGCGCGCCAGCCGAGCCGGCCCCCGGTGACACGGATGGCGGCGCGATGGAGGGCGTTCATCGTGCGGAGGCTGCGGTTGGAGGGCATGAGGTCAGTCTGTCTGCTTCCGGCGCCCCGTCCTGCCGCGCGCCACAATGGACCCATGCCCGCACCCAGCCGACCGCAGATCGGCTACGCCGCGATGCTGGAGCAGTTCCACCCCACCGAGATCCTGGATCTCGCGACGAAAGCGGAAGCAGCCGGTTTCAGCGGCGTCATGGCCGCCGACCATTTCCAGCCCTGGACGCCGCAGCAGGGCCAGGCGTCCTTCGTGTGGAACGTCCTCGGCGCCCTCGGCCAGACCACCACCGGCGACCTCGGGACCGGGGTCACCGCGCCCACCTTCCGCTGGCATCCGGCGATGGTCGCCCAGGCCTCAGCGACGCTGGCCGCCATGTATCCGGGCAGGCACTGGCTGGGCCTCGGAAGCGGCGAGGCCCTCAACGAACACGTCGTCGGACAATACTGGCCGGATGCTCCCGAGCGCATCAGCCGCATGTTCGAAGCGGTCGACATCATCAAGAAGCTGTTCGCGTCGGGGCATTCGGGAAAAGACGTGCGGCACGAGGGGCAGTACTACAAGCTCGAATCGACCCGGCTGTGGACGATGCCCGAGACCGCTCCCGACATCCTCGTCGCGGCGAGCGGCCCGGTCACGGCCCGCCGGGCAGGCCGTACCGTCGACGGGCTGATCACCGAGGCCGCACCGCACGACAAGCTCGAGGCGCTGCTCAAACGCTTCGCAGAGGGCGCCCGCGAGGCCGGCCGGGACGCCGCCCTCATGCCCAAGGTGCTGCGCCTGCACGTGAGCTGGGCCGAGTCCGACGACGAAGCGGCCCGCAACGCGCTCACCGAGTGGCCCAATCTCGGGCTGCGGTTCAGCAAGAGCGACATCCGATCGCCGTACGAACTCGAGCAGATGGCTCGCATGGTCCGCCGCGAGGACTTCGACGGCCGGATGCTGATCAGCTCCGATCCCGACGCGCACCGGGCGCACATCCAGGCCTTCGCCGACCTCGGATTCGACCGCATCTACCTGCACAACGTGGGACGCAACCAGCGCGAGTTCCTCGAGGTGTTCGGCCGGGATGTCCTGCCGAAGGTCACGCGATGAGCCGCGAGTCGCATCGCCTTCACGTCTGGGCCGTCGACGGAATCCCCGAGATCGTCGCAGGCGACGATCTGCCGCAGATCATCGGGGATGCCGTGGCAGGCACTCTCGAAGACGGCGACATCATCTCCGTGACCTCCAAGATCGTGAGCAAGGCAGAAGGGCGGCAGGTCGCCGCTGCCGACCGCGAGCAGGCGATCACCGATCAGACCGTGCGGACGGTGGCCACGCGCGAGCACGCCCGCGGAGTGACGCGCATCGTCGAGAACCCGCAGGGGCTCGTGATGGCTGCCGCGGGGGTCGATGCGTCGAATGCACCCGAGGGTGTCGTGCTGCTGCTCCCCGAGGACCCGGACGCCAGCGCCCACCGGCTGGCCGGCGCCCTGCGCGAGCGGACCGGCAAAACGGTCGCGGTCATCCTGACGGACACCCTCGGCCGCCCCTGGCGCGAAGGTCAGACCGACGCCGCGATCGGCGCCGCCGGCCTGCGGGTCGTCGACGATCTGCGGGGCTCGGCAGACGCCTCCGGCCACCTGCTCGAGGCGACCATCGCCGCGGTGGCCGACGAGATCGCCGGCACAGCCGACCTCGTCAAAGGCAAGGCCAGCGGGATGCCGGTCGCGGTGATCCGCGGGCTCGGTCATCTGGTGGGCGACCTCGAGCTTCCCGGCGCTCGCGCGCTGATCCGCCCCGCGGATCAGGACATGTTCCGGCTCGGGTCGGACGAAGCCTGGCGCGAGGGGTACGCGGCCGGGTTGCGCGCGGGGAACTCCGACGAAACGGCGCCTAGGTCCACGGCTCGTGGATGAGAGGACCGGTCCGTCGGAATTGTGAACCTTTGCCCCGCGAGCCTCGTAGTAGGTGATGGGGCAACTTCACAGTTTGGAGAGAGGCTCACAGATGGCAGACTGCACAAGATGAACGCCTACCGCAGCGACGCGCCGGGTCAGATGAACAGCCTGAAGACGGGTGAGGACTCGGCGTCCGATGCCGCTTCGCTCCCGATCGCCGAGTTCCTCCTGGACAGCCGCGCCGTGATGGCTGCCGTCGAGACCGTGATCGACGGCAAGCGCGAGGCGATCGAGATCGCCACGACTGTGCTGCTCGCGGAGGGCCATCTGCTGGTGGAGGACGTTCCCGGCGTCGGCAAGACGATGCTGGCGAAGGCGCTCGCGAAGGCGGTGGACTGCAGCGTCAGCCGCATCCAGTTCACCCCCGACCTGCTGCCGTCCGACATCACGGGCGTCAGCATCTACAACCAGGCCGACCGGCAGTTCGAGTTCAAGCCCGGCCCGGTCTTCGCGAACATCGTGATCGGCGACGAGATCAACCGCGCCAGCCCGAAGACGCAGTCCGCTCTGCTTGAGAGCATGGAGGAGGGCCAGGTTTCGGTCGACGGCTCCACCTATCCGCTCCCGATCCCGTTCACTGTCATCGCGACCCAGAACCCTATCGAGATGGAGGGCACCTACGCCCTTCCCGAAGCCCAGCGCGACCGGTTCATGGCCCGCATCTCCATGGGGTATCCGGATGCCGCGAACGAGGCCGCGATGCTGCGCAGCCGGGAGGGCGGCAGCCCGCTGCTCGCGCTGAAGCCGGTCGTCACGCTGGAACGCCTGGGCCGGATGATCGCCACGGTCCGCGCCGTCTACGTCAGCCCCGCCGTCGAGCACTACGCGGTCGCCATCGCTGCAGCCACACGCGTCGACCGCGACCTGCGCCTGGGCGCCAGCCCGCGCGCCACGCTGCAGCTGGTCCGCGCCGCCAAGGCGCGTGCCGCTCTGGACGGCCGTGACTTCGTGCTGCCGGATGACATCGACGCGCTCGCGGTCCCGGTGCTCGCTCATCGCATGATGACCACCCGCGCCGCTCTCGGCTCGAACCCGCTCGGGGTGGAGGCGCTCGCGGACATCACGGCCCGGATCGTCGCCTCGACGCCCGTGCCGCTCGGTGCGGCAGGACCCGCCTGATGATCCGCCGATCCTGATGCCGCGCCTGCTCTGATGGCGAAGCCCGCCCGTCGCACCGCAGCCCAGCGCCGTCGCAGGGAAGGCGAGACGCTGCTGCGCAAGCGTGCCGCACGTCTCACGCCGCGCGGGGCGGCGACGCTCGGCCTCGGGTTTCTCTGCCTGGTGCTCGGATACACGGCGGGCCGCCGGGAGATCCTGGTGATCGCGGGCGCCGCCTTCCTCCTCGTCGCCCTCGGGGCATTCATCGTCCGCACCCGCAAGCCGAAGTTCGAGATCATCCGGCTCTTCTCGCCGCCGGTCGTGTCCGCGGGGGGCGCCACCCGGGTGACGGTGCGGATCCGCAACGTCGGTTCGAGCGCGAGCACACCGCTGCTCTGGAACGACGCGATTCCCTGGGTGCAGCCGATGGCGCCGCATGAGCTCGGCTCGATCCCGATCGGCTCGGCGACGCGCCGGGTGCGCGCGGTCGACTACGAGCTGCAGCCTCAGCGGCGGGGGCTCTACCCGATCGGCCCGTTCGTGGTCGAGTTCGAGGACCCGTTCGGCATGGTCAACTCGGTGCTGGCGGTGGGTGAGCCGGATCGGCTCGTTGTGGTCCCGGATGTCGTGGAACTTCCCGTCGGCGGTCCGACGCTCGCCGACGGGGAGGGCAATGCCCAGCTCGTGCAGCGACGGGTCACCGGAAACGACGACGACCTCACCACGCGCGAGTACCGGCCCGGGGATGCCTTGCGGCGCGTGCATTGGCGCGCATCCGCCCGCCATGGCGAACTCATGGTCCGCCAGGAGGAGCATCGCAGCCACCCCGATGCGCGCATCCTGATCGACACCCGGCAGGGCGGCTACCCGGATGCGGTGCCCGACCAGGGCGACACCTGGGCTCCCACGGCCTTCAGCGAGCGCTTCGAGTGGGTGGTGCGGATGACGGCGTCGCTGGGCACGCACTTGGAGGCGTCCGGGTTCCGCGTCTCGATCGAGGAGTCCGGCGTTCCGCAGGTCGAAGCACTCGGGGAGCGCTGGGAGGGCGGGCGCCGTGCCGAAGGCTTCCTCACCAGCCTCGCGGCGGTGCGCCTCATCGACCGTCCGCACGATGCGGTCGGGACATCGGTCGTCGCCGAACCGGAGGGTCCCGTGTTCGCCCTCCTCGGCGATCCCGACGAGAGCACGATCACCTGGTTGCTGAAGCGTCGCCGCACGGGCCAGGCATCGGTCGCGTTCCTGCTCGAGCCGCGTCCGGCTCTGCGCGAGCGGCTGACCGAAGCCGGCTGGCAGTGCGTCGCCGTGCACGAGTGGACGGATCCCGCCGACGCCTGGCAGCTCGCCGGCCACCATCAGGGGGTGGTCGTGTGAGCGTCATGACCGACCTGCGGCGTCCGGC
>JAODAS010000051.1 GCA_025463555.1 Schumannella sp.
CGTGCATCGCGTGCGTCGGCGGCGGGTCCAACGCCGCCGGGCTGTTCGCCGGCTTCGTCGACGAGCAGGCCGTGGAGCTGTGGGGCGTGGAGGCGGCCGGGGAGGGGATCGAGACCGGTCACCACGCGGCGACCTTGACGCACGGCCGGGTCGGCGTGCTGCACGGCTCCAAGTCGTACGTGCTGTGCGACGACGAGGGGCAGATCTCGCCGGCCCATTCGATCAGCGCCGGGCTCGACTACCCGGGCGTCGGGCCCGAGCACGCCTACCTCAACGACATCGGCCGCGCCACCTATCTGCCCGCCTCCGACACCGAGGCGATGGATGCGCTCCGCCTGCTCAGCCGCACGGAGGGCATCATCCCGGCCATCGAATCCGCTCACGCTCTCGCCGGCGCCCTGAAGCTCGGTCGCGAGCTCGGACCGGAGGGGATCATCCTGGTCAACCTCAGCGGCCGCGGCGACAAGGACGTGGCGACCGCCGGAACCTGGTTCGGCCTGTTCGACGAGGGCGCGGTGCAGTCGTGACCGCTGAGCCCTGGTCGGCGGGCAGCGTGGTCGAAGGCGGCGGAGCGTTGATCGGGTATCTGCCGGTCGGGTTCCCCGATCTGGCGACCAGCATCGACGCGGCCGTCGCGCTCGTCGAGAGCGGCGTCGATGCGATCGAGCTCGGCCTGCCGTACTCGGACCCCGTCATGGACGGCATCGCGATCCAGAAGGCGACCCAGACGGCCATCGCTGCCGGCTTCCGGGTGAGCGACGTGTTCCAGGCCGTCGAAGGGGTCCGCTCGCGGGTCGACGCACCCGTGCTCGTGATGACCTACTGGAACCCGGTCCTGCAATACGGGGTCGATCGTTTCGCCGACACCTTGCGCGATGCCGGCGGGGCAGGGCTGATCACGCCCGACATCACCCCCGACTCGGCTGCGGAATGGATCGCGACCAGCGAGCGCACCGGCCTCGACCGCGTGTTCCTGGCCGCTCCGTCCTCGACCAGCCCGCGCCTCGCGGCGACCGTCGAGGCGAGCCGCGGATTCGTCTACGCGGTCTCCACCATGGGCATCACCGGCGCCCGCGCCGACGTGGACGCAGCGGCGCGTTCGCTCGTCACCCGGATCCGGGCCGCCGGCGACGCGTCCACCCGCACCTGCGTCGGGATCGGCATCTCCACAGCCGATCAGGTAGCCGAGGTGCTGACCTACGCCGACGGCGCGATCGTCGGCTCCGCCCTCGTGACGGCTCTCGCCGACGGCGGCGTCGCGGGCCTCGCGCGCGCGGCGTCCGAACTCGCCAAGGGAAAGTAGACTGCACGACGTGATCGCAGCGCCCTTCAGCATCCCGAGCCCGCCCCCCGAGTGGTCGCAGTTCGACATCCCCGTCGGGTGGCTGCACGCGGTGCTGCCGTTCGTCTCCGCAGACCAGGTGCTCACCATCCACGCCTATGCCCTGTGCCTGCTCGCAGGCATCATCGTGGCGCTGTTCATCACCAACCAGCGCCTCACCAAGCGTGGCGCGGAGCCGTGGATCATCATCGACGTGTCGCTCTGGGGTATCGCGACCGGCATCATCGGTGCGCGGCTCTGGCACGTGTTCACGCATCCCGACGACTACTTCGGGCCGGGCAAGAACCTGTGGGAGATCGCGAACATCCCCGCCGGCGGACTAGCCATCTTCGGCACGCTGCTCGGCGGGGCGGTCGGCTTCTTCATCGGATGCCGCATCACCGGGCTGCGGTTCCTGAGCGTCGCCGACGCGGTCGCCCCCGCCCTCCTGATCGCCCAGGGACTCGGCCGGTTCGGCAACTACTTCAACCAGGAGCTGTTCGGCCTCCCCACCGATGCCTGGTACGGGCTCCAGATCGACCGCCCGAACAGCGCCATCCCGACCGGTATCGGCGACGACGTGCTGTTCCAGCCCACGTTCCTGTACGAGATGATCTGGAACGTCATCGGCGCGCTGATCATCGTGTTCCTGATCGAGAACACCGTCAAGGTGGTCAAATCGTCGTCGTGGAGCGAGTACTGGCCCGCATTCGCGAAGAAGCGCTACCTCGGCGTCGTGAACGACCAGAGCCGCCTGTTCAGCACGCTCGGACTGCCGTCGATCCGTCTCACGCGCCGTGACAACTGGCAGTGGGGCAAGACCTTCGGCCTGTACCTCATCTGGTACGGGATCGGGCGCACCTGGTTCGAGTCCATCCGGCTCGATCCGAGCGAGACGTTCCTCGGCATCCGCTCGAACGTGTGGGGCGCGCTGGCGGCGATCCTGCTGGGAATCGTGATCATCGCGGTGCAGACGCGCCGTCATCCGGGCGTCGAACCGAGCCCGTACCGGCTCGGTCGCGAATGGAAGGACCCGGCTACGGTAGACTCAGAGGACACCTACTCGGATACCGACGACGCGAGCGACGACGCCGCACTCGTTCCCGCCACAAGCGGGGCAACCCGAAGCTCATAGTTCGCGCAACTCGCCGACGCCATCTCTGTACCAGCCCATCGGGGCTGCGCAGATTCGTCTGGGCCACTGACGTCCCTGCACCAGCACCATTCGTGAGGACGGTACCCCTTGGCGCATCCCACTCAGTTCGAGCGGAACAGCACCGTGCCCGCGGCGCAGGGACTGTACGACCCGCGCCGTGAGAAGGACGCGTGCGGTCTCGCCATGGTCGCGACCCTGCGCGGCACGGCCGGGCACGACATCGTCACGCAGGCCCTCGATGCCCTGCGCCACCTCGAGCACCGCGGCGCGGTGGGGTCGGATGCCGGCACCGGCGACGGGGCGGGCATCGTCACGCAGATCCCCGACGAGTTCCTGCGCGCGGTGGCCGGTTTCGAGCTGCCCCCTGCCGGACGCTATGCGGTCGGCATGTCATTCCTTCCTCTCGACGAGGCCGAACGCACCGAGCTGAAAGACGGCATCGCCGCCCTCGCGGTCGAAGAGGGGCTGCGGGTGCTGGGCTGGCGCGACGTGCCCACCGATCCCGAGCACCTGGGGACGCTGGCACGGGATGCTGCTCCCGCCTTCGAGCAGCTCTTCCTGGAGTCGGCGCGCACCGACGGGGACGGTGCTCCGCGTGCGGGGATCGCGCTCGACCGGCAGACCTTCCGCCTGCGCAAACGGGCCGAGCGCGAGCTGGGTGCCTACTTCCCGTCGCTGTCTGCTCGCACGCTCGTCTACAAGGGCATGGTCACGACGCTGCAGCTCGAGCCGTTCTATCCCGATCTCAGCGACGAGCGCTTCGTGTCCCGGCTCGCCCTGGTGCACTCCCGGTACTCCACGAACACCTTCCCGTCGTGGCCTCTCGCCCAGCCGTTCCGCATGATCGCGCACAACGGCGAGATCAACACCGTGCAGGGCAACCGCAACTGGATGCGCGCGCGGCAGAGCCAGCTCGAGAGCGAGCTTCTGGGCGACCTGCGGCCGGTGTTCCCGATCGTGAGCGAGGGCGCCAGCGACTCCGCGTCGTTCGACGAGGTGGTCGAGTTGCTGACCCTGGGCGGGCGCTCGCTTCCGCACGCGATCATGATGATGGTGCCGGAGGCCTGGGAGAACCAGGTCGACATCGACCCCACCCGACGCGCGTTCTACGAGTTCCATTCGATGCTCATGGAGCCGTGGGACGGCCCCGCGGCCCTGATCTTCACCGACGGCACGCTCGCCGGCGCGACACTCGACCGCAACGGGCTGCGGCCCGGACGATTCGTCGTCACGGACGACGGCCTGGTCGTGCTCGCCAGCGAGATCGGCGTGCTCGACTTCCCGCCGGATCGCATCGTCCGCAAGGGCCGGCTGCGCCCCGGCAAGATGTTCCTGGTCGACACCGCGGAGGGCCGCATCGTCGAGGATGACGAGGTCAAGGCCGAACTGGCCGCCAGCGAGCCGTGGCAGGAGTGGCTCGACGGCGGTCGCATCCACCTCGCCGACCTTCCCGAGCGCGAGCACATCATCCACACCCCGGCGTCGGTGGTGCGACGCCAGCGCACCTTCGGCTACACCGAGGAGGAGGTGCGGATCCTCATCACCCCGATGGCGCAGAACGGCGCCGAACCGCTCGGCGCCATGGGCTCCGACACCCCTATCGCGGTACTGAGCGACCGGCCGCGCCTGCTCTTCGACTACTTCACGCAGCAGTTCGCGCAGGTGACGAACCCGCCACTGGACTCGATCCGCGAAGAGGTCGTCACGTCGATGAGCCTCGGCCTCGGCCCCGAGCGCAACCTGCTCGCCGCTACCCCGGAGCACGCTCGTCAGATCGTCCTCGACTTCCCGGTCATCGACAACGACGAGCTTGCCAAGATCCAGCACTTCGAGACCAAGTCCGGGCGCAAGCCCGCCCACGTCGTCAAGGGCCTCTACAAGATCGAGAAGGGCGAGCAGGCGCTGGCCAAGCGGCTCGCCGAGATGTGCGAAGAGGTCGATGCCGCGATCGAGGCCGGCGCGCAGTTCATCGTGCTGAGCGACCGCGATTCCAATGCAGACCTCGCCCCCATCCCGTCTCTGCTCATGCTGGCCGCCGTGCACCACCACCTCATCCGCCAGGAGACGCGGATGAAGTGCGGGATCATCGTCGAGGCAGGGGATGTCCGAGAGGTGCACCAGGTCGCGCTGCTGGTCGGATACGGCGCATCCGCGATCAACCCCTACCTGGCCATGGAGACCGCCGAACAGCTCGTGGTCAGCGGCATGATCACCGGCAACACGCCCGAGAAGGCCGTCAAGAACCTCATCAAGGCGCTGGGCAAGGGCGTGCTCAAGATCATGACCAAGATGGGCATCTCGGTCGTCGGCTCCTACGCCGGCGCCCAGGCCTTCGAGGCCATCGGCCTGCACCAGGAGTTCGTGGACCAGTACTTCACGGGAACCACCAGCCTGCTCGGAGGAATCGGGCTCGACACCATCGAGGCCGAGAACGCCGCACGCCATGAGGCCGCGTACCCGCGTGACGGGGCCACGCTCGCGCACGAGCGACTGCAGGTCGGCGGCGAGTATCAGTGGCGCCGCGGGGGACCGCCGCACCTCTTCAACCCCGAGACGGTCTTCAAGCTGCAGCACTCGACGCGCGCCCGGCGCTACGACATCTTCCGCGACTACACGCGCGCCATCGACGAGCAGGCCGCGAACCTGATGACGCTGCGCGGGCTGTTCAAGCTCCGTGACGGCGCGCGACCCGCGGTGCCGATCGACGAGGTCGAATCGATCGAGTCGATCATCACGCGATTCAACACGGGAGCGATGAGCTACGGCTCGATCAGCCAGGAAGCCCACGAGACACTGGCGATCGCCATGAACCGCATCGGCGGGCGTTCGAACACGGGCGAGGGCGGCGAGGACGTCGAGCGCCTGGTCGACCCTGAGCGACGCAGCAAGATCAAGCAGGTGGCCAGCGGGCGGTTCGGCGTGACCAGCATGTATCTCACCAACGCCACCGACATCCAGATCAAGATGGCGCAGGGCGCGAAGCCCGGCGAGGGCGGTCAGCTGTCGGCCATCAAGGTCTACCCGTGGATCGCGCGCACCCGCCACAGCACCGCGGGCGTCGGCCTCATCTCCCCGCCGCCGCACCACGACATCTACTCGATCGAAGACCTCAAGCAGTTGATCTTCGACCTGAAGCGCGCCAACCCCGAAGCCCGCGTGCACGTCAAACTCGTCTCGCAGTCCGGAATCGGCGCGGTCGCCGCCGGGGTCACCAAGGCGCTGGCGGATGTCGTGCTGGTCTCCGGGCACGATGGCGGTACCGGCGCCTCGCCTCTCAACTCCCTGAAGCACGCGGGCACGCCGTGGGAGATCGGCCTCGCCGAGACGCAGCAGACCCTGATGCTGAACGGAATGCGCGACCGGGTGGTCGTGCAGGTCGACGGCCAGATGAAGACGGGACGCGACGTCATCATCGCGGCATTGCTGGGCGCGGAGGAGTACGGGTTCGCCACGGCGCCGCTCGTGGTGTCCGGCTGCATCCTGATGCGGGTCTGCCACCTCGACACCTGCCCGGTGGGCGTCGCGACCCAGAACCCCGAGCTGCGCGCCCGGTTCAGCGGCAAGCCGGAGTTCGTGGAGACGTTCTTCGAGTACCTCGCACAGGAAGTGCGTGAATACCTTGCCGAGCTGGGGTTCCGCAGCCTCGACGAGGCGATCGGGCACCGTGAGCTGCTGGATGTCGACCGTGCCATCGAGCACTGGAAGGCGGACGGCCTCGACCTCACCCCGGTTCTCGTCGGACCGGAATTCGCCGAGGATGAGCCCAAGCGCAACTTCACCGTTCAGAAGCACGACCTCGACAAGCATTTCGACCAGCAACTGATCCGGGATGCTGCGGCAGCACTCGACCACGGCACGCCCGTGCGACTGGAGCTGCCCATCCGCAACACCGAGCGGGCCGTGGGAACGATGCTCGGCCACGAGGTGACCAAGCGGTACGGGGAGCACGGCCTGCCCGCCGGCACCATCGAGGTGGTGCTGACCGGCTCGGCGGGACAGTCGCTGGGGGCGTTCATGCCCAGCGGCATCACGCTGCGGCTCGAGGGCGACAGCAACGACTACGTCGGCAAGGGCCTCTCCGGCGGGCAGATCATCGTGCGGCCCCCGCGACAGGCCCTGTTCGCCGCCGAACGCAACGTGATCGCGGGCAACGTGATCGGCTACGGCGCGACGCAGGGCAGCATGTTCATCCGCGGCGTCGTGGGGGAGCGCTTCCTCGTCCGCAACTCGGGTGCAACGGCCGTCGTCGAAGGGGTCGGCGACCACGCCCTGGAGTACATGACCGGCGGGCTCGCCGTGATCCTCGGCGGAACCGGCCGGAACCTCGGCGCCGGCATGTCGGGGGGCACGGCCTACGTGCACGGGCTCAAGCCGGAACGCGTCAATCGCGACTCCCTGGCCAGCGGCGAGCTGTCGCTGCTGCCGCTCGACAGCGCCGACGTCGAGATCCTGACCGACCTGCTGCAGCGCCACGTCGCCGAGACCGAGTCCACCCTCGCCGCCGGCATGTTGAGCGATCTCGACGCGACCATGGCTGCGTTCGTCAAGGTCCTGCCGCGCGACTACGCCGCAGTGCTCAGAACCCGCCAGACCGCCGTCGACGAGGGACTGGATCCCGACGGCGACATCGTCTGGAGCCGGATCATGGAGGCGACCAATGGCTGACCCGAAGGGCTTCCTGAAGACCCAGGAGCGCGAACTGCCGAAGCGGCGACCGGTTCCGGTGCGCATCATGGACTGGAAAGAGGTCTACGAGGCACAGGACCCGGCTCAACTGCGCCGTCAGGCCGGACGATGCATGGACTGCGGCATCCCGTTCTGCCACCAGGGCTGCCCGCTCGGCAACCTGATCCCCGAGTGGAACGATCTCACCTGGCGTAACGAGGGCAGGCAGGCGATCGAGCGTCTGCACGCCACCAACAACTTCCCCGAGTTCACCGGGCGGCTCTGCCCGGCTCCCTGCGAAGCCAGCTGCGTGCTGGGCATCAACCAGCCGGCGGTCACCATCAAGCAGGTCGAGGTGTCGATCATCGACCAGGCCTTCGCGAACGGCTGGGTCACCCCGCATCCGCCCGAGCGTCTCACGGGCAAGACCGTCGCGGTCGTCGGCTCCGGACCGGCGGGCCTCGCCGCCGCCCAGCAGCTGACCCGCGCGGGCCACACCGTCGCGGTGTTCGAGCGCGACGACCGC
>JAODAS010000075.1 GCA_025463555.1 Schumannella sp.
GCGCGCGGCTGAGCCAGCGCGCACCAAGGGTCAATGATAGCCCGGAAACGCTGCGAACATCAAACCTCGTCGAGCGCGCCCGCCGGGGCCGTCTTCGGCGGGTGCGTCTGCAGTCGCCCCCAGAGCAGCAGGGCGGCCAGAGGCACCACGACGAGGCCGTCGATCAGGATGTTGAGGGCGCCCGGGAGCACGGAACGCGCGGCCTGCACCAGGTTGGTTCCGATCGCGCCGGCGCCCCCGTTCAGCACCAGGGTCGGATCCGAGCTGACCACATTCAGCACCACCGCGGCGATGAACCCGAGCACCGCGGTGGCGACCGCTCCGATCACCGCGGCCAGGAGTGCGCGGGTGACGACATGCGCCATCCGCAGCTGCGGTGCGACGGGCGCGATCTGCCAGAACGACAGGAACACCCCGATCGCGAACGGCAGCGGCCCGCCGGCGGTGATGGGCAGCGAATTGCCCAGGATCAGAGACAGGTACGCACCCGGATCCTGGCCGTATGACCTGTCGGTCACGACGAACACGACCGTGCCGAGGATGCTCTGAAGTACGAGCACCACGTACACCCCGAGTCCGGCCAGCAGCGCCGAGCCGACGCCGGGGCGGGTGAGGGCGGTCACGGCGATGTCGCCCAGGTCACGCTTGGCCATGCCGCCACCCTAACCGCGGGGTTAGCCTGACGACGTGATCCTCATCGACGAGCCGGTCTGGCCGGCGCACGGCACCGTGTGGGGTCACCTCGTCAGCGACACCTCTCTGGATGAGTTGCATGCCTTCGCAGACGCGGCCGGCATTCCGCCGCGTGGGTTCGACAACGATCATTACGACTACCCGGAGCGGCGACGCGACGAGCTCATCGCCCTCGGCGCGGTGCCTGTCACGGGCCGCGAACTTCTGCGGCGGCTGCAGGAGGCCGGGTTGCGGGTCAAGCAGGTCGACAAAGTCCCGCACTGAGGCGCGTTGGTCTCGACACGCGCCTCCGGCGCTACTCGACCGGCGGGGTCCGCTACTCGACCGGCGGGGTCCCCTACTCGACCGGCGGGGTCTCTGGGGTCACTACCGCACCCGAGCTCGAGGCACGGCGCGAGCGGCGGGAGCGACCCGTTCCGGGCTGGGCGGGTTCGGGAAGGGCTTCGAGCACTGAGCCGAGGATCTGCTCCGCGTCCTGGGTGCTGATTCGACGCGAGGCGCGAGGGGTCTTCGTGACGGGGATCTCGAGGATCTCGACGGCAGCCTCTGCCGCGGCACCTGCCGCCTGCTCGACGACGCCCGGCTCCGCATCCGGAACCGAAACCGACGCGGTGTCCGTGTGCGGGACCGTGCTCTTGGCGATCTGAGCGAGCGCGTTGCGCACGTCCTCGGTGATCGCGTGCGTTCCCGTCGAACCGTGGCCGTTCTTCGGAGCTGTCGTGCTGCCCGCGGAACCGCCGCGCCCGCGACGTCCGCGCGACGAGCCGCCGGCCGCCGGGCCGCGATCGCCACCGCGGTCGCCACCCTCGACCTGCTGCGCGCGGTGCTTGAACACCGGCTCGTGGTGGACGATGATGCCGCGGCCCGCGCAGACCTCGCAGTTCTCGCTGAACGACTCGACGAGCCCCAGCCCCAGTTTCTTGCGGGTCATCTGCACCAGACCGAGCGAAGTGACCTCGGCGACCTGGTGCTTGGTGCGGTCACGCGACAGGCACTCGACCAGGCGGCGCAGCACCAGGTCGCGGTTGGTCTCGAGCACCATGTCGATGAAGTCGACGACGATGATGCCGCCGATGTCGCGAAGGCGCAGCTGGCGGACGATCTCTTCGGCAGCCTCGAGGTTGTTCTTCGTGACGGTCTCTTCGAGGTTGCCGCCGGACCCGACGAACTTGCCGGTGTTGACATCCACGACCGTCATCGCCTCGGTGCGGTCGACGATGAGCGAACCGCCCGACGGCAGCCAGACCGTGCGGTCCAGCGCCTTCTCGATCTGCTCCGAGATGCGGTACTGGTCGAACGAGTCGATGTTGCTCTCGTACTTCTCGAGGCGGTCGGCCAGGTCCGGCGCGACCGCGCCGACGTACGACGAGATCGTCTCGAGCGCGTCGTCGCCTTCGATGACGAGCTTCTGGAAGTCCTCGTTGAAGACATCGCGCACGATCTTGATCAGGAGGTCGGGCTCACTGTGCAGCAGCGCAGGAGCCTGCACCGACTCGACGGCGTTGCTGATCTCGGCCCACTGGCTGGTGAGGCGGGTGACGTCGAGCGTCAGCTGCTCTTCGGTCGCGCCCTCGGCCGCCGTGCGCACGATCACGCCGGCGTCATCGGGCAGCACCTCTTTGAGGATCTTCTTCAGACGCGCACGCTCGGTGTCGGGCAGCTTGCGGCTGATCCCGTTCATGGATCCGTTCGGCACGTACACGAGATAGCGACCGGGAAGGCTGACCTGGCTGGTGAGGCGCGCGCCCTTGTGACCGATCGGATCCTTGGTGACCTGCACCAGGACCTTGTCGCCCGGCTTCAGCGCGAGCTCGATGCGGCGGGCCTGCTGGCCCTTGTTGCCGTCGCTCTCGGAGGCGGCCTGCGCGGCCTCCCAGTCGACCTCGCCCGAGTAGAGCACGGCGTTGCGGCCGCGGCCGATGTCGACGAACGCCGCCTCCATGCTGGGCAGCACGTTCTGCACGCGGCCCAGGTACACGTTGCCGATGAGGCTGGCGTCGGCCGCCCGTGCGACGTAGTGCTCGACGAGCACGCCGTCCTCGAGCACCCCGATCTGGATGCGGCCGTACTTCGAGCGCACCACCATCACCCGGTCGACGCTTTCGCGGCGCGCGAGGAACTCGGCCTCGGTGATCACCGGACGGCGACGCCCGGCGTCCCGTCCGTCGCGGCGGC
>JAODAS010000083.1 GCA_025463555.1 Schumannella sp.
GAAGGCTGATCCGGCGCATGATCCCGAGGCGCGAGGCGCCGTCGAGGGCTGCAGCCTCCTCCAGGCTGACCGGGATGGTGGTGAAGTAGTTGCGCAGCATGTAGATGCTCACCGCGATGGTCTGCGACACGTACACGATGACGACAGCGATCAGCGAACCGCGCAGCCCCACCCGCGTGAAGAACACGAACAGCGGGACGGCGAGCAGGATGCTGGGGAACAGGTACACCGCGAGGAACAGCGCGCTCACCTGCCGGCGGCCGAAGAAGCGCAGCCTGCTCACGGCATACGACCCGGGGATCGAGATCGCGAGTGTCAGCACCACGGTGCCGATGGCCAGCAACGCGCTGTTGCGCATGAACCCGAGGAAGCCCTCGCCCCCGTCGGCCACGGACAGCAACGCCCGTGAGTAGGCCCCGAAGTTCAGCTGGTCGAGCCCCACCCACAGCGCGCCGGGGTCGTTCAGCACGTCGCCGAGGCCGCGTACGGACAGCAGCCCCATGTAGTAGAAGGGGAAGACGGTGACGAGAACCAGCAGGACGATGACGATCCATCGCGCGATGCCGAAGAAGCGGTTCTCGATCGAATCGCGGGTCAGCCGGACGGACCTCATGAGACGTCCTCTTCCTTCCTCGTGAAGAACCGCATGTAGATGGTCACCAGCACGGCCAGGACCACGGCGATCACCAGCGCCTGCGCGGATGCGAGGCCGATGTCACCCCGTCCGGTGAGGAACTGGTACACCCGCACGCTGATCACCTCGGTTCCCGCGGCACCACCGGTGAGCAGGTAGATGTCGTCGAAGCTGGTGAACGTCCAGATGAACCGCAGCACCGAGAGCACGGCGATGGTGGGCAGCAGCTGGGGCAGCAGGATGTACCGGAAGCGCTGCGAGATCGTCGCGCCGTCGACGCGGGCTGCTTCCTCCAGGGATCCGGGGATCGCCTGGATGCGTGCCGTGAAGAAGAGGAACGCGAACGGGAACTGCCGCCACGCCTCGAACACGATGACCATGATGAGAGCGGTCGAGCTGTCGCTGAGGAACGCGATGGGTTTCGCCCACCCGAACAGCTGCTGGCCCCACACGTTCACGATGCCGAACTGGGGGCTGAGCATGGTCGACCAGACGAATGTCACGGCCACGACGGGGGTGACGTAGGGAAGCAGCATCACCGAGCGGATGAATCCCCGGCCGCGGAACTTCTTGCGAAGTGCGAGCGCGGCGAGCAGCCCCAGCGCGAGGGATGCCGCGGTTCCGAACACCGAGTACAGCAGGGTGGTACGGAGCGACTCGAAGAAGCCGGGCGAGTTGACGACCCGGACGAAGTTGTCGACGACGTAGTCGCCGAAGATCCCCGCGGTTCGCAGGTTGATCAGGCGCACCTTCTGGAAGGCGAGCGAGATGCTCCAGATGATCGGCACGACGACCACCGTCACCACGATGATGACCGTCGGCGCGATCAACCCGAGCCCAGCGCGCGCTTCGGAGCGACGCAACGCGCCGGGCTTCGGGTTGAGGGCGGTCTTCATCAGCCGATGGATTCCTTGATGCTGACCACGGCCGCCTGAACCTCGGCCGCGGCCTGCTGGCCGTCCACGGAGCCGGCGGCGAGTTCAGCGATCGCCTTCGGCACCGGCAGCTCGGCGAGCATGGCGCCCATCAGGGCACCGCCGCCCGGCTGCTGGAATCCCCACCGCGAGAAGCTGTTGACCGCTGTCTGCAGGTCGGCCAGCGTCTCGGGTGAGTAGATGTCCGACAGCTTCGCCTTGGTGTCGACCCCGGTCTCGAGGCCCTTCCAGGCGTCGACGAACTTCTGCGGGTCATCCACCGTGCCGGATCGCGTCGGGAACTTGCCCTCGGGCGCCTGGCTCAGCCAGGTCTCGTAGCCGTCGTTCATGAAGTACTCGACGAACTGGGATGCGGCGGACTCGTTCGCCGTCGCGGAAACCACCCACGACGTCACGTCGCCACCGGACACCGGCTTGCCGTCCGGGCCGGACAGCAGCGTCACGAATCCGCTGTTCTTGGCGATGAACTGCGGGTCGGCGGTGCACTCGGCGCAGGTGGGCGCGGCGTCCGCGACCAGGCCGGCCATCTCATCCAGGATGAACGACGCCCACATCGTGATCGCCGCCTTGCCGCCCATGTAGTTCGTCTTCGCCGCGGTGGAGTCGATCGCTCCGGGCACGGTGTAGTCGTGCACGAGGCGTCCGTAGTCGGTGAAGGCGGTGACGCACTCCGGGCTGTCGAGAGTGACGGCGCCCGACTTGTCGACCAGCTGGCAGCCGTTCGCCAATGCGAAGAACTCGAAGATCTGCTGCGTGTAGCCGGTGCTCGCGCTGTCTCCGGCGACGAAGCCCGCGATCTCAGGACTGTTGAGCTTCTCCGCGGCGTTCAGCAGGTCGTCGTACGTTGTCGGTGCGGGCAGCCCCGCCGCGGCGAAGAGGTCCTTGCGGTAGATCACCGACAGCGGGAAGCCGTCGCTGGGAATGGCGAGCTGGTTTCCGCTGTCCTGCGTGACCGCAAGGGCGGATGCGGAGAAGGTCGACGGATCGAGGTCGGCCAGGATCTTCCCGGTGACATCGGTGTTGACCAGCCCGTTGTCGGACATGGTGCGCACACCCGCGAGGGGCAGCGCGCCGACGATGTCGGGCAGGTCGCCAGCGGCGGCCGCCGCGGTGATCAGCTGCGGGAACTGGTCCTCGTTGACACCGACCAGGTCGACCTTGATTCCGGTCGCCTTGGTGAAGGCGTCTGCGGCCGTCTGGGCTTTGGCCAGGCGGTCGGCCTGCTCTTCCAGCGTCCAGACGGTGAGGGTGTCGCCCTCGCCGGATGAGGCAGGGGACGAACACGACGCCAGGGACGCTGCGACCAGGCCGGCCGCGACGACCGTGGCGACGGTCAGGAACTTTCGCTTCATTGGGGCACTCCTTTGTGGTTGAAAGCGACGCGATCGGCGGAGAGGGGTATGTCGAGAAGTCTATGTTACCGCTCGCATCTAGCTATGAGCATTGATGTTACCGGTCGCATAAGAATTGTCAAGCGCGATGATTTCGGCAGCGTCCCCGGCCCTCTCGTTAGCATCGGCGTATGAGCGACGAGCATTTCCATCCCGAGAGCCTCACCGCACAGGGCCTCGGCTGGGTCGACGAGGCCACCCGGGCCATCAGCCCGCCGATCCACGTGTCCAGCACCTACCTCCGCGATCCGGACAACGGGTACCGCTCGGGCCGGGTCTACATGCGCGACCACAACCCCGCGTTCGATCAGGCCGAGGCGCTGATCACCGAGCTCGAGCACGGTCACGAGACGATGCTCTTCGCCAGCGGGATGGCCGCCGCGACCGCGGTCTTCCAGGCGCTTCATCCGGGCGACCACGTGCTCGCGCCGAAGGTCATGTACTGGAGCCTGCGCAACTGGCTGACCGGCTTCGCGACGTCGTGGGGTCTCGACGTCGAGCTGATCGACATGACGGATGCCGCGGCGGTCCAGGCGGCCATCCGCCCGGGCGCGACGAAGCTGGTCTGGGTCGAGACGCCGGCGAATCCGCTCTGGACGATCACCGACATCGCCGCCACGGCATCCATCGCTCATGCAGCCGGCGCGCTGCTCGCCGTCGACTCGACACCCGCGACCCCCGTGCTGTCGCAGCCGCTCGACCTGGGCGCGGACCTGGTGATGCACTCCGCCACCAAGTACCTGAACGGCCACTCCGACCTCACGGCCGGCACCGTCACCACCCGAGCCGACAACGAGCACTGGCAGCGGCTGCGCTCGGTGCGCGCACAGATCGGGGGAACGCTGGGCTCCATGGAGTCGTGGCTGCTGTTGCGCGGGATGCGGACCCTCTACCTGCGAGTGCGAACCGCGAGCGCTTCGGCGCTGCAGATCGCCGAGTACTTCCACGGCCACGACCGGGTGGCCGAGGTCCTGTACCCCGGGCTGCCGACGAGCCAGGGCCACGAGGTCGCTGCCCGCCAGATGCCGGGCGGATTCGGTGGGATGCTGTCGATCCGTGTCGCGGGCGGCGAGCAGGCGGCGATCGCCGTGGCCGCGAACACGAAGCTGTGGAAGCGCGCCACATCACTCGGCGGCGTCGAGAGCCTCATCGAGCACCGCGCGTCCGCCGAGGGCGCCGGCACCCCGGCACCCCCGGACCTGCTACGGCTCTCGGTCGGCATCGAGCACGCCGGCGACCTGATCGCCGATCTGGAGCAGGCCCTCGTGCAGCCCTGATCTCGTCCGGCCCTGATCTCGTCCGGTCCTGATCAGGCGGTCAGGTGGAATGTAGTGGCGAAGCGGCCGAGCAACTCACCGCGTCCGCGCAACACCTCGACCACC
>JAODAS010000143.1 GCA_025463555.1 Schumannella sp.
GGTGGCGACCGGGGCGCCGGGCGAGCCTGCTGCGACGGCTGGTGTTCGCCGCGAAGGCACGCTGCGATTGCGGTGCCGGGTTCGCCTACGACAGGCGCGCATCGCATCCGGTGTGGGATTGCAGCGCCATTCTGCTGGGCGACGCCCTGCTCGCCGGGGAGTCGTCGGCGTGCGTGCACTCGGCACCGTGCTCGTATTTCGAACTCGTCTCTGAGCGGCATCCTGTCGCTGAAGGCGCGACCACCAGGCCGACCACGGCCTGACTCGCACATGTCGCCGTTGTGACGCCCGTCACATTATTGATATGTTCGCGGCATGGCGGACCAACTGACCTACGGCACCTATCTCGCGCTCGATGACCTGCTGAGCGCCCAGCATCTGCGCAGCACCCCGCCGCACCACGACGAGCTGCTGTTCATCATCCAGCACCAGACGTCAGAGCTCTGGCTCAAGCTGATGCTGCACGAACTGCGTTCCGCACGCGACGCGATGCGGGCCGACGACCTGCACACGGCGCTGAAGCGCACCGCAAGGGTCAAGCAGATCCAGTTCCAGCTCTCGGAGCAGTGGTCGGTGCTCGCCACCCTGACGCCGTCGGAGTACGTGGAGTTCCGCCAGTTCCTGGCGACGTCCTCCGGGTTCCAGTCGTACCAGTACCGCGCGGTCGAGTTCCTGCTGGGCAACAAGAACCCCAAGATGCTCGACGTCTTCGACACCGAGCCGGGCGCCCGCGCGATGCTCGCGGAGGTGCTCGACGAGCCGACCCTGTACGACGAGTTCCTGCGCATGCTGGCTCGCGCCGGATTCGCGATCCCGCCCGCGATCCTCGACCGCGACGTGCGCGAGCCCTGGGTGTTCAGTCCCGAGCTCGTGCCCGTGCTGCTGTCGATCTACCAGTCGTCCGCCGACAACTGGCGCTACTACGAGGCCTGCGAAGAGCTGGTCGACCTGGAGGACAACTTCCAGCTCTGGCGCTTCCGCCACCTGCGCACCGTGCAGCGCACGATCGGCCTGAAGTCGGGCACCGGGGGAAGCGCCGGCGTCGCCTTTCTCGAGCGCGCCCTGAGCCAGACGTTCTTTCCCGAGCTGTACGCGGTGCGCAACGAGATCGGCGCCTGATGCCGGGCTTGACCTTTCCGCCCTTCTGCGACTCGCACGTGCACCTGGGCCTCGCCGACATCCCCGCGATCGTGCCCGGCGGCATCGGGCGGGTGCTCGACCTGGGCTGGGATCCGGCGGTCGCCATGTCATGGAAGGCCGCACACCCCGAGCTTCTGATCGATCTCGCCGGGCCGCTCCTCGCGGCTCCCGGCGGGTATCCGCTGAACGCCGGCTGGGGTCCTGCCGCCGGCACCCGCGAGGTTCCGGATGCCGTGGCCGCGTCGTCCGCGATCGCCGACCTGGTGGGCATCGGCGCGCGGGTCGCGAAGATCACCCTCAACTCGGAGGCGGGGCCGGTCTGGGATGACGAGCTGCTCGGCACCGTGGTCCCGCTCGCGCACGACAGCGGACTGCCGGTCGTCGCACACGCTCAGGGCGCTGGCCAGGCCGAACGCGCGCTCGACGCCGGAGTCGATGTGCTCGCACACACGCCGTGGACCGAGACCCTGACGGATGAGCTGCTGCGCCGCATGGCCGGGCGCATGGCGTGGATCAGCACTCTCGACATCCACGGCTGGGGCGCCTACGGCGATGACTTCGCCCGTGCGACGGGCAACCTCGAGCGGTTCGCCGCGTTCGGCGGGACGGTGCACTACGGCACGGACCTCGGCAACGGGCCCCTTGCGCCGGGCCTGAACCGGCGCGAGTTGCTCGCGCTGGCGGGAGCCGGTCTCACGGTCCCGCAGATCCTCGCCGCCCTCCGCGGCGTGCTGCCGCGCGTGCCATCCGCACGCACCGTGTCGTTCATCGCCGATGCGATCAGCGTCGACGACCTGGGCATCGACGATCTGCTCAACGCTGTCGTGACCACCGAGGAGGCGCCCGCATGACCGCCGCAGAACCAGATGCCGCCCAACTCGATGCCGCACAACTCGATGCCGCCGACCCGCTGGCCGAGTACACCGCGCGCTTCGTCCCCAGCCCCGACGTCGTCGCCTACCTCGACGGGAACTCGCTCGGGCGCCCGATCGCGGCGACCGCCGAGCGGTTCTCCTCGTTCCTGACGAACGACTGGGGTTCGCGGCTCATCCGCTCGTGGGACGAGCGCTGGTTCGACCTGCCACTGCAGCTCGGCGACCGGATCGCGGCCGCCACACTCGGCGCGGCATCCGGTCAGACCCTCGTCGGCGATTCCACGACCGTGCTGCTCTACAAACTCGCGCGGGCGTGCGTCGCCGCGCGACCAGGGCGCGACGAGATCGTCGTCGACACCGACAACTTCCCGACCGACAGATTCGTGCTCGAGGGCATTGCGGCCGAGTGCGGCATGGCGCTGCGCTGGATCACGCCGGATCCGGCGCTCGGGGTCACCGCGGATCAGGTCGCCGAGGTTGTCGGCGAACGCACCGCTCTGGTCGTGATCAGCCACGTCGCATACCGCTCCGGGTATATCGCCGACGTGCCGGCGATCACCCGCGTCGCGCGTGACGCCGGTGCTCTTGTGCTCTGGGATCTGTGCCATTCGGCGGGCGTCATCCCGACCCGGCTCGACGAGTGGGGTGTGGATGTCGCGGTCGGCTGCACCTACAAGTACCTGAACGGCGGACCCGGGTCGCCGGCATTCGCTTACGTGCGCCGCGAGCTGCAGTCCGTACTGAGTCAGCCGATCCAGGGGTGGATGGGCGCCGGAGACGTGTTCGCGATGGCCGACCGGTACTCCCCTGCGCCGGGCATGCGCCGATTCCTCAGCGGAACGCCGCCGGTGGTCGGGATGCTCGCCCTGCACGACATGCTCGACCTCATCGAGAAGGCGGGTGTCCCCGCCATCCGGGCGAAGTCGCTGCTGCTGACCCGGTACGCGCTCGACTGGGCCGACCGCAACCTGGCGGAGTTCGGGGTCGCGGTTGCGGGACCGCGTGACGATGCGCATCGCGGCGGCCACGTGACGCTGTCGCATCCGGGCTTCCGGGCGATCACCGCACGGCTCTGGGAACGCGGCATCATCCCGGACTTCCGGTTCCCCGACGGGCTGCGGATCGGCCTCTCGCCACTCAGCACGACGTTCACCGAGGTCGAGGCAGGGCTCGAGGCCGTGCGCGAGGAGCTGCGCGCGGGGTGAGCATCCTCGACGACTTCGACGCGCGACCCGGCAGCGCCGTCTCGCTCGCGCGCACCGTGGTGGGACTGTACCTGCGCCGGCTCGGCGGGTGGATCTCGATCGGGGATCTGGTGCGCGTGATGCAGCACGTCGGCGTGGATGACGCCGCCGCACGTACCGCGGTCGCGCGGCTGAAGGCCCGCGGTCTGCTGATCCCCGAAGCCCGCGCCGCCGTCAAGGGCTACCGCCTGAACTCCGACGCCGTGACGATGCTCGAGGCGGGGGATCGCCGCATCTTCTCGCCACGCCGGATGGCCGCCGGGGATCCGTGGTGCCTGATCTCATTCTCGCTCCCGGAGCAGCGGCGCGCAGAACGGCACCAGCTGCGCCGCCGGCTGCACTGGATCGGCTGCGGAACGGTCTCCCCCGCGCTCTGGATCTGCCCCGCGACCCTGACCACCGAGGTGGAGCGGATCCTCCTCGACCTCGGCGTTCGCGCGCATGCGACCCTGTTCGAGTCGACCGATCCGCGCCCGGCCGGCACCCTCGCGGATGCGGTGGCCGACTGGTGGGACCTGGACGAGCTCGCCGCCGTGCACCGGGCGTTCCTCGCCGAGGTCGAGCCGCTGCTGCGGCCGGAGGCCGATCAGCTCGCCGGCTACGTGCGTGGGATCGACCTGTGGCGCCCCATCCCGTACCTCGACCCGGGGCTCGCCCGCGAGGTGCTGCCCGACGGGTGGCCGGGCCACCGCAGCGAGCAGTCGTACGCCGAACTGGCCGGCATGGCCGCGAGCGCGGCCGAGCAGCTGTCCGGGCTCCTGCGCGATTCCCCGGCGTTGCCTGCACCCGGACTGCGAAGCCGGTGAGAGCGGACGCGCCGCACCTATCGTGGCGCGCATGGCATCCGACACCGCTCTGACCGCGCTGGCACTCAACTGCACCCTGAAGCCGAGCCCGGCCTCGTCGAGCACCCAGAAGCTGACCGACGAGGTGCTCGCCGCCCTCGCGACGCACGGGGTCACCGGCGAGAGCGTGCGGGTCGTGGACCTCAACATCAGGCCGGGGGTGGATGCCGACATGGGGGAGGGCGACGCCTGGCCGGCCCTGCGCGAGCGGGTGCTGGCCGCGGACATCCTGGTGCTCGCGACTCCGACCTGGATGGGGCACGCCTCGAGCGTGGCCCAGCGCGTCCTCGAGCGGCTCGACGCCGAACTGTCGGAGACGGACGAGGAGGGCCGGCCGACCCTGTACGGCAAGGTCGCGATCGTCGCCAACGTCGGCAACGAGGACGGCGCCCACCAGATCTTCGCGCAGCTGGCCCAGGCGCTGAACGACGTCGGCTTCACGCTGCCGGCGCAGGCGAACACCTACTGGAACGGCGAATCGATGGCGAAGACCGACTACCAGGACCTGCCGGATACCCCTGAGGCGACCGCGTCTGCCACCTCGGCAACCGCCGCCAACGCCGCGCACCTCGCCCGGATGCTCGCCGGGAGCAACTACCCCTGAGTTCCGCCTCAGAACAGGCGGCCCACAGGCGGCATCGTCGCCGCGATGCGCAGGCCGCGCGTCGACATCGACTCCGCTGCCATCGACTCGAGCAGGTTCTGGTCGAGTTCGGCCGGTCGCGACCCGTCGAAGCGGTAGACCAGATCGCAGTTGGCGTGGATGAAGACGGATGCGCGCCCGCTGCCGTTCTCGGGCGGCTCATCCCACGACAGCAGGAATGATTCGTTGCGGCGCAGTTTCGACGTGATCACGATCTTGAGATGCGCCAGCAGGCGATCATCGATCGTGATCGGTGTGCGCGAGGCGCCATAGAACAGCGTGCCCATTCGGGCTCCTTTTGCACTCAGGGTCTGGGACTGCAAGGGGGTGGTTCGCGAGCGTCATCCGCTGCATCATTTCTACATGAAGAGGGTGAGTTATGCAGGTGGTTCATTCGTATCGGGCGACCGCATCGTCGAAGCGGTGACGAGGTTCGCGACCGCGAACGCGAACGCCGACCGGGCATCCGAGATTCAGATCCCCGTGCTCGACATCGATGGCCGCGAGCAGACGATTGGCATGGTCGTCGGGCCGGCCAGTCAGTTGTTCTACGAGCCGGTCATCGCGCCGGAGGAGCTGATCGATGAGGAGTTCGTCGCACGCATCGACGCCCTCACGCAGCACCTCATCGAAGCGTCCGGCGTCAATGCGACACCGTAGGCGTAGCGTGGACGGGTGCCGATGACCGACCGCTACGCCTCGGCTCTCGAGTCTCTGAGGGCGGCAGCGGGGCGCCCGGCCGCCTTCGCCCAGCCGTTCGTGGACGTTTTTCCGGTCTCGGGAGCGGCGGTCTCGACCGTCGGTGCGGTGATGGGCAGCGAGACCCTGGCCGCCAGCGACGAACTCGCGGCGCGGCTTGACGAGTTGCAATTCGACCTGACCGAGGGCCCGTGCTGGGAGGCGATCAGCGGACGCAGGCCCGTCCTCGAACCCGCGATGAGCGAGCGGCCGCGGCGCGAGTGGCCGGCATTCGCGGCGGCCGCCTCGGACTACGGTGTCAGCTCGATCTTCGCCTTCCCGCTGCTCGTCGGCGCATTGCCCATCGGCGCCGTCGACCTGTACTCGATCCCGCCGGTCAGCCTCACGACCGAGCAGTGCCGGCAGGCCATGGTGATGAGCGACATCATCGGGCGGCATGTGCTGCGGCGCGCGATCGAGACGGGCAGCCTCCCCGATGCCGAACCCGAGCCGGGGGCGTTCTCCCGCCGCGTCATCCACCAGGCCACCGGCGTCGTCATCGCGCAACTGCGGGTCGCGCCGGATGACGCCCTGCTCATCATCCAGGGCCATGCGTTCGCGACCGGGCACCCCATGAAGGACGTCGCGCGCGCGATCGTCGACGGCGACCTCGCGTTCAAGAACGGCGACACCGGGATCGAGGTGGCCTGATGCTGC
>JAODAS010000181.1 GCA_025463555.1 Schumannella sp.
AAGGGCCGTGGGAATGAACTCCCACGGCCCTTCGGCACGTTCTCGCGTCTGCACGACGGCGGCGCTCTCAGCCCGCCACCCTCGCGTGCGTCGAAGACGACGCCGCGCCCCTGTGTCTCAGCCCACGGGGCGCGGCGCCGCCGCTCAGCGGCTAGGCCAGCTGCGAGCGACCGCGGCGGACCGCGCGCATCGCGAACATGGCCAGACCGGCGACGACGAGCAGGTCAGCCGCGATGAGCAGTCCGGTGGGGGACTGTCCCGTCATGGCGAGCGTCTCGACATCGCAGACCGATGGCTTGTTGAAATGGATGGTCCAGCTCGTCTGGGAGGCGGGATCGAAGCCCCACGCCGGCGCATTCGGCGCCGCCGTGATCGTGATCGTTCCGGAGCCCGAGACGGTGTACTTGCCCTGAGAGACCTGCGAGCCGCTCACCGTCCAGATGACGGCGTTCGGGTCGGCCTGGTCGTTGCTGAGCGTGTAGGACCCGTTCGTGAAGCAGCCGACCTGGTTGGACGAGACCGCCGGCACGACGAGGCCCTCGGTGGGGAGGCACTCATCGCCGGCGATATCGACGGGCCACGAGGTGGCGGCGCCGGCCTTGATCTTGTACTTCGCCGGATCATCGACGCCCGCGGTCACCGTGTGGGGACCGGGAGCGACCGGGATCGGGACGCCGGACGCAGCCGGGGTGCCGTCGATGAAGTACACGACGTGCGGCACGGCGGCCAGCGTGATGGTGCCGTCGACCAGGATCGGGTTCGTGACGTCGGTCTCGTCGCAGTACTGCGCCACACCCGACGGCTCGACAGGAGTCAGCTCGCCCTTGCAGTCGCCCGGATCGCCGTACATCTTCTCGAAGTTCAGACCCGAGGTCTCGTACTTCGTCGGATCGTCGACGGTGGCACGCACCACGAGGTGGGTGCCGGGGGTGACCGGGAAGGTCTGGTCACCGGTGAGCACCACATCGTGGAACGTCACGCCGTGGTCGGTGCTGACCTGGTAGACCACGTGGGCCACATAGAACAGGGTGTACGTCTGCGGCGGGACGACGCCGGGGTGGTCGACGACGTCGCACTGACCGTCGGCGATGCCCGGGTCCTTCGGCACGACCTTCACGAGGCACTCGTCGCCGAGCAGCGTCAGCGCGTAGTCATAGGTCTTCGTGCCGCCCTTGAGCGTGTAGAAGTTCGCCGTGTCACCGCGAGCGATGATCTGGATGGCGGTCACGCCCTCCGGCACGTCGTACCAGCCGGTGCTCTTGTCGGTCTCGGTGCCGTTGATCTTGACGGAGTAGATCACGCCCGTGGTGTTCGGGATGAAGTACTGGGCGAGGGCGTGCTGACCCGGCAGGGTGCAGACCTGCTGCTTGAAGTCAGGAGACACCGGGTCGACCTCGACCGTGCAGGCCTGGGCCGGCACGGTGAACGTGAAGTCCCAGACGGACGTGCCCACGATCTTGTACTTGCTGTCGGTCACCGTCGCCTCGATGTGGACGGCGGGGCCGCCGTTGACGGCGGGGTAGACACCCGCGGCGGTGGGGACGCCGCCGACCGTGTACTTGATGCCCGTAACCGCGGTCAGCGTGTAGGTGGGCGACGTGTAGTGGTTGGGGCCGTCGCAGACCGAAGGCTGCGGCGTCGCCGACGGCGTCACCTGGAGGCAGCCGGTCGGGAACGAGTCCTTGCCGAACCATCCGCTGTTGGCGCTGTAGACGTCATCGCCGGTGGTCGTGGTGTCGCCGTCCCAGAAGCCGGTCAGGTCGAGCTCGAGGTTCTGAGGCTCGGTGACGAACTGGGTGAAGGTCTTGGTCTGGCTGAAGGCGAAGCTGGTGCCGACGGGAACGAGGGCCGGGTTGCTGGAGACCGTGATGACCTCGGTCTTGGCCGACTCGGAGTTGGTCACAGCCCAGGTCACCTTGTAGGTGCCGTCTGTGGCACAGGTGACGGTCGGGTTGATGGTGTTGTGGTGGGCGCTGGCCGGACCGGCCACGAGGGCGACCACACCCAGTGAAAGCACGGCGGTGACGACGCCGGCGAGGATCTTCTTGAACATGCTCGGGGGATTCCTTGCTGAGAGGAGGGCCGCACGGGGGTGCGGGTGTTACAGGGGTGTGCGTCAGCCACACGCAGAGCGGCGTGCAGGCGCATCCGGATGAACCGGTCGGGGGACGGGGAAGCGAGTCGGGGAAACTCGCCGGAAAACGAGGGATGTAGGGGGATGGGAGGTGGGGGAAGCTCCTTGTGTTGTGGCGACGCCGCCGTCTGGTCCGTGGGGGTGCGAGCACACGAATTCGGGGATGTGCCCACGCGGACAGAGCGAAATTACCACGTCCCCCTAAATGCCGACACCCGTATGGGGGTCACCCGTGGACAAGGGAACGGGTGAAGGAGGGGGTTAAGCGCTCAGTGCACGTACTCGAGCAGGTCGAAACCGACCGTCCGCAGGGCCTCGAGCACCCGCAGGCGGGCCGCGATCCCGCTGTCGTTGAACTGCACGGACGCCGCGTAGGCCACACCCGCCCGCGGCCCGCGGAGGACGCCCGCCTCGGCGCGCACGCCGGCATCCGTCCCCGTCTTGTTGACCAGCAGCAGCCCGTGATCGGTACCGCGGTGCGACAGCGGGTCGAGGCCGAACGCGCTCGCCACCATGGAGAGGTCGGCATTCAGCGAGAGCCAGCCGAGGACGCGGGAGGACGTCAGGGTGTCCACGATCTCGCCGCGGGCCAGGCTCGAGAACAGCCACATCAGCTCGGCGGTGGAGCCGACCGACAGCTGCGGCGCATCGTCGGGGCCGCGCGAATCGCGCACCAGGTCGAGCAAGGCGGTGCGGAGGAGCCCGAGCGACTCGGTGCGCGCGCGCACCGCCTGCAATCCGACCTGGCGCAGCAGCACGTTCGTCGCCAGGTTGTCGGAGGTCGCACCCACGAGCGAGGCGAGATCGGCGACCGGCAGGGAGGGCGCCTGCAGGTGCTGCCACACGCCCGAGTCGCCCACCGCATCCCGTGCCGTCTTGTCCAGGATCCCGTAGCCCGACGCATCGCGCTCGGTGAGGCGGGCCGAGACCTCGATGAGCAGCAGGATCTTGCCGATCGACGCCGTCGGCAGCACGATGCGCTCGTCGATCGCGACCAGCACCCGCCCGGTGTCGAGGTCCATGACCGAGGCGGAGACCTGTGCGCCCTCGTAGGCGAGATCGCCGAGCGCCGTGAAGCTGTTCGCGAAGTTGTCGGCCGATCGCGGGGCGCGGTGCTGCGCCTCGCGTGGCGTCCGCACGCGCGAGCTGCGTTCACGGCTGGTGGCGATCTCTACCAAATGGTGACTCTGTCCTCCGGGTCCAGCCACAACGCATCGCTCGGCGAGACGTTGAAAGTCGAGTAGAACACGTCGATGTTACGGACGATCTGATTGCAGCGGAACTCGTTCGGCGAATGCGGGTCGATCGAGAGCAGCCGAAGCGCCTCCTCGTCGCGCAGCTTGACCTGCCACGCCTGCGCCCAGCTCAGGAAGAACCGCTCCGCGCCCGAGAGCCCGTCGACCTCGGGAGGCTCGTTCCCGCCAAGGGCCAGCAGGTACGCCTTCCACGCGATTCCGAGTCCTCCGAGGTCGCCGATGTTCTCGCCGATCGTCAGATCGCCCTTGACGTGGTGGCCGGGCAGTTGCGCCGGCTCGAGGGCGTCGTACTGGGCGATGAGGGATGCGGTGCGCTTCTCGAACGCCTGCTTGTCGGCGGCGGTCCACCAGTCGGTGAGCCGGCCGTCGCCGTCGTACTGCGAACCCTGGTCGTCGAACCCGTGCCCGATCTCGTGCCCGATGACCGCACCGATCGCGCCGTAGTTGGCCGCCGCATCCCGGCCCTCGTCGAAGAACGGGTACTGCAGGATCGCCGCGGGGAACACGATCTCGTTGAAACCCGGGTTGTAGTACGCGTTGATGGTCTGCGGAGTCATGAACCACTCGTCGCGGTCGATCGGCTTGCCGATCTTGCCCAGCTCGCGCTGGAACTCGAACTCGGTCGTCGCGCGCACGTTGGCGAGCAGGTCGTCCGGCACGATGGTCAGCGCCGAGTAGTCGCGCCACTTCACCGGGTACCCGATCTTGGGCGTGAACTTCGACAGCTTGTCGAGGGCGCGCTCGCGGGTCTCCGGGGTCATCCACTCGAGGGTCTGGATGCTCTGCCGGTACGCCGCGACGAGGTTGGCGACCAGCTCGTCCATGGCGGTCTTCGCGGCGGGGCTGAAGTGCCGCTCGACGTAGATGCGTCCCACGGCCTCGCCCATCGCACCTTCGACCACGGATACCCCGCGCTTCCACCGCGCCCGCAACTCGGGCGTGCCCGTGAGCGTCTTGCCGTAGAAGTCGAAGTTGGCCTGCACGACCTCTGCGTGCAGGTACGACGCCGACGCGCGGATCACCTGCCAGGTGAGCCAGTCCTTCCAGGCGTCGAGGTGCGCATCGTCGAGCAGGACGGCGAGGCCCTCCAGGTAGCTGGGCTCACGCACGACGACCTCGGCGAAGGAGCCCGCCGGGACATCGAGGGCCTCGAGCCAGCCGGCCAGCAGACCGCCGCGGTCGGCGCCGGCGAGTGCCTCCACCTCGGCCCAGTGCATCGGGTTGTAGGTCGCCTGGCTGTCGCGGGTCTTCACGTTGTCCCAGTGGTGGGATGCGATGGCGGTCTCGAGGTCGAACACCCGCTGGGCACGGGTGGCCGGGTCGGGGAGCCCCGCCATGTCGATCATGCGCTCGAGGTGGGAGCGGTACGCGGTGCGGATCTCGGCGAACTTCTCGTCGCGGTAGTACGACTCGTCGGGCAGGCCCAGCCCGCCCTGCTCGAGGAACACCAGATACCGCTCCGGGTCTCCCGGGTCGTTGTCGACGAACGCCTGCAGGAACCCGCCGGAGCCGAGCCGCTCGAGGCGGCCGAGCTCTCGCACGAATGCCGGGATCCCGTCGACGGCGGCGATCGCCTCGAAGTCAGGTGCGAGCGCCGTCCAGCCGCGGGCCTCGATGCGCGCCTCGTCGAGGAAGCTGGCGTACAGGTCGCCGACCTTGCGCGCTTCGGTGCCGGAGCCGGCGTTCTGCGATTCCTCGATGATCTCGCGCACCGCCTTCTCGGCCTCCTCGGCGAGCACATAGAACGAGCCGTATCGCGCCTTGTCGCTGGGAATCTCGGTCCGCGCGATCCACTTGCCGTTCACGTGCCGGAAGAGGTCGTCCTGCGGGCGGATGGCGGGATCGAGTTCGTCGAGCTCGATGCCCGCGCCGAGTCCGGACGATTCGGTGGACGGACCGGTTTGCGTGCTGGATGCCATGGTGGAAGCCTACGAGCATGTCCGCTCTGCGAGTTCTGATCATCGGTGGCAACGGCATCATCAGCGCATCCTGCAGCAGGCTGGCGGTGGAGCGCGGCATGACGGTCACCCTGCTGAACCGCGGCACCGACACCACGAG
>JAODAS010000182.1 GCA_025463555.1 Schumannella sp.
CGGGAACGTTAGCGAGAGAATGGCACCATGTCCAGTTCCGACGAGCGCATCTCCTCCGCCATGCGGCGGGTGATCGCCGATGCGGTGCTCACCAACGAACGCATCGCCCGTGGGATCGGGCTGAACGTCGTCGACCTGCAGACATTCGGCATCGTCCTGGATGCCGGCCGGCCACTCACAGCCGGCGAGATCAGCGCCAGGACCGGGTTGCCCACGAGCACGACGACGCGGGTGATCGACCGCCTCGAGAAGGGCGGCTTCGTGCGCCGCGCCTCCGATCCGTCGGACCGGCGCAAGGTGGTCATCGAGCCGATTCACGAAAGGCTGGCGAGCTTCCAGGATGCCTACGCCGGCATCCTGGAGGATCTGGCCCGCCTGAACGAGGGCTTCTCCGCCGCCGAGCTCGACACCATCGCGCGCTATCTCGAGGCGATGGTGGCGCAGGGCAGCCGCGAGTGACCGAGCCCCGCGACTTCGCGCGTTACCTGCCCCTCAGCCAGCGTGCGCGGGTCGACGAATCGGCGGTCGGCAACGACTGGTCGGCGCGACTGGATGAGGTGGAGGCCGCCGTCGCCCGCCTCGGCGCCGGAGACCGGGCGGCGTTCGACGCGGCAGTGGCGAAGGCCCGCAGCCGTCGTCGGGTGCGGGTGGCCGATCTGGGCACGGCGCTGGCCGCCGGGTACGAGCTGAGCGACCGGCTCCAGGTCGACGGCGTCGTGTCCGGCGCGGTCGCGCTCGAGCGGATCCTGAGAGCGCCGCTGCCGATCCGGGCGGTCGTCCGCGGCCGCAGCCTGAAGGCCAGCGACGCGGGATGGGAACTCGGCACCGGTCCGGCGCTCACGGGCACCGCGCGGGAGCTGGTGCTCTTCCTCTACGGGCGCGCGGGCGTGCCCGGCTCCTGAGCGAGGACAGCCCGGATGCTCTGCTCGTCCGCCCGCAGCTGGGTCACGAGCGCATCCACCCCCGCGAAGCGGTTCATCGGCCGGATGTAGTCGACGAACTGGAGCTCGATCGTGCGGTCGTACAGGTCGAGCTTCTGATCGAGCAGGTGGGCCTCGACCTGATGCTGCGGGATCCCGTCGAACGTCGGATTGTTGCCGATCGACACGGCCGCACCGTAGCGCTGCCCGTCAACGATGGCCCACGCGGCGTACACGCCGTCCAGGGGCAGCATCCCCTCCAGCTCCGGATCGAGGTTGGCGGTCGGGTAACCCAGCTCGCGCCCCCGCTGCTCGCCGTGCACGACACGGGAGCGGATCGAGGGCAGGCGGCCCAGCAGCCGGGCGGCCTCACGCACGCGTCCTTCGCTCAGAAGTTCACGGACCCAGCTCGACGAGACGCGGCGCGGCTCCCCGTCGGCGTCGGCGTCGTAGTCGTCGATGACGGCCACCTCGAATCCGTGCTCGCCGCCGAGACGGCGGAGCGCCTTCAGGTCACCGGCACCGCCCGCCCCGAAGCGGAAGTCCCGTCCCGCGAGCACCATTCGCGCGTGGAGCGTGTCGACGAGGATGCTGCGGACGAACGCCTCGGGCGAGAGGGAAGCCAGCTCTTCGGTGAACTCGAGCATCAGCACGGCGACGATGCCGGCCTCCTCGAACAGCTCGATCTTCTGAGCCGCGCTCGCCAGAGCGACCGGAGCGCGATCCGGGTTCAGCGTCGCCAGCGGGTTGCGGTCGAAGGTGACGACCGCCGGGATCAGGCCGTCGGCGTCCGCGACCGCGCAGAGCTGCCTCAGCACGTCGCGGTGACCGCGGTGCAGACCGTCGAACTTGCCGACCGTGATCGCCGAGGGGCCGAATCCGGCCGGCACCGCCTCGCTGCTGCGATAGAGCTGCATCAGACGGCCGCCACGCCCGCGCGGCGCCGCAGCCACAGCAGGCCGAGCACCGGCAGCACCAGAGGCACGAGAAGGTACCCGGCACCGTAGGCGCTCCAGACCGTGGCCTCACGCCCGAACGGGTCGACGCTGTCGAGGCCGAGCAGCGCGGGCGACACGAGGCTGATGGTGCCGATGACGAGCACTCCGGCGAGCTCGAAGCAGATGGTCGCCAGGGCGACGCGTCGCCAGCCCAGAGCAAGAGCGATCGTGGCGAGGAGATAGACCATCGCGGCGAGCGCCGACAGCGTGAATGCCACGGGCGCCTCGCCGAACCTGTCGATGATCTGGAAGACCGACCGGCCGGTCGCGGCGATCGCCAGGATCGCGTACACGGCTACGAGCACGCGACCAACACCCGTTGCTCGCGAAGAACTCTGTCGCGGGCCGGGAGCTGTCACGGCATCCAGATTAGTAGGCCGCGCTCACGCAAGCTGGACGGTCCAGATCTGGTGCATGCGGTACGCCATGACGGCGACCGCGAGGGCGCCGACGCCGAGAACCACGGTGCTCCAGCGTCCGCGATCGGTGAGCGCCCAGAGCACGGCGAGTGGCGGGATGATCGCCGCTGTGATCAGGTACACCCAGAACTCTGCCGGGTTGCCGGTCGGCCGGTTCCCCACCGCGGGCGCGATGAGGGCGATTACGATCTGCGCGAGCACCAGCACCTCGACCACGACGAGGGACAGGATGCTGACGTCGGCGGGCCTGCGACCGGCCAGACCCAGCACGACACACAGCAACCCGGCGAGGACCGCCGCGCCGATCAGTACGATCGTGAAACCCAGGATCATGCGAGGACCTCGTCCGTCGGAAAGTTGACCAGCACGCGCGCGGACCCGCCGCTGACGCTGACGAGGCCGGCGAGCCGCCCGTCCGCCGTGATCGCGGCGACGACCGCTGCGTCCTCGACGGCGAGCGCGACGCGCTTGCCATGAGTCAGGTCGGTGGCCTGGGCGGCGTCTAGGGTCGCGGTGGGGAACAGCTCTGCGGCGACGACCGCGGGGGAACGCAGCGACCCGGCGTCGACGTTCTCAAGCGGAACCGCATCCCGGACCTCGAACACCCCGATCGCCTCGCGTCGCAAGGCGGTCAGGTGCCCGCCGACACCGAGTGCCCGGCCGAGATCACGCGCCAGAGCCCGGATGTACGTGCCGGACGTGCACTCGACCACCACGTCGAGGTCGACGAGGCCGTTCTCGCGGCGCTCGGCGAGCACGTCGAACCGGCTGACCGTGACGGTGCGCGGAGCGAGCACCACCTCTTCACCGGCGCGTGCGCGGTCATACGAGCGGCGGCCGCCGACCTTGACGGCGCTGAAGCTCGACGGCACCTGCTCGATCTCGCCGGTCAGATCGGCGAGAACGGCGTCGATCGCGGCCCGAGTCACGCCGCCGGCATCGGCCGTCCCCGTCACCTGGCCCTCCGCATCGTCCGTGTCGGTCGCCACCCCCAGGCGGATGGTCGCCGTGTAGCGCTTGCCCAGCCCGATGAGGTAGGTGAGCAGACGGGTGGAGCTGTTCACGCCGAGCAGCAGCAGGCCCGTCGCCATAGGGTCGAGCGTCCCGGCATGCCCCACCTTGCGCGTGCCCAGCGCTCTGCGGGTGCGCGCGACCACGTCGTGGCTGGTCATGCCACCCGGCTTGTCGACGAGCAGGATGCCGGAGGTGGAACCACTCACACGTTCACGATCTCATGCGGATACGGGAACCAGCGCAGCTCTTCGAAGTCGGCTGTCGTCGGCGCCGCGGGCAATGCCACCGCCGGGCTCGCGTGCGCCGCCGCGATCTCCGCCCGCGCGAGGGCGGCGAAATGCGGTAGATCGAGGTCCTCCAGGCGGCTGCGCCGGTCGGGATAGGTCATCCGCCCGCCGCTGTAGTCGACCTCGCGCAGCGACATCGGCGGGCTGATCAGGTCTGCGTCCCGATGGCGCCAGAGCCCGCTCATCGGCTCGAAGGAGTAGCTGGGCAGCAGCACCGCGCCCTCCTCGGCAATCAGCTTCACGGCGTCGAGGATGTACTCGAACGTGGCCTCATCGATGAAGTAGTTGAAATTGACCCGGACCCAGCCCGGCTTGATGCCCTCGCATCCGGTGTTGATCTCGCGTTCGAGAGCGTGCGAGAACTCGGGGTCGATGCCGAGCAGACGGTGTCCGTAGGGACCTGCGCACGAGCATCCGCCACGTGCCTGGATGCCGAACAGGTCGTTCAAGACGGCGACGACATAGTTGTGGTGCAGGTACCGCCGGCCCGCATCGCCGTCATGCCGGATGACGAACGACACGATCGACAGCCTGTCGGCGTCGTGGCTGCCCAGGATCTCGATATTGGGACTGGCATCCCACGTGGAGATGGCCCGGGTCACGAAGTCGTGCTCGCGCTTTCGGATCTCGTCGACCCCGACGGCTGCCTTCAGCTGGAACACGAGCCCCGCGCGGATCGACTCCACGATCGCGGGCGTTCCCCCCTCCTCACGGTGGGCGACATCGGGGTGGAAGTCGTGGCCGTCCTGATAGACGTACGAAACCGTTCCTCCGCCCACCACAACGGGCACGCGGTTGGTGAACAGCGACTTCTTGGCCACCAGGACACCCGGGGTGCCCGGTCCGCCGATCAGCTTGTGGGTCGAGATGAATACCGCATCGAAGCTCGCGGGGGCATCGGCCGGACCCATGTCGATGGCGACGTAGGGCGCCGCGGCGGCGAAGTCCCAGAACGCCAGCGCTCCGTGCTCGTGCAGCAGGGTCGACACGGCGGCGGTGTCGGTGATGATGCCGGTCACGTTCGACGCCGCGGAGAAGGACCCGATCTTGATCGGCCGGTCGGCGTAGCGCAGCAGCTGCTCGGTCAGGTGATCGAGGTCGACGTGCCCGTCCCGCGATTCGTGGATCACCACCACGTCGGCGATCGATTCCCGCCAGGACAGCTCGTTGGAGTGGTGCTCGAACGGCCCGAGGAACACGACAGGACGCTGGTCTGCCGGGATCGCATCCGTCACATGCCACCGGTCGTCGAGGTTCGACGGCACGCGCAGCCCCAGCACCCCGATCAGCTTGTCGATGGCGTACGTCGACCCGCTGCCGCAGAAGATCACCGCGTGGTCGTCGGTGGCTCCCGTGCACTCGGCGACGATGGCCCGTGCCTCCTCGCGGTAGCGCGAGGTCTGCAGGCCCGTTCCCGAGGATTCGGTGTGGGTGTTGGCGTACAGCGGCAGCACGGCAGAGCGGATGTAGTCCTCGATGAACGTGAGGGACCGCCCCGACGCCGTGTAGTCCGCATAGACGACGGGACGGGGTCCGAAGGGGCCGTCGACGATGTCGGTCCCGCCGATCACCGACGCGCGGATGGTCTCGATGAGACGATCCGGCCCGCGGTTCGGTGCAGTCATGCACCCGAGGCTAGTGCCGGGCGAGGTCCCGCAGGAGGGCGGCTTTGGTGGGCATCGCCGCCGTGAGCATCTCGCGCACCTCGGGGTCGGTGTCGAAATCCGCACCCATGCGCAGCCCGACGAGCGTGTTGATCATCATGCCGCCCGACAGGAACTCGGTGGCCTCCTCGGGACTGAAACGCCCCTCGTCGCGCAGCAACCGGTACACCCGCAGGAATCCGGCGCGAGCGGTCGGCCCGATCTCGGGATCCGCGCCCAGCATGAACGCCTGCATGAGGCTCAGCAGAAGCCCGCGGTCCGCCAGCAGCTCGACGTAGCGGCGCCCGATGCACGCGTGGAGTTCGCCGCGCGCCGGATCGTATTCGGCGATCTCCTGACGGAACTCGAGGATCAGCTTGTCGAGCGATCGGTCGAGCACCGCCTGGAACAGGGCTGCCTTGGTACCGAACATCCGCACGACATACGGCTGGCTGATGCCGGCCGCCTTGGCAACCGCGTCGGTCGTCGTGCCGACATAGCCGCGCTCGCCGAAGACCACCGCAGCGGCCGCGAGGATCAGCTCGCGGCGGTCCTCCGACCTCATCCGCGGGGCGCTCTCGCCGGTCTTCTGGCTTGCAGTTGCGGTCACGCTTGACATGTTATCAGTCGATAACTAATCTCCCTAGTAATCATTCGATTACAACTTAGGAGTTCCGGTGTCCTCTCCCCTCGCGGCACAGACAGCGCGGCGCATTCCGTTCGTGCTGGTGATCCTCGCAACAGGCATCCCGATGTTCATGGCTACGCTCGACAACCTCGTGATGACCAACGCCCTGCCGGTGATCCACGAAGACCTCGGCGCCTCGGTCGAGCAGCTGCAGTGGTTCATCAACGCCTACACGCTGGTGTTCGCCAGCCTCATCCTGCTGACCGTCGGGCTCGGCGACCGGCTCGGCCGGCGAACCATCTTCATCGTCGGCATCGCCATCTTCACGCTCGCCTCGATCGCTGCGGCACTCAGCACCGACCCGTCGCAGCTGATCGTCGCCCGCGCGATCCAGGGAATCGGCGGCGCCGGCATCATGCCGCTGTCGCTGTCGCTGCTCTCGGGCGCCGTCGACCCCAAGCGCCGCCCGCTCGCGATCGGGATCTGGGGTGGCATCGCCGGTCTCGGCGTCGCCGCCGGCCCGCTGATCGGCGGCGCGATCGTCGAAGGCTTCACCTGGCAGGGCATCTTCTGGATCAACGTGCCCGTCGGCATCCTCGCGATCCCGTTCGTGCTCTGGGTGCTGCCGAACGCCTTCGGCGCGAAGGTGCGGCTCGACATCCCCGGCGTCCTGCTCGCGGGCCTCGGTGTGCTCGGGATCGTCTTCGGCATCGTCCGCGGCAACGATGCGGGCTGGGATTCGTTCGAGGTGCTCGCGGGGCTGATCGGCGGCGCGGTGCTGCTCGCGGGATTCCTGCTGTGGGAGAGCCGCACAGCGACCCCGCTGCTGCCGTTGCGGCTGTTCCGCGACCGCAGCTTCTCCATCGCGAACGTGGTCGGCTTCGGGTTCAGCTTCGGCATGTTCGGAGCGGTCTTCATCCTGATCCAGTTCCTGCAGGTGGTACAGGGCAGCTCACCGTTCGAGGCTGCGCTCCAGACCACGCCCTGGACCATGGCGCCGATGCTCATCGCCCCGATCGCGGGCATCATCATGCCCCGCGTCGGAACGCGCATCCTGATCGTCGTCGGCCTGACGCTACAGGCGGCCGGGCTGTTCTGGCTCGCGGCCACCATGTCCGCGGACGTGCCGTACACGACGATGCTGCCCGCCTTCATCGCGGCCGGTATCGGCATGTCGCTGGTGTTCGCCCCGTCCTCGACAGCGGTTCTGGCGAACCTGACGCCGCACGACACGGCCAAGGGATCCGGCACCAACTCGACCCTGCGTGAGATCGGCGTCGCGCTCGGCATCGCCGTGCTCACCGCGGTGTTCACCGGCGCCGGCGGTCAGCTGACCCCGACCGGGTATGTCGACGCGGCCATCCCGGCCGTCGCGGTCGGCGGGGCGGTGCTCGCCGCGACGGCTATCGCGGCGCTGTTCCTTCCCGCCGGACGCTCGGCGCGCCCTGGGACGACCGGCTCGATCGAGGTACCCGAGCGCGAGCTGATCGGGGCGTAACTAGGCTCGGAGCGTGCGCATCGCGGTGCTCGGAGCCGGGGCGGTCGGCGGGACGCTGGCCGCCCTTCTCGCGCGCGCGGGGCACGAGGTGTCGGGAACGGCGCGGGGTGCCAACCTCGAGGCGATCCGCTCCGGCGGGCTGCAGCTGACCGGGGGCTGGGGCTCGTTCACCGCGCACATCCAGGTCGAACCGGTGCTGACGTCACGTCCCGAGCTGGCGATCCTCGCCACGAAGGCGCAGGATGCCGCGGGCGCCTTGCGCGACAGCGCCGCCGCACTCGACGGGGTTCCCGTGCTCGTCGTGCAGAACGGGCTCGGAGGACTCCGCGTCGCGCACGAGACGCTTCCCGGCTCGCCGCTTCTCGGAGGCCTGGCCCTGTTCGCGGCCTCGTACCTCTCGCCCGGTCAGGTCACGGTGACGGGTGCGAACCCCCTGATCCTCGGCGCGGGGCCGGGCGCCTCGGCGGGTCTGCTTGCAGATGTGGCCGAGGTGCTGCGCGTCGCGCTGCCCGTCGAGGTGACACCCGACATCGACGGAGCCCAGTGGACGAAGCTGCTGATCAACCACGTGAACGCGCTTCCCGCGATCACCGGGCTGTCGGTGCAGGAGGTGGTGGCCGACGCGCGGCTGATCCGCGTGATGACCGCGTCGATGCGGGAGACGGTGCGGCTGGCGCGACGGCTGGGGGTGCGGTTCGGCACCGTGCAGGGGGTGTCGGGCGGCATCCTGAACCTCATCGGCATCGCGCCGCTCTGGCTGGGGGCCGCGTTCCCGCGGCTGCTCGCGCGGCGGATGGGAGATGTGCCGAACCCGGGTTCGACGCTGCAGAGCATCCGCAGGGGCCGGCTCACCGAGATCGACTTCCTGAACGGCGCCGTCGTCGCCGCCGCCCGTGAGCGCGGGCTCGAGTCCCCCGTGAACTCGGCCATCGTGGATCTCGTGCACGAGGTCGAGCGCACGGGCAGGTTCTTTCCGGCCGACGAAGTCGCGAAGCGGGTACCCGTCAGCAGGAGTCGGTGAAGACCCTCAGCGGCGCATCCGGATCGGTGTTGTCGATGATGATCGATGCGGCGTCGCGCGGCTTGGTCTTCTCGTAGAGCGAGAACGCGCCCGCGTACCGCTCGGCGCGCTCGGAACCCGGCTCGATCCCGTCGCGATCGAGCATCCGGCGAGCCCGCACCTGGGCATCGGCGTCCAGCCAGAGAGAGGCGTTCCAGAGGCCCCGCAGCTCCGGGCGGTTCAGGTAGCTGCCGTCGACGATCAGCATCGCGTCCACCGGACCGCTCAGCCACTTCGGCTGGATCTGGCGGTCGCGGCGCTCGTCCCAGGCCGCCGTCACGAACCCGGTGCTGCCATTCATGCCGAACGGCTCGACGAGCACGCGCCGGAACACCGAGTAGTCGTATGCGTCGTCATAGCGGCCCTTCGCAGAATCGCGACCCTGCGCGTATCGCAGCGCCCTCGGCTTGAGGAAGTCGTCGATCGACGCCCGGAACACGTCGCGCCCCTTCTTGCGCACCGCCTCGGCCAGGTCGTCGGCGAAGGTCGACTTGCCTGACGCGGTGGGGCCGTCGACGGCGACGACGGTGCGGCCGCGGCCGTAGTTGTGCAGAAGCTCATCCGCGAGGGACTCGAGGACGACACGACGGGACGGAGACCAGCGGGCCATTCCCTCAGGCTAGTCAGTGGTTCCGCGTACCGTGCGGGCATGACCGAGATCGTGCTCTTCCATCACGCCCAGGGCCTCACCAGCGGGGTCGTCGCCCTCGCCGACCGCTTCGAGGCGGCCGGGCACACCGTGCATCTGCCCGACGTCTACGACGGCAAGACGTTCTCCGACCTCGACAGCGGCATGGCCAATGCCAAGGCGATCGGCTTCCAGAAACTGCTGGACGAGGCGGTGGCCGCCGCCGAGGGACTTCCCGCCGACGTCGTCTACGTCGGTCTGTCGCTGGGCGTGCTGCCGGCGCAGCAGCTGGCGCAGACCAAGCCGGGCGCTCGCGGCGCCGTACTGGTGGGCAGCGCTGTTCCCGCCGACGAGTTCGGCGAGACCTGGCCGGCCGGTGTCCCGTTGCAGATCCATGGCATGGATGCCGACCCGGTCTTCGTGGGCGAGGGCGACATCGACGCGGCCCGGGTGCTGGTCACCGACGCCGGAGCCGAGCTGTTCCTCTACCCCGGCGACGGCCACCTGTTCATCGACAACAGCCTCAGCGACTACGACGAAGCGGCCGCCGAGCTGTTCCTAGAGCGAACCCTCGCCCTTTTGGAGCGAGTCGCCGGCTGAGTGGCCGCGAAGCGGCGGTGGTTGAGTAGCCGCGAAGCGGCGTATCGAAACCCCACCCCCACCCTCCCTAGGCTGGCTTGCGTGCCTGCGACCTTCTCCACCGCGATCGCCGGCTGGTACGAGGCAAGCCACCGGGATCTGCCCTGGCGGGCCGACGGATACCCGGCCTGGGGCATCCTGATCTCGGAGTTCATGCTGCAGCAGACACCCGTCGCACGGGTCATCCCCCGGCTCGCGGAGTGGCTCGAACGCTGGCCGACCCCCGCGGCCCTGGCTGCCGTGCCACCGGGAGAGGCGGTGCGCGCGTGGGGCCGTCTGGGGTACCCCCGCCGCGCTCTGGCTCTTCACGCGGCCGCGTCCGCGATCTCCGCTGCATACGACAATGTCGTGCCGCGCGATGTCGATGCGCTGCTGGCGTTGCCCGGAGTCGGACCGTACACGGCGCGTGCGGTCGCCGCGTTCGCGTACGGGGTGCGCGTGCCGGTCGTCGACATCAACGCGCGCCGGGTGCTCGCGCGTGCTCTCGAGGGCCGCGGCGAGCCCGGTCCCGCTCAGACCCGGCGCGAACTGCCGCTCATGGAATCTCTGCTTCCCGCCGATCCGGCGCGCGCCCGCCTGGTCAACGCCGGAACCATGGAACTCGGCCAGACCGTCTGCATCCCGCGTGCTCCGCGGTGCGACATCTGCCCGATCGGGGGACTGTGCGCCTGGCGGGCGGCGGGATATCCCGCCTATGAGGGCAGGCCGGCGCCGAAGCAGAAGAAGTACGAGGGCAGCGACCGGCAGGTGCGCGGGATGATCCTGAATGAATTACGTGCCGCCGATACCGCGATACCCACCGACGCGATCGCCGCGCTGTGGCCGGATGCCGTCCAACTCGAGCGGGCGCTGACCGGGCTTCTGCGCGACGGCCTCGTCACCGGTGACGCAGAGCGGGGGTACGAGCTGCCCGCCGCCTAGACGCGTGACCTGGGACCGCCCGGCGACCGTTCGGGCGCCTCCCAGACTATGCAAGGGTCGCGGCATAGTCTGAGCCGGTGCCCATGACCCCGTTGCATCTGACGGCGGATGCCGCACACGACGAACTCGCGGCCCGGCTGGCGGCGATCCCCGTCGAACTCGAGCTTCCCCGTGAGTTCTCCCCCGAGGTCATCGCAGAGGCGGAGGCCGCGGCCGCGCATCCGGATCTGCCCGAGGCGGACCAGACCGACATCGACTTCGTGACGATGGATCCGCCCGGATCCACAGACCTCGACCAGGCGTTCTTCATCGAGCGCGCTGGGAACGGATGGCGGGTGCTCTACGCGATCGCCGACGTGCCGGCGTTCGTCACGCCGGGCGGTGCGGTCGACGAGGAAGCGCGCAAGCGCGGGCAGACCGTGTACGCGGCCGACGGCCGCATCCCACTGCACCCGACGGTGATCAGTGAGGGGGCCGCATCGCTGCTCCCCGAGCAGGTCCGGGGCGCGTTCGTCTGGGATCACACCCTCGACGCGAGCGGGAACGTGACGGTCACGTCGGTCGCCCGCGCGCGCATCCGCAGCCGTCGTCAGCTGGACTACCCGGCATCGCAGGCCGACCTCGCCGCCGGACGCGGACCGGACGCAGCCCTGCTCGGGATGCTGCGCGACGTCGGCAGGGCACGCATCGCCCTCGAGGCGCAACGCGGTGGGGCGAGCCTGTCGACCCCCGAGATCCTGGTGTCGATGGAGGATGGGCGCTACACGCTCGACCGCCGCCGGCTGCTGCCGATCGAGGACTGGAACGCGCAACTGTCGTTGATGACCGGAATGGCGGCGGCGACCATGATGCTGGATGGCGGGGTCGGCATCCTGCGGACCATGCCCGCCGCCGACCCGGCTGCTGTCGACAAGTTCCGCCGTCAGGCCCGTGCGCTCGGGCTGCCGTGGCCGGAGGATCAGCGCTACGGCGACTACCTGCGGATGCTGGATGGCGACGACCCGAAGCATCTTGCGATCTTGCACGCGGCGGCATCGCTGTTCCGCGGGGCCGGGTACACGGCGTTCGACGGATCCGCGCCCGAGAACACCGCTCAGGCCGCGGTCGGGGCACCGTACGCGCATGTGACCGCCCCGCTGCGTCGCCTTGTCGACCGGTTCGGGCTGGTTCTCTGCGAAGCGCTCTCGGCAGGCACCGCCGTGCCGGATTGGGCGCGCGAGGCTCTGCCCGAGCTGCCGAAGATCATGGCACGGTCGAGCAACGTCGCGAATCGCCTCGACCGGATGACGCTCGACGCGGTCGAGGCGGCGCTGCTGGTGCAGCGGATCGGCGACGAGTTCGAAGCGGTCGTGCTGTCGGCGGGCGGCATGTCCGGGTCGCAGCACCGGGATGGCGGCAGGGTGCAGCTGCTCGACCCCGCGGTCGAAGGAGTCTGCGACGGCCACCTCGAACCCGGAACGGATGTGCGGGTGCGGCTCACGGAGGCAGACATCGCCTCTGGATCGGTGCGTTTCGCCCTGGCCGGTTGACGCGAAACCGGTGAGACTGAACGCATGCCGGAACTTCCCGAGGTGCAGGCGCTGGTCGCCGACCTGGGATCGCGCCTGATCGGCCGGCGCATCGCGCGAGTCGATGTGACGGCGTTCTCTGCCCTGAAGACCTACGACCCGCCCACCACCGCGTTCACCGGCGCGAAGTTCACCGAGGTCACGCGGCACGGTAAGTTCCTCGACTTGATGGCCCTCGGTGCCGCGACGGAGGACAAGCCGCTGCACCTGATCATCCATCTGGCGCGCGCCGGCTGGATCCGCTGGCGCGAGAACTCCCCCACGCCGGGAGCGGGCCGTGGCAAAGGACCGCTCGCCGCCCGGCTGGTGCTCGACGACGGATCCGGTTTCGACATCACGGAGGCCGGCACCAAGAAGAGCCTCGCGGTGTATGTGGTCCGGGATCCGCAGGACGTGCCCGGGATCGCGCGCCTCGGACCCGACCCGCTGGAACCGAAGTTCACACTCGATGCGCTCGCCGGCATCCTGAAACGGGCGGGGCGGTCGCAGATCAAGGGCGTGCTGCGCAACCAGGGCACGATCGCCGGGATCGGCAACGCGTACTCGGATGAGATTCTGCACGTCGCGAAGATGTCGCCGTTCAAGGCGGCCGACATGCCGCCCGACGACGTGTCGACCCTCTACGACGCCATGCAGTCGACACTGCGGGACGCGGTCGCCCGAGCCGACGGCGTGGCGGCGAGTGAACTCAAGGCGGAGAAGAAATCCGGTCTGCGAGTGCACGGCCGCAACGGCCTTCCGTGCCCGGTGTGCGGCGACACGGTGCGGCAGGTCATCTTCAGCGACTCGACGTTCCAGTACTGCCCGACGTGTCAGACCGGCGGCAAACCGCTGGCCGACCGCGTGTTGAGCCGCCTGCTGAAATAGCTAGGCCCGGTCCTCTTCGTCGGCCTCGGCCTCTGCTTCGGCCTCGTCGGCCTCGTCGACCTCGTCGCCCTCATCGTCCTCGTCGTCCTCGTCACCCTCGTCGTCGAGGTCGCGCGGCTTGACGTACGGGTCTGCGTCGCCGGCGTACTGGGCCGTCGAGGCGAGCTTCTCTGCCTCGGCGTCGCGTTCACGCGCCTCGCGCAGCAACCCATCGATGGCTGCCGCGTTCTCGGGGATCGCGTCCGCGATGAACTCGAGGCTCGGCGTGAGGCGCGCGGTGATGTTCTTGCCGACCTCGGTGCGGAACATGCCGGTCGCGGCTTTGAGTGCGGCCGCGGAATCCGCCCGCTCCTCATCCGTGCCGTACACGGTGTAGAAGATGCTGGCATGCTGCAGGTCGCCGGTCATGCGCACGTCCGTGATGGTCACGAACCCCAACCGCGGATCCCGGAGCCC
>JAODAS010000219.1 GCA_025463555.1 Schumannella sp.
TGTTCTCGTTCGAGCTGCTGCCCGACGCCCTGCTGCCCGGCGACGGCGACGACGGCATCTGGACCGGCAGCCTGGTGGTCGACGACGAGGGTGCCGCCACGATCTTCTACACGTCGGTGATGATTCCCGATGTCGGACTCGGCCGCGTGCGCACCGCGCGTCCCGCAGACGATGAGTGGCTCACCTGGACCAAGGGTCCCGTGGTGGTCGAACCGCCGGCGGGCGCGACCGCGTTCCGGGATCCGTTTCTCCGACGCGACACCGGTACCGGGACCTGGCAGATGTTCGTCGGAACGAGCATCTCGGGCAGCGCAGCCGCATCCGCGTTCGTCTCATCCGATCTCGCGGAGTGGCGTCCCGCGGGCATCGTCGCATCGCGCGCCGGCTCGGATCGCGACCCGGTGTGGACCGGTTCGCTCTGGGAGTGCCCGCAGATCTTCGAACTCGACGGCCGGGATGTGCTCGTCACCTCGGTCTGGGACGACGACGAGCTGTACTACTGCGTCTACGCGATCGGCCGGCTGCGCGGCGGCGAGTTCGTCGCCGAGTCCTGGGGACGCCTGACCTACGGAGACTCCTACTACGCGCCGTCGTACTTCCGCGATGCCGACGGTCGCGCGTGCCTGATGTTCTGGCTCCGCGGGATCGAGGGCGACGGATGGGTCGGCGCCCACAGCGTTCCGCACGTTCTGCGACTCGAGGGCGAGCGGCTCGTCGCTTCGCCGCACCCGGCCCTGGAGGAGCGCAGAGCGGCCAGAGGCATCCGGAACACCGTCGACGGGCTGGGCGCAGATCTGCTCTGGCAGAAAGGGAGCCGCCTCGTCATCACGTCGGAGGCGCAGGCCGTCGCGGCGATCTCGGTGCACGAAGGCGAGCTCGAACTCGTCGTCGGGGGATCGAGCTGGTCGATGCCGTTCACGGGGGGAGCGGTGCGACTCGTTCTCGACGGCCCGCTGATCGAGGTGTCGGTCGGCGACGGACTGGTCGCGGCGGCCATCCGGCCCGACGGCACCTCGCTCGCGTTCGAGGGGGATGGCACGCTGTGTCTGTTCGCGGTCCTCTAGAGTCGCGAGAGGAGTCGAAAGGGCTGGGAGGCGCAGTGGCGAGAGGGCAGGGTCGCATCACCCTGCAAGACGTCGCGGATGCCGCGGGCGTGTCTGTCGCGACCGTCTCGTTCGTCGCGAACAACCGGCAAGACGTCAGGCTGACCGACGCGACCCGCGAGCGCGTGCAGGAGGTCATCGACCGGCTCGGCTACCGGCCCAACGCGCTGGCCAAGAACCTGGCGAGCGGCGGGTCCAAGTTCATCGGGCTCGTCGCCGACGCGATCGCGACCACCCCGTTCGCCGGGCAGATCATCCACGGAGCGCAGGACGAGGCGTGGAAGCACGGATACGTTCTGCTCGTCGCCAACACCGAGGGCAACGAGGACGCCGAGCGCGAGGCGATCTCGATGATGCTCGAGCATCAGGTGCGCGGCATCCTCTACTCGACATGGTTCCACCGCGAGACCGTCGTGCCGACGGCGCTGCGCGAGGCCGACTTCGTGCTCGTCGACTGCTTCGCACCGGGGGCCGACGCGCGCGCCGTCGTCCCGGATGAGCAGCAGGGCGGGCGCACGGCGACCGAGTTGCTGCTCGCGGCCGGGCACCGCCGGATCGCGTTCGTGAACGCGACCACGCCGTCGCCCGCTGTGACCGGCCGGCTCGCCGGATACCGCGAGGCGCTCGCCGCCGCCGGGATCCCGTACGACCCCGCTCTCGTGCTCGAGGCCACGCCCGACCAGGAGGGCGGGTGGGAGATCGCCGACCAGCTGCTCGCTCTCGGGGTGAAGGCGGCATTTCTCTACAACGACCGGCAGGGCATGGGCTTCTACGACGCGGCCCGACGGCGCGGGCTGTCGATCCCCGAGGACATCTCGATCGTCGGGTTCGACAACCAGGAGGTGATCGCGGCGCACCTGCGGCCACCGCTGACCACCGTCGCGCTGCCGCACTACGAGCTCGGCGCGGCGGGTGTGCGCGTGCTGCTCGGCCTGGAGGACGCGTCGGGCGAGACGCCGCTGCGCGTGACGTGCCCGCCGGTCCCGCGCGAATCAGTCGCCGCCGCCGGCTGATTCCTCCGTTGCGTAGACAGGTCGTTCTCGCTACTCTGGGTCTGTTTGGTTAAGCGTTTAATCGACGGACTCAACGAGGAGTAGCCAATGAGGGTTTCACCGAAGATCATCGGGGCCGTTGCAGCCCTTTCGCTCGTCGCAGCGGTATTCAGCGCCGTGCCATCCGTGGCACTCGCCCCGCCGGGGGAGTCGTTGCGACCGACCTACCACCTGACGGCGCCGCACGACTGGGCGAGCGATCCGCAGCGTCCGATCTGGGCCGACAACGCCTATCAGCTCTACTACCTCTACGGGGATCGGCAGAGCGAGGGCGGCGGCTGGCGTCACGCCACGACGACCGATGGTGTGGTGTTCACCGACCGCGGAATCGCGATCGACAAGCAGCCGAACTTTCCGGTCTGGACCGGTTCGCTCGTCGTCGACGACGCGAACACCGCCGGCTTCGGAGCCGGAGCCGTGGTCGCGCTGGCAACCCAGCCCACCGGCGGCGACCGCTTCGACCAGGAGCAGTACCTCTACTACTCCACAGACGGGGGGACGACCTTCACCGCGTACGGCTCACCGGTGATCGTCAATCCCGGGAACAACGACTGGTTCCGCGACCCGAAGATCAGCTGGGATGCGGCCAACAGCAACTGGGTCGCGGTGATCGGCATGGCGCAGAAGGCGCGGTTCTACACCTCGACGAACCTCAAGACCTGGACCTACAAGTCGGAGTTCTCGTACACCTCGCCGAACATCGGCGGGATGGAGTGCCCCGACATCTTCCGCATCAAGGCGAGCGACGGCACCTGGCACTGGGTGTTCGGGGCGAGCATGCAGGGCGACTACAGCGGTCTGCCCAACACCTTCGCCTACTGGACCGGGGCGTGGAACGGCACGAGCTTCGTCCCCGACTCCTCGACCCCGCAGTGGCTCGACTACGGACTCGACTGGTACGCCCAGGTGTCGTGGCCCGATCACTCGAGCCCCGACGACACGCGGTACTCGATCGCCTGGATGAACAACTGGCGCTACGCGAACGAGAACCTGGCCATCCCCTCGAGCGTGTCCGACGACATCTCCGGGCAGATGTCGGTCACGCGCAAGCTGACTCTGGGTGCCCGCGGTGGCGGTGTGTACACGATCCTGTCGAGCCCGGTCGCGGGGCTCGGCAACCACGTGGCGGCGCAGTTCGGCCTTCCCAACACGACGCTCGCGAGCACCTACCAGGATCTGGACTATCACGGCACGGCCTATGAGTTCGAGACGGACATCTCGTGGACGTCGGTGCAGAACGTGGGCATCTCGGTCGGCCGCTCCGCCGACAACTCGCGCTACACGAACGTCGGGATCTATCAGAACCAGGAGTTCTATACGGACCGATCCCATTCCGAGATCACCGGCCAATCCCCGGACATCTCGTTCGGAGGCTGGACGCACACCGACTCGCCATTCAGCACGAGTGCGCGTTCGGCCCATCTCCGGGTGTTCGTCGACAAGGGTTCGGTCGAGGTGTTCATCGACGACGGAGCCGCCGTGCACTCCGATCAGGTCTATTTCCAGCCCGGCGAAGACGGCATCCGGCTCTATACCGACGGCGGGACCGCCACCTTCTCGAACACGGTGATCCGGGAGTACGAGGACATCACGACCGCCGCCGATCCCGCGACCGCGTACGCGACGTTCGAGGGATCCAACTACGGCAGCTGGACGACGACGGGAACGGCGTTCGGCTCCGGCCCCGTCGCCGGCACCCTCCCCTCGCAGCAGCCGGTCACCGGCTACCTCGGCAGCAAGCTGGTCAACAGCTACCTGTCGGGCGACTCGACGACGGGTGTGCTCTCGTCTCCGAACTTCACGGTGAGTGACGCGTATCTGAACTTCCTCGTCGGCGGCGGGTATCACCCCGCTCCCGGCCGCGTCTTCGCGGACTTCGAAGGATCGGGATTCGGGACGGGGTGGACGGCGTCGGGGAGCTACAGCGGCCAGGCTCCATCCAGTGCCGCGCTTCCCGGGAAGGTGGGGTCGAAGGCAGTCGACACGTATGTCGGTGGCGGCGATCCGGCGACGGGCACCATCAGTTCGCCGACGTTCACGGTCTCGGCCAACCGCATCGACTTCCGGATCGCGGGCGGGAACCATCCGTGGGGAGCCAGTGGCGCGACGGCCGTCAACCTGGTGATCGGCGGGAAGGTGTACCGCACCGCCACCGGCGATGACAGCGGGACGCTTCGCGACATCTCGTGGGATGTGCACGACGTGGTCGGCCGCACGGCCCAGATCCAGATCGTGGACAACGCGACCGGAGCGTGGGGTCACCTGATGGTGGACCAGATCGTGTTCGCCGAGCAGGCCGGCTCGATCGGCGGCGAGGCGGACACGCAGACCACCGTGAACCTGGTGGTCGGCGGGCAGGTCGTGCGCAGCACCACCGGCCGGGACGACGAGAAGCTCCGCTGGGCGTCGTGGCTCGTGAACGATCTCGTCGGGCAGACCGCGCACATCGAGATCACCGACCGCAACACCGGCGGCTGGGGACACATCACCGCCGACCAGATCGCCTTCGACGACCGGCCGGCGACCTAACCGCACAACCGCAGGGGGCGGCCTCCACGGGTCGTCCCCTGCGCAGTCCGTGCGAGGCTTGTCCACGTGACCTTCCGCCGCCGCGCCATCTTCCTCGACGTCGACGGCACCCTGATCGACCACGACGAGACGCTCGCGGCCTCGTCGGTCGCCGCTGTCCGATCCGCCCGCGCCGCCGGCCACCTGGTGCTGCTCTGCACCGGCCGCGCTCGCGCCGAGATCTTCAGCCCGGTCGCGGAGATCGGATTCGACGGCGCCATAACCGCCGGCGGTGGTTATGCGGAACTCCGCGGCGCCCTGATCGCCGAGCATGCGATGCCGCGCGACCTGCTGCGCACCGCCGTGGACTTCTTCGAGCGAGAGAGCATCGAGTACATCCTGCAGAGCTACGACGCGGTGTTCCCCAGCGTGGGGCTCACCTCCCGGTTGCGCCACCTGCTCGGCGGCGAGCCGGGCGAGTGGGGCCGCAGCGGGACGGGCCGGCCGGATCTCGACAGCATCCCGTCGATCGCCAAGCTCACCTTCTTCGGCGAGCAACCGACGACGTTCGCCCGCGTCCGCGACGCCCTGGCACCGGCCCTGCATGTGCTCACGGGCACCATGCCGTTCCTCGGCGAGGCGGGCGGCGAGGTCTCACCGCCCGGCATGAACAAGGGCGTCGCCATCGGCGAAGTGCTCGCGGCGCTGGAGATGAGTCCGGATGACGCGGTCGCCATCGGCGACAGCGCGAACGACATCGAGATGCTCACCCTGGTCGGCCTCGGGATCGCGATGGGAAACGCGGACGGCAGCGTGAAGGCCGTCGCCGACGAGGTCACGACAGCCGTCGACGACGACGGGGTATGGAACGCGTTCCTGCGTCATGGGCTTCTCGGAGACCAGTAGCAGGTCAGCCCGCCGCAGCCGTCGTCCGGATGCGGACCTCCCGCTCCATGCGCTTCTCGTGGCGTGCCCGGCCCTTGACCGCCTCCGCCTCCCGGCTCTTCGGCGGGGCGGTCGTGACCAGATCATTCAGCATCCGGCGGGTCGCGACGGCGATCTCCTCGATCGCCCGGTCGAAGGTCTCGGCATTCGCGCGTGAGGGGTGGGTCGATCCACTGACCTTGCGGACGAACTGCAGCGCGGCTTCGCGCACCTCGTCATCGGTCGTGGCGGGCTCGAAGTTATGAAGGCAGCGGATGTTGCGGCACATGCGGCTGAGGATAGTCCCGCCCGCTGATGGCCCGCGCGCGAGGACTTGACGCGGCACTTGTTTTTTGCAAGTGTAGGCGTCACTATCGAATCGAGAAGGAGAACTCCCCATGACCGCGATGTTCGTCAACCTGCCGGTGACCGACCTGGAGCGCGCGAAGGCGTTCTACACGGCGATCGGCTTCACCATCAACCCGCTCTTCTCCGACCACAACGCAGCCTGCGTGGTCGTCGAGGATGACCACAGCTACTTCATGATCGTCACGCGCGACTACTTCCAGACCTTCACCGACCTTCCGATCGGCGACCCCGCGGTCGCCCCGTCGGTGTCGACCGCGATCTTCCTGGACAGCCGGCAGGACGTCGACTCCGCCGTCGCCCAGGGGCTCGCCGCCGGCGGGTCCGAGGATCGCCCCGCGTCTGACCTGGGTTTCATGTACCAGCGTCAGGTCGCCGACCCCGACGGCAACATCCTGGAGTTCGGCTACATGGACCCGGTCGCGGCCGAGCAGGGCCCCGAGGCTTTCGCGGATCAGCAGGCCTGAGGCCGATGGCCGCACGCGATTACGGGCAGTACAGCGGCGTCACGCGGGCCCTCGAGCTCGTGGGCGAGCGGTGGGCGATGCTTCTCGTCCGCGACCTGCTCGTCGGACCGCGGCGCTACGGCGAACTCGCCGCGGGGCTTCCGCGAATCCCGAGCAACATCCTGGCCGCGCGACTCAAAGAGCTGCAGACGGCCGGCGTCATCCGCCGGGTGCCGCGCTCGCGCGTCATCGTCTACGAGCTGACGCCCTACGGTCACGAGCTCGAGCCTGTCGTGCTGGCGCTCGGGGCCTGGGGCTTCAAGGCGATGGAGGACCCGCGGGAGGAACAGATCATCACCCCCGACTCGATGACCATCGATCTGCGCACCGCCTTTCGGCCGGATGTCGCGGCCGGCCTGCCGGCGACTGCCTACGGCGTGCGGTTCGGTCCCGGCGAGCTGCTCATCCGGGTGGAGGGTCCCACCCTCGACGTGAGACGGGGGGACGGACCGGCCGACCTCTCCTTCGCGACCGGCCCCGGCATCCACCGCGTGATCTCCGGCGAACTCGCCCCGGATCGGGCGATCGCGACCGGGGTGGTCGAGGTGTTGCGCGGACGTGGTGAGTTGCTCGGCCGCTTCGCCACCACATTCCACCTGACCGCCTGATCAGGACCGGACGAGATCAGAGCCGGACGAGGGCCTGCTCCAGATCGGCGATGAGGTCGCCGACGTGCTCGATGCCGACCGAGAGCCGGAGCAGGTCCGGGGGTGCCGGGGTGCCGGCGCCCTCGGCCGACGCGCGGTGCTCGATGAGACTCTCGACGCCGCCGAGCGAGGTGGCGCGCTTCCACAGCTTCGTGTTCGCGGCGACGGCGATCGCGG
>JAODAS010000230.1 GCA_025463555.1 Schumannella sp.
CCGCGCCCGCTGCGCAGCCTGCAGCGCCGCCCGCCGCAGCTCAGCCTGCCGCGCCCGTGGCGCCGCCCGCTCCCGAGTTCTTCGGCGCGGATCAGCTCGCTGCGCCCCCCACCCGTCCGTACGAGCCGCAGGCCGGCGGTCCGCCCGTCGCCCGCACGTCGTATCAGGCGCCCACCGCGGCGCCCGCGGCGAACGACTACGTCACCCCGACGGTCCTGCCCGCCTCGGCTCCCGCAGCTCAGGCGGAGCCTGAGCCTCCCTCGTGGGCGCCGGGCTACACGGCTCCCGGCTCAGCCGCCCAGGGTGCGCAGCCGGGCACGCCGTACGAACCACCGCTCGCAGATCCGCCCGTCGCGGCCGGCGGCACGCCGTCCACCGACGGCGAACCGTCCGCGGCGACTCCGTTCTTTCCGCCCGCACCGCAGTCGCCTGCACCGCAGTCGCCCGCGACGCCCCCGGCGGCCGCCTATGCAGCGCCGCCGAGTCCGGCGCCGGCCGAGGCTCCAGCACCGACGTTCGATCCCTCCGCCTACGAGCGTCCCGCGGCGGACGTGCCCGCCTTCGCCGCGCCTGCCTATGAGCCGGCGCCCGCATACGTGCCACCGGCCGACGTGCCGCCCGCCGACGCGCCACCCGCCTACGTCGCGCCTGCGGCAGAGGCCCCGGCGTACGAAGTGCCACCGGCCTCGGCCCCTGGGTACGAGGCCCCGCCAGCTTCTTCTCCGCCAGCCTCGACGCCTCCAGCCCCGACGCCTCCAGCCTCGCCCGTGGCAGCACCCGGCTTTCCGGCGGCACCGGAACAGTCGGCGCCCCACCCCGAGGCACCGCCCGCCGATCCGTTCGGAGCACTCTTCGCGGCCGACCCTCCGGTCGACGACACCGCTGCCCGCCTGGCCGCCTCGCCGCCGCCCTCGCTCGTGCCGCCGGGTTCCGGCGATGTCCCGGCCGACGAGGACCCGTTGAAGTCGCTCTTCGGTCTCGAGACCGAGGAACAGCCGACGCTCGCCCCGGAGCACGTGGCCGGGTCGACTCCGTTGCCTACCTACACCCCGGAGCCCCCGGCGACGGCGGTGTACGTTCCGGAGCCCGCTTTCGCGGCGGCGCCCGTCGCCACGCTGGAACCTGCCCTTGCGGCGTCGGGGTCCGCGACATCCGGAAGCAGTTCGTACGCGCTCACGAGCCCGGCTGCCGCCCCGCCTGACGACGACCCCAACGCGGGGACCCAGTTCTTCGGCGGTGGCGTCGGCGACTGGGAGGAGCCGCCCGACCTCGACCGCACCACGGTCGGCGAGAAGGTCGGCCTCGGCCTTTCGATAGTCCTGCCACCGATCGGGCTCATCGCCGGCATCGTCAACGCCGTGCAGAGCTCGAGAGAGCGCGGCTGGGTTCACCGGATCGTGAGGGTCTCGCTGGTACTGGCCCTGATCCTGTCGGTGGTCGCAGGATTCGCGGGGACATACCTCTACAAGGTCGTCGACGATGCCCGCAAGCATGATGCGCTCCAGGCCGCGAGTGCGCAGTTCTGCTCCACGGTCGCGGCGGATCCGTCCATGATCGCGCCGCCCGCCTTCGGGTTCCCCGCACCGGGACCCACCATTCCGGACACGCTCACGTCCATCCAGGCATACGTCGACAAATGGACCGCTCTCGCGAAGGTCTCGCCGAGTGGGATCCGCACGGATGTGAACCGCGTCGCCGACTCGGCCAGCGGCATCTTCGACTCCGTGACGCAGTCGCGGATCGTCGACAACGACGCCAACATCGCGACGATGAGCTCGGTCGCGGAGTCGACGAACATCGTCGGATGGGCCGACCAGTACTGCGGCTGAGCCGACGACACGCCCGGGATTCGCCATAATTTGGCGGGGGAACGGGCGCCACGTAATGTAAACACTCGTCACCCCAAAGGTGCGAAGCGGGATGCAGAACCTCGGTTCTGATCTCCTCGGCCTCAAGAGGGACAAACCCAGCCAAATCGGATTCACCTGCGGCTATGCGCCGCAGTGGGAATCGGGTTAGGATGGGGAGCCCACGCGGTATCGGATCTTCTGATCCCCAAGCGCGCTGGCTGTGTCTGATCAACAGACGCATCCGGCGCCCACGACCGCGAGGCAGATCGAGCAGTTGCCCTGAACTCCCACCCGAGAAATCGAGTGCTTCAGGCGCGTCCGATCCTTGAGAACTCAACAGCGTGCACTATGTCAAATGCCAAATAACCTCGACGGTCGATCTTCGATCGGCCGTAGAGATTCCTTTGGATTGATTGATTGTCAGTAGACGATCTAACAGTCAGATCAAACTCGCTGCGGCCCACCGGCCCCATCCTTATTTTCCTAAGGCTGGCCCGGCAGCCGTGGCACAGATGTGCGCGGACGCTTGCGTCCGTTGCAATCAAACATTTACGGAGAGTTTGATCCTGGCTCAGGATGAACGCTGGCGGCGTGCTTAACACATGCAAGTCGAACGGTGAAAGAGGAGCTTGCTCCTCTGAATCAGTGGCGAACGGGTGAGTAACACGTGAGAAATGTGCCCTGGACTCTGGGATAAGCGTTGGAAACGACGTCTAATACCGGATACGCGACGCGAAGGCATCTTCAGCGTCGGGAAAGAACTTCGGTCCAGGATCATCTCGCGGCCTATCAGCTAGTTGGTGAGGTAACGGCCCACCAAGGCGACGACGGGTAGCCGGCCTGAGAGGGTGACCGGCCACACTGGGACTGAGACACGGCCCAGACTCCTACGGGAGGCAGCAGTG
>JAODAS010000231.1 GCA_025463555.1 Schumannella sp.
GCGAACCGGCGTACTACCCGTGGGTCATCGACGACAAGCCCGAGTCGGGTCAGGGCTTCGAGGCCGCGATCGCGTACGCCGTGGCCGAGCAGCTCGGGTTCGACAAGTCGGACGTCGTGTGGGTGCGCACCACGTTCGACGAGGCCATCGCCCCCGGCCCCAAGGACTTCGACTTCAACCTTCAGCAGTTCTCGATCACGCAAGAGCGCGCGGCGAACGTCGACTTCAGCTCTCCATACTACGAGACCACGCAGGTCGTCATCACCACCGACACCTCCGCTGCGGCGGGCGCCTCGTCGATCGCCGACCTCGCGCCGCTCCTCATCGGCGCCCAGGTGGGAACGACCAGCTTCGACGCGATCGAGCAGCAGATCAAGCCTGACCAGGGTGCTCAGGCGTTCAACACCAACGACGACGCGAAGCTCGCCCTCGAGTCCGGTCAGGTCGACGCCATCGTGGTGGATCTGCCCACCGCGTTCTACCTCACCGGAGTCGAGCTGGACGGCGGCCTGATAATCGGGCAGCTGCCCAAGCCGGACGGCAAGAGCGGCGACGAGTTCGGTCTGGTGCTGGAGAAGGACAGCCCGCTCACGGCTGATGTCACCGCCGCCGTCGACGCCCTGCGCGACGACGGCACCCTGCAGTCCATCGCGGACCAGTGGCTGGCCGACGCAGCGGATGCGCCTGTCCTCCAGTAACGTGCGAGCGTGAGAACGGATGACCCGGCCCTCAGCCTTCGCGAGCCCAGCTCGCTGGAACTGAGCCGCCGGGCGTTCCGTCGCCGCCAGACCACCCGTTCGGTGCTGATCGGCGCGGCGAGCACCGTCGTCTTCGCCGTGATCGCATGGCTCGCGATCGTGAACGCCCCCGGCTGGCCACGGGTGCAGGCGAGCTTCTTCGACCCTCAGGTGGCGCTCGCCTCGCTGCCGCGGGTGTGGGACGGGTTCCTGCTGAACATCCGGGTGCTGCTGTTCGCGGCCCTCGGAGTGCTCGTGGTGAGCCTCCTGGTCGCCGGGATGCGAACCCTTCGCGGCCCCGTGTTCTTCCCGCTGCGGGCCCTTGCGGCCGGATACACCGACCTGTTCCGGGGTATGCCGCTGATCATCGTGCTGTACCTCATCGGATTCGGCATCCCGGGTCTGCGCCTCACCGAGGGACGTATCCCGCTGGAGCTGCTCGGGACGGTCGCGCTCGTGCTCACCTATTCCGCGTACGTCTCCGAGGTGTGGCGCGCGGGCATCGAGGCCGTGCATCCATCGCAGCGGCTCGCCGCGCGCTCGCTCGGTCTCTCGCACGGCCAGACGCTGCGGCTCGTGGTGCTGCCGCAGGCGCTGCGCAAGGTGACGCCGGCGCTCATGAACGACTTCGTCGCGATGCAGAAGGACGTCGGGCTGATCTCGGTGCTCGGCGCGGTCGACGCGGTGCGCGGCGCCCAGATCGAGCAGTCGCATTACGCGAGTTTCACGCCGTTCGTCGTGGCGGGCCTGCTGTTCGTGCTGCTGGCGCTGCCGATGATCCGGCTCATCGACTGGTACACGGCCCGGCTGCGCCGCCGGGAGCAGATCGGCGAGGTGCTGTGATGGCCGCGGTCCTCTCCGGCATCGATCTGGTCAAGCGTTTCGGCGATCGCACCGTGCTCGATGGCGTCTCGCTCGACCTCGCCGCGCACGAGGTCGTGGCATTGATCGGGCCGTCGGGTTCCGGCAAGTCGACCCTGCTGCGGTGCCTGACGCTGCTCGAGCGGATCGACGACGGGCAGATCTTCCTGGGAGGGGCGGACATCAGCGACCCCCGGGTGAAGGTGGATGCGGTGCGGGCGCGGTTCGGCGTCGTGTTCCAGAACTACAACCTGTTCCCGCACCTGTCGGTGCTCGACAACGTGACTCTCGGCCTGCGCAAGGTGCACGGGGCGGCGCGGGCCGATGCCGAGAAGCGGGGCCTGGAACTGCTGGACCGCATCGGCCTCGCCGACAAGGCGCGGATGCACCCGGACCGGCTCTCCGGTGGTCAGCAGCAGCGCGCCGCCATCGTGCGCGCGATCGCGACGGATCCCGAGGTGCTGCTGCTCGATGAGATCACCAGCGCCCTCGATCCCGAGCTCGTCGGCGAGGTGCTCGACCTGGTGCGCGAACTCGGCCGGGACGGCGCCACGATCCTGATGGCTACCCACGAGATGGGATTCGCGAAGGATGTTGCGCACCGGGTGCTGTTCCTCGATGGCGGGCGTATCGTCGAGCAGGGTCCGCCCGAGCAGCTGTTCGGCGCGCCCCAGCAGGAGCGCACCCGCGAGTTCCTCTCGCGCCTGTCCGCTGATTGAGTAGCGCCAGAGCCGCGTGTCGAAATCAGCAGCCCCTGGTTTCGACACGCCGCTGCGCGGCTACTCGACCAGCGAGGCGATCACCGCCGGCAACTGCGCGCACAGGTCGAGCACGGTGAAGGGGCCACCGCCCGAGGCGCGCTCCCCCGCGAGTCCGTGCAGCACGCATGCCGTCGCCGCCAGCTCGGCGAGCAGGTCGGCATCGTCGAGTACCGCAGCGCTGTGCGTGGCCACCAGCGCACCCAGGATTCCGGCCAGCGCGTCGCCGCTCCCCGCGGTCGACAGCCACGTGGTCGGCGCCGTCACCGTGAATCGCACTCCCGCCGGGGTCGCGATGAACGACTGGTGGCCCTTCAGCAGGACGGTCACCCCCAGCTCGTCCGCGGCGCGCGCAGCGCAGCCCGAGGGATCGGCCCGGACGTCGTCGCGCTCGATGCCGAGCAGCCCGGCGAGCTCGCCGGCGTGCGGCGTGATCACCACGGGACCCGCGGCATCCCGAACCCGGTCGAGCGCGCCGGAGTCGATCACGCACGGCACCGGCTGCGCCAGCGCCCGGTCGAGCAGCTCTGCGGTGGGGTCGTCGCGTTCGGCGGCGTCCTGGCCGGACCCGAGCACCCAGGCCTGCACGCGGCCGGCAGCGGTGACCGCTTCGGGCCGTCTCTGCAGCACGAGCCGCGTGGCGCGACCGGGACCGAGGTACCGCACCATCCCGACCCCGGCGTGTAGCGCCGCTTCCACCCCGAGTACGGCCGCACCGGGGTAACGGCTCGAGCCGGTCACGAATCCGAGCACGCCGCGGGAGTACTTGTCGTCGTCCGGGCCGGGCACGGCGATCCACTGCCGCGCATTCGCGGCGTCGAACGAGGCAGCCATACCGCCACCCTAGGCTTGCCGGGTGACCGGCATCTTCGATCCGCTCGACATCCGCGGGGTGCACGTGCGTAACCGGCTCTGGGTTCCCGCCCTCTGCCAGTACAGCGTGTTCGAGCGCGACGGCGTTCCGACCGACTGGCATCTGGCGCATCTGGGCTCGTTCGCGCGCGGCGGCGCCGGCCTGGTGATGGCGGAGGCGACCGGCATCACACCCGAGGGCCGCATCTCGCCCCACGACACGGGCATCTGGAGCACCGCCCAGGTCGCGGCCTGGCGTCGCATCACCGACTTCGCCCACACCCAGGGCGCCGCGGTCGGCCTGCAGCTGGCGCACGCCGGTCGCAAGGCCTCCGTCTGGCCGGAATGGGGTTCGCCCGCGAAGGGCACGATGCCGGCGGATCAGGGCGGCTGGCAGACCGTGGCCCCGTCCGCCGTCGCGTTCGAGGGCTACGCACCGCCTCGCGCGCTCGCGCTCGATGAGCTGCCGGATGTCGTGGCCGCCTTCGCCGCGGCGGCGCGACGCGCGATGGACGCCGGTTTCGATCTCGTCGAACTGCATGCCGCACACGGGTACCTGCTGCACCAGTTCCTCTCGCCACTGTCGAACCACCGGGACGACGCCTACGGCGGCACGCTCGAGAACCGCGCACGTCTGCTGCTCGAGATCGTGCGTGCCGTGCGGGCAGAGGTGGGCGGTGCGGTGCCGGTGTTCGTGCGGTTCTCGGCGACGGACTACTCCGACGGCGGGTGGGATGCCGAGCAGACGGCCGTCGTCGCCGGGTGGGCTCGGGATGCGGGGGCCGACTTCTTCGACATCTCCTCCGGTGGGCTGATGGCCGGCGTGCGCATCCCGCTCGGACCGGGATACCAGGTGCCGTTCGCCGAGTTCGTGCGCACGAGCGCCGGCGTCGACGTCAACGCGGTCGGGCTCATCACCGACGCCGCTCAGGCCCAGCAGATCGTCGAGTCGGGCCAGGCGGATGCGGTCATGCTCGGGCGCGAGTCCATGCGCGATCCGCATTTCCCGCTGCGCGCGGCACACGAGCTCGGGGTGGAACTCGACTACTGGCCGCCGCAGTACCTGCGGGCTCGCTGGCCCTAGAGCAGCGTCGCCCTAGAGCAGCGTCGCCCTAAAGCAGCGTGGCGCCGACCTCGTCGGCCGTCGGCGGATCGGCTCCGGGCCGACCGACCGTGATCCCGGCGCAGCGCGCGCCTGTGGAGACGATCTGGCGCACCTGCGATCCGTCGAGCGCGCGCAGGTCATCGCGCCGATCGGCACCGAGCAGGCCGAGCGTCGCGACGGCCCAGATCAGACCCGCCATGAACGAGTCGCCGGCGCCGATGGTGTCGACGACCTTCGTGACGAAGGCGGGGACGTGCACGGGGCCGCTCGCCGCGAGCGCATCCGCTCCCTGTGCGCCGGCGGTCACGACCACCAGTGCCGGGCCGAGCGCGAGCCAGCGTTGCTGAACCTCGGCGACCGTGTCATCCGGGTACAGCCACGCGAGGTCCTCGTCGCTGGCCTTGACCACGTCGGCCAAGGCGACCAGCCGCTCGATGCGCGGCAGGGCCTGCTCGGGCGAGCCCATGAGCTGCGGCCGCACGTTCGGGTCGAATGTGACGAGCGTGGTGGGGCGCAGCCGGGTCAGCAGGGTCTCGACGAGCGTGGCGCCGGGTTCGAGCGCGGCGCCGATCGAGCCGGTGTGCACCGCACGGAACGTGCCCTCAGGCACGTCGAGCGGTGCCGGATCCCAGTCGATCTCGAAACGGTAGGTCGCCGCCCCGTCGGGTGCGATCGTCGCTTCGGCCACCGAGGTGCGGTGATCCCCCACCGTGCCCGGCGTGACCCCGACGCCGCTGGCCTCGAGATGCCGCGCGATCTCGATGCCGTTGGCATCGGCGCCGAAATGCGAGTGGAGCGTCGTCGGCACACCCAGCCGTTGCAGGCCGACCGCCACATTCAGCGGGCTGCCGCCCGGCAGAGCCTGATCTTCGACGACGTCGACCAGGGCCTCCCCGACCACGAGCACCCGCTCAGCGCTGACGCCGTGTGGCATCCTGAACCTCCCCCACCAGTTCTTCGATGATGTCTTCTAGAAACAGAACTCCGCGCGTGCCGCCGGACTCGTCGAACACGCGCGCTACGTGGCTGCCGGAACGGCGCAGCGTTGCCAGCGCATCCTCGAGTTCCGCGTCACGGAACACCGAGATCAACTGCCGGATCCGTTTCGGCGGCACCGGGTCGTCGTACTCGTCGTCATCGAGGTCGATCACGTCCTTGAGGTGAACGTATCCGGTCGGCTCGCCCTCGGCATCCACCAGCACGTACCGGCTGAAGCCGTGTTGTGCCACCGAGCGCTCCACGTCGGCGGGTGCCGCGTCTTCGGGGAGCGTGACGAGCGCCGACATGGCGACCGCGACATCCCGCACCGTCTTTTCGGTGAACTCGAACGCGTTGGAGAGGGTGCCGGTGGTGTCGGTCAGCACGCCCTCACGTGTCGACGTCGCCACGATCGTCGCGACCTCGTCGACCGTGAAGGCGCTGTTCGCCTCGTTCTTCGGTTCGACGCGGAACAGTCGCAGCAGACCGTCGGTGGTGACGTTCAGCGCGACGATCACGGGCCGGAACACCGTCGCGATGCCGACGAGCGGGGGCGCGAGCAGCAGCAGCAGCCGGTCGGGCAGCGCGAACGACAGGTTCTTGGGCACCATCTCGCCGAGGACCGCGTGGAGGAACGAGACCACGATCAACGTGATGATGAATGCGATCGTCCCCAGCACCTGCTCGGGCAGATGGGTCAGCTCGAGCGGGATCTCGAGCAGCTGGTGGATCGCCGGCTCCGACACGTTCAGGATCAGAAGCGACGCGATGGTCACGCCGAGCTGACAGGTGGCCAGCATGAGCGTGACGTGCTCCATCGCCCAGATCGCGGTCTTGGCGGCGCGCGAGCCCGCCTCGGCACGTGGTTCGATCTGCGAGCGCCGGGCAGAGATGACGCTGAACTCGGCGCCGACGAAGAACGCGTTCACGACGAGCAGCACGGCGAGCCATGCGATTCCGGCCCAGTCAACCATCGTCGCGATCCCCCCTGCGAGTAGGTGCTGGGCCCGCCGGTGCTGGGCCCGCCGGTGCAGTGCCTGCGGGTTCTGTGCCCGCTGGTTCTGTGCTCGCCGGGGTGAACCGCAGGCGGTCGATGCGCCGGCCGTCCATCCGCTCGACGCGGAAGACGCCTGCCTCGATCTCGACGGTGTCGCCGACCTCCGCGATGCGGCCCAGTTCGCTCATCATCCATCCGGCGACGGTCTCGTACGGACCCTCTTCGGGAACCAGCACGTCGGCGCGCTCCAGCAGCTCGTCGGGACGAAGGGCGCCCGGGAACGTCAGCCAGTTGCGGCTGCGGACCACATCGGCGCGGGAACGGTCGTGCTCGTCGGACACCTCGCCGACGAGCTCCTCGACGAGGTCCTCGAGCGTCGCGACCCCCGCCGTGCCGCCGTACTCGTCCACGACGACAGCCATCTGGAAGCCGCGTCCCCGCAACTCCCCGAGCAGGGTGTCCAGCTTCATGGTCTCGGGTACACGCAGAGCCTCGGACTGCAGCGCCGAAACCGGCACCTGCGCTCGTCGTTCCCGCGGAACCGACACCGCCTGCTTGACGTGCACCACGCCCACGATGTCGTCGATGTCCTCTTCGAAGACCGGGAACCGGGAGTATCCGGTGCTGCGCGCGAGTGCGAGCACAGCGTCGGCCGTCTCGGCCCGTGCGACGGCGGCGACGCGCGGGCGCGGGGTCATGACGTCGGCCGCGATGTGGTCCGCGAACACCAGCGTGCGCGCGAGAAGCGTCGCCGTGTCACGGTCGAGAGAACCCTGGTTGGCGGATCGACGCACGAGCGAGCGCAGCTCCTCCGCGGTGCGGGCAGAGGACAACTCCTCCTTCGGCTCGATGCCGACCGCGCGCAGGATCAGGTTGGCGGTGCCGTTGAGCAGTCGCACGAACGGTTTGAAGACGGTGGTGAACACGAGCTGCAACGGAAGCACGATCTTGCCGACCTGCCGGGGCAGGGCGAGCGTCAGCTTCTTGGGAAACAGTTCGCCGACGATCATCGACA
>JAODAS010000268.1 GCA_025463555.1 Schumannella sp.
TAATTTCGTCCTAGTTGAGTCAGAGCGACTCAAGTTAGCTTCAGGAGGAACCATGGCGATGTATCTCGATTCGCGACCGGGTCCGCGGCTCATGCCGATGGATCTCTCCCGCACCGGCGACAGCTACGTGCTGAACGCCGACCTGCCGGGCATCGACCCGGCCAGCGTCGATGTCAGTGTCGATGGCCAACTGCTCAGCATCCGCGCCGAGCGCCCCGCGGCCGGTGGCGAGGACGTGCAGTGGATCTCGCGCGAGCGTCGCACAGGAACCTTCCTGCGCCGCTTCACCCTGGGCCAGAACGTCGACACCGCCGCCATCACCGCCGGGTACGACAACGGCGTGCTCAGCGTCACGATCCCTGTCGCCGAGAAGGCCAAGCCGCGCAAGATCGAGGTGGGCGTGGCCTCCAAGCCCGCCGCCAAGAAGACGGTCAAGGCCGCCGCGTAGGCAGCACTACCGCAGCGGAGGGGCCCAGGAATGGGCCCCTCTTTTGTGCTCTAACCCGCCCCGGCATCCGGGGCGCTCTACGTTTAAGTGGTGACCCTCGGCGAAGACGAACCCGACCACCGTGGCCGCAGCGGGCTGCACCTGACCGGACGCGACCTGACCGGGAATCCGGAGGTGCGGGTCACCGACGTCGAGCTGGTCGCCACCGCCTGGCATGTGCTGCGACGCACCACGTTCGAGCAGCGCGATCGCAGCGGCGCGTGGGTCTCGAAGACAGCCGAGACGTATGACCGTGGCAATGGTGCGACGATCCTGCTGTACGACGCCGACCGGCGCACGGTGCTGCTGACCCGGCAGTTCCGGTACCCCGTGTACGTGAACGGCCACCCCGACGGGATGCTCGTCGAGGCTGCGGCGGGACTGCTCGACGACGATGAGCCCGAGGCGGCCATCCGTCGCGAAGCCATGGAGGAGACGGGGCACGAGGTCGGCGAGCTCGAGCACGTGTTCGACGTGTACATGAGCCCCGGTTCGGTGACGGAGCGGCTGCACTTCTATGCGGCGCCGTACTCGTCCGAGACCGCCCGGCACGCGGGCGGAGGGCTCGTGCACGAGGGCGAGCAGATCGACCTGGTCGAACTCGGCATCGACGAGGCGCTGGCCTCGATCGGCACCGGGATCGTCGACGCGAAGACGATCATGCTGCTGCAGTGGGCGGCGCTGAGCGGCCCGTTCGCTCGCTGAGTGCCCCTCGTCGGGATAACCGGAAAAGCCGTCAGCCCGCCCCGGAAATGCTGGGCAGCCTGAGTCACGGCGCCCGGCTTCTCCGGTTATTTCGACGTCGGAGGCCGCCCGTAGGCTCGGCGTATGGCGTCGTTCGCAGAGAAGCCGATCCTGTTCTACACGTCGGCGGATGCGTGGCGCGAGTTCCTCGAGGCTCATCCGCCCGACGACGGCGTGCGGCTGCGCCTGCGCAAGAAGACCTCGTCGGCGCCCGGCATCACGTGGCAGGAGGCACTCGATGTCGCCCTCTGCTACGGCTGGATCGACGGGCAGGCCGGCCGGTTCGACGACGACTACACGTTGCAGGCCTTCACCCCCCGCCGCAAGAACAGCCCGTGGTCGCAGATCAACCAGGGGCATGTCGCGCGGCTCATCGACGAGGGGCTCATGCGCCCCGCCGGTCAGGCCGAGATCGACCGCGCCAAGGCGGACGGCCGCTGGGATGCCGCCTACCGTCAGAAGGATCACGCGCCACCCGCCGACCTGCAGGCGGCGCTCGACGCATCCCCCGCCGCAACGGCGAAATGGGCCGCCCTCACCAAGCAGAACAGTTTCGCGATCGTGTTCCGCATCCTGAACGTCAAGCGGGCCGAGACGCGGGCGCGAAAGATCGCGGAATACGTGGCGATGCTCGAGCGTGGCGAGACGATCTACCCGCAGAAGGACAGGAGCTAGCGTGCCCATCAAACTCGAGAATGTCGGCATCGCCGTCCGCGATCTGGAGGCCACGATCTCGTTCTTCACGGATCTCGGTCTCACGGTGGTCGGGCGCGACGAGGTCAGCGGTGAATGGGCGGACACCGCCGTCGGCCTCGACGGCAACCACGCGAAGGTCGCGGTGCTGCAGACGCCCGACGGCGATGGGCAGCTCGAGCTGTTCGAGTACATCCATCCCGACGCGATCGAGACAGAACCCACGCTTCCCAACGAGCTCGGGATGCACCGGCTCGCGTTCTCGGTTGACGACATCGATGCTGCCCTGGCAATTGCGGCGAAGCACGGGTGCTACCCGCTGCGGGGTGTCGCGAACTACCAGGACGTCTACAAGCTCACATACCTGCGTGGACCTAGCGGCATCCTCGTGATGTTCGCCCAGGACCTGACGAAGGACCAGCCCACAAGCTCTAGCTAGCCCAGAGCTCTAGCTAGCCCAGAGCGCTAGCTAGCCCAGGCGAGCCTTCAGGTTCTCGTCGACACTCGCGAGGAAGTCCTCGGTGGTCTGGTACGGGGCGTCGTCCGAGATCAGCAGGGCCAGGTCCTTGGTCATCTTGCCGCTCTCGACCGTCTTGATCACGACATCCTCGAGGGTCGTCGCGAAGTCGATGAGCTGCTGGTTGCCGTCCAGCTTGCCGCGGTGCTGCAGGCCGCGGGTCCAGGCGTAGATCGAGGCGATCGGGTTCGTGGAGGTCGGCTTGCCCTGCTGGTGCATGCGATAGTGGCGCGTGACGGTGCCGTGCGCCGCTTCGGCCTCGACGATCTTGCCGTCGGGGGTGCTGAGCACCGAGGTCATCAGCCCGAGCGAGCCGAACCCCTGCGCGACCGTGTCGGACTGCACGTCGCCGTCGTAGTTCTTGGTGGCCCAGACGTAGCCGCCCTCCCACTTCATCGCCGAGGCGACCATGTCGTCGATCAGGCGGTGCTCGTAGGTGAGGCCGGCCTTGTCGAAATCGGCCTTGAACTCGGCCTCGAAGATCTCGGCGAAGATGTCTTTGAACCGGCCGTCGTAGGCCTTCAGGATCGTGTTCTTCGTCGACAGGTACACCGGGTAGTTGCGGGCCAGACCGTAGTTGAGCGAGGCGCGCGCGAAGTCGCGAATCGAATCATCGAGGTTGTACATGGCCATCGCGACGCCGGAGCCGGGCGCCTGGAAGACCTCGAAACTCTGCGGCTCGCCGCCATCCTTCGGCGCGAACGAGATCGTCAGCGTTCCGGGGCCCTCGAAGCGGAAGTCGGTGGCACGGTACTGGTCGCCGAACGCGTGACGGCCGACGATGATCGGCTTGTTCCAGCCGGGCACGAGGCGCGGGATGTTGCTGATGATGATCGGCTCGCGGAAGATCACGCCGCCGAGGATGTTGCGGATCGTGCCGTTCGGGCTCTTCCACATCTGCTTCAGGCCGAACTCCTCGACCCGTGCCTCGTCCGGCGTGATGGTCGCGCACTTCACGCCGACCCCGTGCTTCTGGATGGCGTGGGCGGCATCGACGGTGACCTGGTCGTCGGTCGCGTCCCGGTGCTCGATCCCGAGGTCGTAGTAGTCGAGCGTGAGATCGAGGTAGGGATGGATGAGGCGGTCCTTGATGAACTGCCAGATGATGCGTGTCATCTCGTCGCCATCGAGCTCGACGACCGTTCCTTCAACCTTGATCTTGTCCACTGTGCCCTCCATCTGCGCCGCCGCCTCTGCGGCGCAGCCCGCTTCCACGGCACGAGCGCGGTCGCGCCGTTCCGCTGACAACCCTATCCGCTTTCGCAGTTATCTTGACATCGAGATACCTGCTCGCATATCCCTGGCGCGGGTTAGCCTGGTCGCATGGCGGAGCTGAGACTCGAAGAGCTGGGGGCCGAGACCGCGGCTGCCGCGAACAACCTGACACTCAAGCCAGGCCAAGAGGCGTTCCTCGAGCCCGAGACCTACGAGCACCTCGAACAGAGTCTGGATCCGGCCAACTCCTGGCCCCGCGTCGTGCGCGAAGGCGACGAGGTCGTCGGGTACATCATGGGCAACTTCGACCCGGATGCGCCCGAAGACTTCCTTCGGGCCGCGATCTGGCGCATCGACGTCTCCGGCACCGCCCAGGGCAAGGGTGTGGGCAGGTTCGCGGTGCAGGCGTTCGCCGATGAGGCGCGGGCACGCGGGTTCCATCAGGCGACCGTCGTGTGGGCGCCGGGCGAGGCCGGGCCGGGCAGGTTCTTCGAAGCCGTCGGCTTCAAGGTCGTCGGGCAGACCCCGTACGGCGAGAACCTGGGCGCCCTCGCGCTGTAGCGCTACCGCTCACGAGTCCGCGCGAATGCCCCAGCCCAACCCCGAATTCGCCGAGGCGGTGCTGGATGTCGTGGCCGGCATCCCCGAAGGGCTTGCGATGGCGTACGGCGATGTCGCCGCCGCGATCGGGTCACGTGCTCCCCGCGCGGTCGGAGCGGTGATGGCCTACTACGGCGGGGACGTGCCGTGGTGGCGCGTGGTGCGTGCGTCCGGGCATCCGGTTCGAGATCACGAGCGACGTGCCCTCGAGCACTACCGTGCGGAGGGCACGCCG
>JAODAS010000130.1 GCA_025463555.1 Schumannella sp.
CTTCTTTCGCCCGAGGTGGGCGGTCCCGCCAGACGTAGAAGTCCCGCTTCGGGTTGTCGCGTGACCTGCGCGCTTCGACGAACCAGGGGTGGGTGTCGGAGGTGTGGTTGACGACGAGGTCGATGATTACCCGGATGCCGCGATCCGTGGCCATGCGGATCATCTCGACGAAGTCGCCCAGTTCACCCAGCCGCGGGTCGATGCCGTAGAAGTCCGCGATGTCGTAGCCGTCGTCCCGGTTCGGAGTCGGATAGAACGGCATCAGCCACAGGCACGTGATGCCCAGTTCGTGCAGGTAGTCCATGAGGTGCGCGAGGCCCTCGAAGTCCCCGACGCCGTCGTCGTTCCAGTCGAGGAACGTCTCGACGTCGAGGCAGTAGATGACCGCGGTCTTCCACCACAGATCGCTCGTGTCCGAGATCCTCACCCCTCGACGCTAGGAGCGGGGGATGGCGATGCAGGGTTCACCCAGGTCGTTCCCAGGCAGCTCCCGAGCTGCGCGGAGCTAGCCGACCACCTCGTCGACCAGATCGGCGAACGTCTCGACGTCCTCCACGGGCCAGGAGTGCTTGCCGCCGGGCTGATAGTGATACCGGCCGTGGTTGTCGTCGGCGAGCGACCGGACCCATTCCGGCCGGCTCATCCGGTCGTGCTCGGCGTGCACGGTGATGAGATTCGCGCGCACCTTCGGCAGCACGTCCTCGAGATCCGACTTCAGCGCGGAACGCAGAGAGAGGGCGATGCGCACCGGATCGGTGTGGGTCCAGTCGCGCAACTGGCGACCCCAGTCCGACTGATCATCGCCCTCGCCGCGCTCGAACCAGCGCGACATCGTGCCGCGGGCCGACCGGATGAGCGGGTCGAACGTCGGGCTGATCAGCATGACGGTGCGCACCCGGTCGGTGCGGGTGGCGGTCGCGGCGACGACCTGGGTGCCCACGGAGAGCCCGATCAGCAGATCGACGTCCACCGCGTCGCGGTCGAGTTGTGCGGCGATGCGGTATCCGTAGTCGTCGAGCCCCACCGGCAGCCCGCGCCAGCTCGGCGCTCTCAGCAGCTCCACGCGGTGACCGCGAGCCTCGACGGCCTCGCACGCCGGGCGGGCGTACTCGCGGACGGCCATGCCGGGGACGACGAGGACGCGGCTCATTCCTTCGCCGGCTTGCGCGCGTCGATGCGGTAGAACCAGAACGGGATGGCGGACAACAGGCTGCTGACCGCCGGGATGAGCGTCATGCCGATCCAGACGGTGTTCTGCATGCCGGGCGTGACGGCGATTCCGGCCTGATAGCCGGCGATCACCACGACGACCCCGAATACCGCGGTCGCGAGGGCGCTCATCACCTTGGCGGTGAAGGTCAGGGTGGCGAACGAGATCCCGTCGTTGCGCACGCCGGTGCGTTCTTCGGCCGCGTCGACCGAATCCGCGATCATGCTGGGCTGCAGCACGTTGAAGACGCCGATGACGACTCCGCTGAGGGCGAGGAAGATCACCACGCTGACGATGTTCTGGAATCCGAACAGATACATCAGCACCGAGACGAGTGCCCCGCCGACGCCGCAGGCGATGGCGAGCGTGCGTGCGCTCCAGTGGCGAAGCAGCAGCGGGGTGAAGAACGACGAGCCCACCAGGCCGAGGATGATGCCGGCGCCGAGCAGGGTGAACAGGCCCTGGTCGTCGTAGGCGATGACGGCGAACACCGCGCCGCCGGCCTGCACGACGAACCGGCCGAACCCCAGCACGGACCCGAGCAGCACCAGCAGCAGCGGCGCGTTGTGGAACAGCGCGCGGAACAGCTGGCGGAACCCGAGGCGCTTCTGCGCTGCTGCGCTGTCCCTCTCCCGCACGTTGAAGAACGCGAGGAGGTACACGCCCATCCCGAGAGTCGCGACGATGGCGACCGACCGCGACCAGCCCTCGCCCGTCGCCTGGTCGGCGAAGCTCAGAACATGCGCCAGCTGCGGCAGCCCGAGCGTCGCCAGCCCCAGCGAGATCGCGCCGAACGCCCGCACGAACCCCACCGTCCGGTTGCGCCGCACCGGGTCCGTGAAGGCCGATCCGATGAGGCCCCAGAGCGGCACATCGCAGAAGGTGTAGGCGAAGCCCCACACCACGTACGCGGCGGCGAAGTACACGACTTCGCCATCGCGCCCGATGTCGGGGATCGCGAACAGCAGGGTCGTCAGCACCGCGACCGGTACGGCCGAGAACAGGATGAACGGCCGCAGTTTGCCCCATCGAGTGCGGGTCATGTCGATGAGGCTGCCGACTAGGGGGTCACCGATCGCGTCGACGATGCGCACCACGGCGATGACGGTGGTGGCGATCGCAATCTGACCGGGCCCGAAGCCGGCGTACTCCAGCAGGTAGAGCAGCATGAACGTGGTCACGACCGTGTAGATCACGTTCTGCCCCGCGGCCGCCGTGACGATCGAGACGGTCTGGGTGCGGGGCGAGGGCGTGCGCGGGGACGGGGTGCGGACGGCGGGACCGGCGGTGCTCATGATGCCTCGGTTTCTGATCGCGTCAGGTGGATCGTCTTGATCTCGAAGGGCCCGAACTCGAGCCGCGCCAGATCCGCGGGCCCGATGCGTCGCTCGAGCAGGTCGGTCTCGTCGGCCGCGGAATGCGGGAGCGAGGTGGTGAGCCCCGTGGTCGTCGCGCGACCGAGGCTCTCGTAGAGGCGCAGCACGACGCCCGAGCCGTCCTCCGCGGGCTTGATCGTCTCGATGACCACACCCGGGTCGGTGGTGCTGGCGACGCTCGCCAGGGACACCCCGGCGACCGGCAGCAGGGGATGGTTGAGCCGGTATCCCTCGCGGATTACCTTGGTCAGATCGCCAGGGGCGAAGGGCGTGAACGCGTAGCTGAACGAGTGCGATCCCCGGTCGGCCGTCTTGTCGGGATAGGTCGGAGCCCGCAGCAGGTTCAGGCTGACCAGCCCGTTCTTGGCGCGATGCCCGTACTTGCTGTCGTTGAGAAGGGCGAAGCCCCCGGTGGCGTCCTGCGTGGCGATCCACTTGTGGGCGGCCACCTCGAACTGGGCGGTCTCAGCGGGGGTGTTCTCGGTCATGACGCGTTCGATGTGCCCGAACTGGATCTCGCAGAGCGCGGACCCGCCGACGTGAGTGGGCCGGAACTCGGCGCGCAGCATCCGGTGCCTCGTGTGCCATTGCACCGTGGTGTCGAATCGCACCACGTCGCTGCCTGCCTCGAGCACGACCGTCTGCTCGACGGTCACCCGACGAGATCGGTAGGCCTGGCGGCGCACGATCGTGGGACCGTCGAGAACCGTCTCGACGTGGCGCAGCGGCAGGGTTCGCGGCGTGCGCGTCAGATACCTCTGATCGATGTCCCACGCGTTGAACGGCCAGACGTACGGATCGCGGTGCAGCACGATGCGCGACAGCCCGCCGGCCGAGTGCTCGCCGCCGTCGGCATCGAGGCACGAGACGATCTCGCCGGCGGGACCGAAACGCAGCGACAGGATGCCGTTCGACATCGCGTCGTCCGCGAACGTGAGCTGCGGGGCCGGCTCGGCGGGCGCGAGCGCGGCGCTTGCATAGGGTGCCGCTGTCGCCCGGACCCATCCGGCATCCGTTCTCAGGTATTCGTCACGCGCGAAGCCCGTCAGGTTGAGCGCGCCGTGGGCCCCGCGCGGAAGGCGCGCGGCGAGACCCCCGATGTAGGTGTCGAGTTGCCCGCCGATGCGTTCGAGACTCTCGCGTGCCTCCCGGGCAACCCGCTCGATCGTCGACCCCGGAAGGATGTCGTGGAAGTGCCCCAGCAGCACGTCGCGCCAATGGCCCTCGAGCGCGGCGCCGCTGTCGTCGCCGGTGACCGTCGCCAGCACCTCGGCGTCGTGCAGCTTGCGCTCGACCAGCCGGTTGCCCTTCTTGATCGCCGCCTGGGTCGTGTAGGTGCCCTGATGCGTCTCGAGGTAGAGCTCGCCGGCGTGGGTGTGCCAGAGCGTGC
>JAODAS010000013.1 GCA_025463555.1 Schumannella sp.
CGGCGACCGCGAACTCGGCGTGAACCCCGCCACCGGCAAGATGGTCGTCGCGAAAGACGGCCGGTACGGCCCCTACGTGACCGAGCTGGAGCCCGACCCCGAGCCGGTCGTGCTGAAAGTCGACGCATCCGACCCCGGCGTCGTCGTCGACCCCGCCACCGGCGAACTGGTCGGCTCTTCGGCAGAGGGAGAGAAACCGAAGAAGAAGAAGGCGGCGAAGAAGGCCGCCGTCGTCAAGCCTCGCACGGCATCCCTGTTCAAGAGCATGGACCCGGCAGGCGTCGACCTCGAGACCGCCATCAGACTGCTCGACCTGCCTCGCACCGTCGGGCAGGATCCCGAATCCGGTGAAGACATCACCGCGCAGAACGGCCGCTACGGCCCGTACATCAAAAAGGGCACCGACAGCCGCTCGCTCGATAGCGAAGAGCTGATCTTCACCATCGACCTGCCCGCTGCGCTCGAGGTGTTCGCGCAGCCCAAGTACGGTGCCCACCGCCCCTCCAGCGCGTTGAAGGAATTCGACGCCGACCCGGTCAGCGGCAAGCCGATCCGTGTGCGCGAGGGCCGCTTCGGCCCCTACGTCACGGACGGCGTGACCAACGCGACCATTCCGCGGGGCGACGATGTCGAGACGATCGACTTCGAACGTGCCGTCGAACTGCTGGCCGACAAGCGCGCCAAGGGACCCGCCAAGCCCAAGAGTCGCGCTCGCACGCCGGCCAAGCGCGCCCCGGCGAAGCGGAAGTAGCACGGTGCCCGATCGACCAGGGGCCGGACTGTTCCTCACCCTCGAGGGCGGCGACGGCTCCGGCAAGTCGACCCAGTCCGCGCTGCTGACCGACTGGCTCCTCGAGCAGGGCCGCACCGTCGTGCACAGCCGCGAACCGGGAGGCACCGACTTCGGCCTGGAGGTGCGCGAGCTGGTGCTCCACCGGCGCGGCCACATCGCCGCCCGCGCCGAGGCCCTGCTGTACGCCGCCGACCGAGCCCACAACATCGCCACCGTTGTGCGTCCCGCACTCGAACGCGGCGACATCGTCATCCAGGACCGCTACCTCGACTCCTCCATCGCCTACCAGGGCGCTGGCCGCGTGCTCGACCCGACAGAAGTGCGCAACCTCTCCCTCTGGGCGACAGAAGGTCTGCTCCCCGACCTGACCGTGCTGCTCGACCTCCACGAGACCACCGGGCGCATCCGGCTCGACGAGTCCCGCACCCGGTACGACCGGCTCGAAGCAGAAGCCGACGACTTCCACGCGCGGGTTCGTGCCGGCTACCTCGAACTCGCGTCCGCAGAACCGGACCGCTTCCTCGTGCTCGATGCCACCCTCGGGGTCGATGAGTTGGCGCAGCACATCCGCGACCGTGTCTCACCCCTGCTGGGATAGTCGGCCCGCTCGGATAGGTTGCACGTATGGCGTGGAGTGACCTGACCGGTCAGGCGGAGGCGATCGAGACCATGCGCGCCGCCGCAGCCGACGATGGGATGACCCACTCGTGGCTGATCACCGGCCCGCCCGGATCCGGTCGCTCGATCCTCGCCTACGCGTTCGCCGCCGCCCTCATCGCCCGGCCCGGCGACGAGGCCGCGACCGAGGTGCAGGTGCAGGCGCAGACCCACCCCGACCTGGGTGTGCTCAGCACCGACCGCGTCACCATCACCATCGACGAGGTGCGGCAGCTGGTCGCGTCCAGCCAGTTCTCGCCGTCCGTCGGGCGCTATCGGGTCATGGTCATCGAAGACGCCGACCGGATGACCGAGCGCACGTCGAACGTGTTGCTCAAGGCGCTCGAAGAACCCCCGCCGCGCACCGTCTGGATCCTCTGCGCGCCCAGCGAGGCCGACCTCATCCCGACGATCCGCTCACGCGTGCGGGCCGTCCGGTTGCGCGTCCCCGCCGTCGACGAGGTCGCCGAGCTGATCGCACGCCGCGACGGGGTCAGCCTCCCCGAGGCCACCACGGCTGCGCGCGAGGCGCAATCCCATATCGGGATGGCGCACCGGCTCGCGACGAACGAACAGGCCCGTGAGCGGCGGCGACGCACCCTCGAACTCGCGCTCGGCATCCGCAGCGTGTCCGGTGCCGTGCTCGCCGCCACCGAGCTGGTCGCCGTGGCGACCGACGACGCGAAGTCGTTCACCGAGGAGAACGATGCCGAAGAGCGCGACAGGGCGCTGCGCTCACTCGGAATCGAGCCAGGCGGGGCGGTGCCGCCCGGCCTGCGTTCACAACTGAAGTCCCTCGACGACGACCAGAAGCGTCGCGCGACTCGCAGCCTGCGCGACGGCATCGACCGCATCCTCGTCGACCTGATGTCGCTGTATCGCGACATCCTGCTGCTGCAACTGGGGGTGGCGACCGAGCCGGTAAACCTCGCCATCTACAGTTCCCTCACGACCGCCGCGGCGCTCAGCACCCCGTCGCGCACACTCGAGACCCTCGATGCGATCGCGACCGCGCGCGAGCGCATCGAAGGCAACGTCGCCCCCGCCCTGGCGTTGGAGGCGATGCTCGTGTCCGCCGTGCGAGACCCCGCCGTGCGCGAACCCGTCCCCGCCCCGAAGGAGCGTTCCTGACATGACCGGCCGCCGCATCCCGAAACGCCGGACGGCCCGGCGCCTTTTCGGCGCGCTCGTCGCCGGGTCCGCGCTCAGCCTGCTGCTGACCGGGTGCCTGTCGATGTTCCAGCCGCCGCAGCCCGACACCACCTCGACGCCGACCGGCGAGCAGGTCGACGCCGACCTGCAGCCGTTCTACTCCCAGATCCTGGTCTGGGCACCGTGCGGCGACGGCATGCAGTGCACGACGGCGACTGCGCCGATGAACTGGGCCGATCCGTCGGCCGACAGCATCGAGCTGGCTCTGGTGCGGCAGCCGGCGACGGGTGCCAAGAAGGGATCGCTGCTGGTCAACCCCGGTGGTCCGGGCGGGTCCGGATACGACTTCGTCCTCGACAGCGTGGATTACGCCACCAGCGAGCGGCTGCAGCAGAACTTCGACATCGTCGGCTTCGACCCGCGCGGGGTGGGTCGCTCGACACCCGTCACCTGCTACGACGACCCGGCGTACCTCGACGGGTTCAACTACGACATCGTCCCCGGCGTGCCCGGCACCGACGAGTGGATCGCGAAAGTCGAAGCGCTCAACAAGGACTTCGGCGAGCAGTGCCTCAAGTTCACCGGCCCGCTGCTGCAGTACGTCGACACGGTCAGCGCCGCGCGCGACCTCGACCTGCTGCGCGCCGTCCTCGGTGACGACAAGCTCAACTACCTGGGCTACTCGTACGGCACGTTCCTCGGAGCGACCTACGCCGACCTGTACCCGGGAAAGACGGGGCGGCTCGTGCTCGACGGCGCGCTCGACCCGGCGACCACCGACTACGAGGTCACCGAGACTCAGGCAAAGGGTTTCGACAGCGCGCTGCGTGCCTACCTGACGGACTGCGTGCAGCGGGACGGATGCCCCTTCCGCGACGTCGATCACGCCATGACGCAGATCGCGAGCCTGTTCGACTCGCTGGCGGTGAGCCCGCTGCCGAACTCCGACCCGGGGGATGACCGGCAGCTCGGCGTGAACGCGATGTTCGCCGCCACGATCCTGCCCCTGTACAACCAGGACAACTGGCCCTACCTCGACCAGTTGTTCGACGAGGTGTCGAAGGGCGAGACGCAGACCGCGTTCCTGCTCGCCGACAGCTACAACGAGCGCAACGCCGACGGCACCTACGACTCCAATTCCACCGAGGCGTTTCTGTCGATCAACTGCCTGGACTACGAAGGCGACTCCGATGTCGCCACGATGCGGGCAGAGGCTGTGAAGCTCGCCGCGGCGGCTCCGGTGTTCGGCCCGCGCATGGCGTACGGCGGTACCACCTGCGCCCAGTGGCCGTTCCCGCCCTCCCGCGTACGCGACCCGATCACGGCAGCGGGCTCCGCCGACATCCTGGTGGTGGGAACCACGAACGACCCCGCCACCCCGTACGTCTGGGCGAAGGCGCTGGCCGACGAGTTGGAGAACGGCCACCTGGTCACGTTCACCGGCGAGGGTCACACCGCCTACAACAAGTCCAACTCGTGCGTGGACAACACCGTCGACGATTACTTCATCGACGGAACAGTCCCCGCGAAGGATCCCGACTGCTGAACTGCTGCCCTGCTGCGAGCCGCAGCTGCGCTGTTTGCCCACTTTTGACGCGTCAGCTCGGCTCGAGGCGTCAAAAGTGGCCAACCAGCGTCGGGGGCGGGCGCAATTTTGCAGTGTGTGCAAGAATGGGGGCATGACCGACCCCGCGGTTGATGAGACCCCCGGACTGCGCGAGCGCAAGCGCCTGGCCACTCGTCGCGCCATCCAGCTCGCCGCCATCATGGTGGTGCGGGACCGCGGTCTCGAAGCCACGACGGTGGATGAGATCGCCAAGATCGCGG
>JAODAS010000133.1 GCA_025463555.1 Schumannella sp.
ATCGCGCTCGCGACCAGCTGCTGCGCGAGCTCCGACTCCGTCGTCGCCGCGATGAACGCGGCCGCCGACACCTGCAGCACCCGGCTTCGCGCCTCGGACCCCTCCGCGGCGCGGCGCGCGTCCAGCAGAGCGCGCTCGTACTCGTGGCGCGAGGACGCATCCAGCAGCGCGATCCTCGTTCCGGACGGCTCGCCGTGGGCATCCCTGTCGGCCGACGCATTCGCGAGCACGGCCATCGTCGACCCGTCTGCTCGCAGCAGCGTCAGCGCGACCTCATCCACCCGTTCCTGCAGCAGCAGCGTCGACCGGTAGCGCGTCTCGTAGAACAGCCGGCTGCCCGGGTCGAGCAGGTCGCCGAAGTTCGACCCGGCCACGACATCCCGCTCCCTGCCGAGCCACTGCAGGAGGGTGTCGTTGACCTCGAGAATCGAGCCGTCGACGTCGGTGGCGACATACCCGAACGGGGCTCGCTGGAAGAGGTCTTCGTAGTCGCCGGGAGCCGGCGTCATCCGAGGAAGGCCCGGATGGCGGCTCCGAGTTCGGCGGGGCCGGAGAGGTTCGGGATGTGGCCTGTCGACTCGAGCACGACCAGCGTGCTCCCGGGGATCTGCTCGTGGACGAACTCGCCGACCGCCAGGGGAGCGATCACGTCGTCGCTGCTCTGCAGGATCAGCGTCGGCACCGTCACCAGAGCGAGGTCCCGCCGGTTGTCGGAGAGGAAGGTCACGCGCGCGAACTGCCGCGCGACATCCGGATCGACGCGGCAGAACATGGTCGTCAGCTCGTCCCCCAGCTCGGGACGGCCGGGGTTGCCCATGATCACGGGGGCCATCGTCGCGGACCAGCCCAGATAGTTGATGTCCAGCGAATCCAGCAGCCCGTCGATGTCGGCCTGTTCGAACCCGCCGACGTAATCGCCATCGTTGACGTACCGCGGCGACGGTCCGACGAGCACGAGCGCGCCGAACCGGGACGGGTCGGTGTTCGCCGCCAGCACGCCGATCATCGAACTCACCGAGTGCCCCACGAACACCACATCGTGCAGGTCCAGCTCCTCCAGCACCTCGAGCAGATCGTCCGCGTAGCCGTGCAGCGCGTCGTATTTGCTGCGGTCGTAGGCGTCGAGATCCGAACCGCCCGCGCCGACGTGATCGAACAGGATGACCCGGTATACATCGGTGAACTGCGGCGCGACGAGGCGCCAGGCCTCCTGGCTGCATCCGAATCCGTGAGCGAAGACGATGGGCCGGCCGGCAGGGTCGCCGGACTCGTGGACGTTGTTACGTCGGCGGACGTCGGTCGTGTCGGCGGAAATCACGGAGCGCCACGGCCTTTCTGGGTGAACTGCCTTCGAGTTTACGGATGTTGCGGAGATGCCCAGGGGGGTCGACAGCGGGGGTGCGCGCAGTATAGGTCGATCCCGCGGAGTTCGGCAGTGCCGATATCGGGACGACGGGGGGCGCAGTGTTGTCCCGTGAACCTTGTCGACGACCTGGCGCGCGCTCTGGCGCACGGCGAGATCGTCCCCTTCTTCCAGCCGCAGCTCGAGTTGAATTCCGGCCGCGTCGTCGCGGGCGAGGCCCTCGCGCGGTGGCAGCATCCGGAGCGTGGCCTGCTCGAGCCGGAGTCCTTCATCCAGGCGGCGGAGGACCACGGACTGATCGACGAGCTCGGCATCTTCATGGTCGACGAGGCCTGGAAATACGCGGCGGGCTGGATCGGGCGCGGCCTGCCGGTGCAGGTCTCGGTGAACGCCTCGGCGACCCAGCTGGAGTCGACGGGTCTCACCGATCACATCGCCCACCTGTTCGACCGGTACGACCTGCCTGCGCAGACCCTCACGATCGAGATCACCGAGACCAAGGCGTTCGTGGATGCCGTGGGCGTCTCGAGCAGGCTCCGTGTGCTCCGCGAGCGCGGGCTCGGCATCTCGGTCGACGACTTCGGCGCGGGCTACTCGACGCAGGAGCGGCTCGACGAGGTGCCCGCGACAGAGCTGAAGATCGACGTGACGCTCGTGCAGGACGAGACGGACGACGGCTACCGGGAACTGATCCGCATCGTCGAGCTGGCTCACGAGCGCGGTCTGCGGGTGGTGGCCGAGGGGGTCGAAGACGAGTCGCAGCGCCGGCGCGTCGAGATCCTGCGCTGTCAGCGCGCGCAGGGATACCTGCTGGGCAGACCGATGCCGGCGGCAGAGTTCGGCGACCTGCTCGCGGCCCGGCGCTAGAGGGTAGCCGCTACAGGTCGGCATCGAACGCCGTCATGCTCACGTCCGCTGAGCCGGCCTGGCTCTCGCCCACCTCGATCTGCGCCCACACGACGGGCATCCCGGGCGAGAACAGGATGTCGATGCCCGGCCCGCCCCGCAGAGGCGGCACGTTCACGTACCCGCCACCCGCGCGGATCGCCTCGAGGACCTGACCCTTCAGCTCGGTCACCGGGTCGGGCAGGAAATAGTCTTTGCCGTCGACCGTCAGCCGGTGGATCATCACCACGAGTCCGCTCCGTTCCAGCGGCCGAGCGGTCGCCCGTACCAGGCTAGACCGTAGGATGACCAGACCATGGGACAGATCAGCTATGGCAATCAGACTGCCAGTTTCGAGATCGAGGACCGGACGCTCGCTCACGTCGAGGCGGTCGTGCTGGCGAAGCTCCGGCGCAACGAGAGCTTCGCGATGACCATCGAAGCCGAGCACGGCGGACGCGACACGATCTGGCTCAGCGCCTCGGGCCAGCTGCGCTTCACCTACACGTCGGAACGTCCGCCGATCAATCGTGCGTGGCTCGATCTGCTGATCGACACCGCGAACTCGACCTCCGGCCTGCGCATCGTCCCCGAACCGTAGAAGAGATCACCCGGATGTAGCACACCCCGCGCCGCCGCGCCATACCCCGCGGCCGTCTTTCCAGCCGGGATACATTTCGGGCATGAGTTCGACACCCATGCACCAGAGCCGCCCGCAGCGGGCGTCGCTCTACCTCGCCTTTCTCAGCGGCACCGTTGCGCTCACCATGGCCACGTGGGGCCTCAGCATCCTGGGGGGTCACTGATGGGAATGCACACGTCACGCTCGCGATTCGGCGAGCCCAGCACCGATCTGGCGACGAGCCTCGGCCGGCTTGCCGTCTCATCCGCCCAGTTGCGGCACCTGCTCGCGCAGATCGGAAGCGACCGCGCCGACACCTGGACGCCCGGGAATGCTCTCGTCAACTGGATCGACTTCGCGCATCACCTGCTCGAATTGCACGAAGGAATCCTGGGCGCCGCCGCGACGATGCGGTTCACCGGGTCATCGGGTGAGCATCTGACCATCACCGGCGCCGACGGCGTGCGAGTCCCCGCCGACGCCGCGTACATCGCGACCCTCAGCCGCCGCATGGACCGGCACAGCCGGCTCGGCCGCGTCATGGTCGGCCCGGCGGCCGCCGAGACGGAAGCCGTCGCGGAGGCCGTCGCCGTCTGACCGCACCCGCACGCCCGGTGCGCGCGTCTACGATCGGCAGCGATGAGCTCCTCGACCGTCTTCGAACGCAACGCGCCCGGTAAGGCCGCGGTCACCCGCGCGCTGGACGACTCCCGCCACGCCGTCTTCTGGCTGGAAGACGCTGCAGCACCCGGCCGGCCCCGCCTCGGCACCTCGGTCGACGCGGACCTCGCCATCGTCGGCGGCGGCTACACGGGCCTCTGGACGGCTATCCGCGCGAAGGAACGCGACCCCGCCCTGAGGATCGTGCTGCTCGAAGCGAAGACGATCGGGTGGGCCGCATCCGGTCGCAACGGGGGATTCGTCGAGGCGAGTCTCACGCACGGCGAAGCCAACGGCGAACGCCGCTGGCCGGAGGAGCTGGCCCAGCTCGAGCGGCTGGGTTCTGCGAACCTCGATGCGATCGCGGAGGCCGTCGAACGCTATGGGATCGCCGCCGACTTCGAACGCACCGGAACGCTCAGCGTCGCCGTAGAGCCTCACCAGGTCGGGTGGCTCGACGGGCCGGGCACCGACGACGATGTCCACCTGGACGAGGCGGCTGTGCGCCGCGAGATCGCGTCGCCCACGTTCCTCGCCGGGCGCTGGGACCGCAGGTCGACAGCGCTCGTGCATCCGGGGAAGCTGGCCGCCGAACTCGCCCGGGTGGCCGCCGACCTGGGGGTCGAGCTGTTCGAGCACAGCGCCGTCCGCGGCATCGAGGACGACGGCGAGCGGGTCGTCCTCCGCACCGACACGGCGCGGGTGCGGGCCCGCCGGGTCGCCCTCGCAACCAACGTGTTCCCGTCCCTGCTGAAACGCAACCGACTGATGACCGTGCCCGTCTACGACTACGTGCTGATGACCGAGCCGCTCAGCTCCGCGCAGCTCGCCTCGATCGGCTGGAAGAACCGGCAGGGGCTCGCGGATCTCGCCAACCAGTTCCACTACTCCCGGCTGAGCGCGGACAACCGCATCCTGTACGGCGGGTACGACGCGATCTACCACTCGGGGGGCCACATCCGGCCGGGCTACGAGGAGCGTCCGCAGACCTACCGCAAGCTGGCGAGCCACTTCCTGACGACGTTCCCGCAGCTCGAGGGCGTGCGGTTCACGCACCGCTGGGCGGGTGCGATCGACACCAGCACGCGATTCTGCGCGTTCTTCGGCACCGCCCGCCGTGGCCGCGTCGCCTACGCGGCGGGATTCACGGGACTCGGCGTCGCGGCGACGCGCTTCGCCGCCGACGTGATGCTCGACAAGCTCGCCGGCGAGACGACAGAGCTCACCGAACTGCGGATGGTGCGCGAACGGCCGCTGCCCTTCCCTCCCGAGCCGGCCGCATCCGTCGGCATCAACCTCACCCGGATCTCGCTCGATCGCGCGGATCATCGCAACGGAAGGCGCAATCTGCTGCTGAAGACCCTCGATGCCGTGGGGCTCGGGTTCGACTCCTGATCCGCCGCTGTGGGTCGTCGCGCCTAGCCTGACCGCATGGCGGAGGGCGTCGAGAGCTGGTGGGCGCGGCGGCAGTTCTCGCGCGGCATCGAGATCCCGTATGCCGTGGGCACCTACCGGGCGGCGTGGGCGCCGTTCCCTGCGCTGATCCGGCAGTACCACCCGGAGTTCAACTCCGGAATCACCCTCACCCAGATCCCGCCCGCCGCCGAGGTGCTGCTGCTCTGGCAATGCGATGTGGGGCACGTCTTCGCCGCCACGCCGGCGGAGCAGCGCAACCGTCCCGGACGTGAGCGCCGCCGCTCGTCGTGGTGCCCGGAGTGCCTGCTCGGGGCGAAGCCGCCCCGCGTCCGGCCCGCCGGCGCGCCCCCGCGAGCGCGCACCCCCCGCACTCGCACACTCTGTCAGAAGACGCCGCCGGTCGACGTCGGCGAGGCGTTCGTCAGTGTCTGCGCGCCCGCCCCCGCATCCGCCGTCGAGGCGCAGCTGCGGATGGATCTGACCGAGCGGCTGCAGTTCACCACCGGGCTCAACGCCGTCCGGGTTCCGCGGCCCTTCTTCGATCACCTCGAGGTGTGGCCCGACATCGTCGTGCCCGAGTTGATGGTCGCCGTCGAGTTCGACAGCCCCGGGCGGCACGGCCTCGAGCACGTCGGCAGGCGCGAGGCGGCCGACCTGCGCAAGGACCGCGCCCTGCGCGCGGCGCGGTGGGAGGTCGTGCGCATCCGCACGGGCAGGCTCGAGAAGCTCGGCCCCTATGACGTGCAGGCCGGGTCGACGGGAAAGCGCACGCTGGGCCTTCTGCTGGATGCGTTCCGCGCGATCCGGGGCGATCTCATCGTCGAGGCGTACCGGCGGTGAATATGGGGGATCCCCCCGATCCGCCCCGTACGTCCCGCGGCTGAGATGGGACGTGCGACCACATCCGGCCGCTCGACCGAAAGGCACCACGATGGCTCTCTACATGGACGTGCACAACATGGACGGAACGGTGAAGCTCGCCGACGTCGCCAACGCCCACGCCGCCGACCTCTCGAAGCAGGACGCCCACGGCGTGCACTACCTGCGCTACTGGGTCTCCGAGGACGAGGGGAAGATCTTCTGCCTCGTCGACGCACCGAGCGTCGAGGCGGCGAACACGGTGCACCGCGAGGCGCACGGCCTCGTCGCCGACGACGTCTTCCTGGTCGCCGAGGGCGTGTGACATTCAGGTCCTCGGCCGCTTGAATGAGCACATGCTCGTCGAGCGCGACGCCCTTCTCGGTGAGCTCGTCGCCGCCCTCGGCGATGCTCTCACCGGGCGGGGCGCTCTCGTGTTCCTGGGCGGTGAGGCCGGCGTCGGCAAGTCCGCCCTGGTCCGCGCCCTCGCCGATGCCGCGGCCGGGAGGGGCTCGGTCAGGCTCGGCGGAGTCGACAACGTCACCACCGCCGACGCGCTCGCCGCGTTTCAGGATGCGGTGCCCGAGATCGCCCCGCAGCTCTCCGCCGGCGGCGACCGGGTGCGGCTGTTCCGGGCGATCCGGGATGTGCTCACCGGATCTCCGGGTCTGCTCATCCTCGAAGACCTGCACTGGGCGGATGAGGCGACGCTCGACGCTCTCCGCTTCCTGGGTCGTCGGCTCGACGGCGTACCGGTCCTCATCGTCGCGACCTACCGTCACGACGAGGTGTCTGCACGGCATCCGCTGACCACGGTGCTGGGCGAGCTGGCCGCGGTGCCGGTGGTGAAGCGGATGCTCGTACCCCCTCTCAGCGTCGAGGGCGTCGCGGCGCTGGCCGCGGACGCCGGTGCCGCGATCGACCCGGCGGCCCTGCACGCGCGCACGGCGGGCAACGCCTTCTTCGTGACCGAGCTGCTCGCCGCGGGCGAGACCCTTCCGGCCAGCGTGAACGACGCGATCCTGGCGCGGGTATCCCGGCTGTCGCCGGCGGGTCAGGATGTCGCTGCCGCGGCGGCGACGCTGGGAACGTTCGCGGATGCCGGGCTTCTGTCCGAGGTCGCCGGGCGCGACGTCGCAGCGGTGGACGAATGCGTCGAGTCCGGGGTGCTCGTGCCGGGGCAGGCGGGCTTCGCCTACCGGCACGAGATCGCCCGGCAGGCCGTCGAGCGGAGCCTGTCGGCCGTCCGACGGCGGCAGCTGCACGCCCGTGCTATGCGGGAGCTGCTGCGGCGGACACCCGAGGACCACCGCACGCTCGCGCACCACGCCGCCGGATGCGGCGACGACACGGCTGCGGCCGACCATGCCATCCTGGCGGCCCGCCGCGCCGCCCGCCTCGGCGCACATCGCGAGGCGGTGGCGCAGTACCGGATCGCGATCCGGCATGGGGCAGACCGCGCCGACCGCGCTGAGCTGTTCGTCGCCCTCTCGTACGAGTGCTACCTGACCGATCAGCTGCCGCAGGCGATCACCGCGCGGCAGCAGGCGCTCGAACTCCACGAGCTGGCGGGCGACAGCCGGCGGGTGGGGGACGATGAACGCTGGCTGTCCCGGCTGACCTGGTTCTTCGGACGTGGCGCCGACGCCGAACGGTACGCCGCCCGGGCGATCACGAGCCTCGAGCCGCTCGGCCCCAGCCCCGAACTGGCGATGGCGTACAGCAATTTCGCCCAGCTGCGGATGCTCGCGCAGGACAGCGCCGAGGCGAAGATCTGGGGCGAGCGCGCCCTCGAACTCGCGAAGCGTCTCGGCGACGCGGAGACGGAATCCCACGCCCTCAACAACCTCGGAGCGGCGGCCATCCACTCGGGCCGCATCGCCGAGGGGGAGGCCCAGCTCGCCCGCAGCCTCGACATCGCCCTCGCGAACGACCTGCATGAGCACGCGGCACGCGCCTATACCAATCTGGGTTCGGCGGCGGTGGATCGCCGGCGCTACACGGCAGGTTTGGCCCACCTCGACGCCGGGATCGCCTACTGCGACGAGCGGGACCTCGACTCGTGGGTGCGGTACATGAAGGCGTGGCGGAGCCTCGCGCTCGGCGAGCTCGGCCGGCTCGACGAGGCGCTGGCTCTGGCGACGGCACTTCTCGACAACCCCGACCTCGCGGGGATCTCGGTGATCATGGCGGGATCGGCGGCGGC
>JAODAS010000027.1 GCA_025463555.1 Schumannella sp.
AAGGGCAACACGGTCATCGTGATCGAGCACAACCTCGACGTCATCAAGAGCGCCGACTGGGTCATCGACCTCGGTCCGGAGGGCGGCTCGGGCGGAGGCCAGGTGATCGCGGTCGGTACGCCCGAGAAGATCGCCCGGGTGAAAGAGAGCCACACCGGCAGATTCCTGGCCGAGCTTCTCGACTCCGAATCCGCGGGGCAGGGACGCCGGAAGGCGAGCTAGTGGCCGCCCGGCTGTTCTCATGGTGAAGCAGGCGCGCGCCGACGCCATCTCCTGGCGACCGAAGGCCGGCGAGATCCCGACCCAGCCGGGTGTCTACCGTTTTCGCGATGCGACCGGGCGTGTGCTCTACGTCGGCAAGGCGATCAACCTGCGGTCGCGCCTGAGCAACTACTTCCAGCCGTTGCGCAGCCTGCACGAGCGCACGCGGCACATGGTGCTGAGCGCCTCGAGCGTCGAGTGGACGACGGTCGCCAGCGACTTCGAGGCGCTGCAACTGGAGTACACCTGGATCAAGGAGTTCTCGCCGCCCTACAACGTCAAGTTCCGCGACGACAAGACCTACCCGTTCATGGCGGTGACGCTGGCCGACGAGGCACCGCGGGTGATGGTCACCCGCAACCACCGCATCCCCGGTGCCCGCTATTTCGGCCCCTACCCGAAGATCTGGGCGGTGCGCGAGACCATCGAGCTGATGATCAAGGCGTTCCCGATGCGCACCTGTTCGGACTCCAGCTACAAACGTGCGATGGCCAGCGGCCGGCCGTGTTTTCCCGGCCAGATCGGGCGGTGCGGCGGTCCGTGCTCGATGACCGTCTCGATCGAGGACCACCGGGCGGTGGTCGAGCAGTTCGTGGCGTTCATGACCAGCCACGACCGCTCCGTCATCACGGGCCTGCAGCGCGACATGAAGCGGGCCTCCGACGCGCTCGAGTACGAGCGGGCAGGCAAGCTGCGCGATCGCATCGTCGCCCTCGAGAACGTGCTCGAGAAGAGTGCCGTGGTGCTGTCCGGCGGCGACGACCTCGACGTGTTCGGCATCGCCCACGACGAGCTCGCAGCGGCCGTGCAGCAGTTCGTCGTGCGGGGCGGACGGGTGCGCGGCGTGCGCAGCTGGGTCGTCGACAAAGAACTGGATGTGCCCCTGGGCGACCTGGTCGAATCGGTGCTCGAGAGCGCGTACGAGAACGAGCCGCCGCCGCACGAGATCATCGTGCCCGCACTGCCTGGCGACGCAGCCGCCCTCGAGACGTGGCTCGCCGGCATGCGCCCCCGCGGCGGAGGGGTCGCGCTGCGCACCGCCCAGCGCGGCGAGAAGCTCAAGGTGCTCGAGACGGCGACGCTCAACGCGAAGCAGGCGCTCGCGCTCTACAAGACCAGACGCTCCTCCGACTACGTCTCGCGCAGCAATGCACTGAATGACATCCAGGATGCGCTCGGACTCGACGAGGCGCCGCTGCGCATGGAGTGCTACGACGTCTCGCACCTCGGTGGCACCAACATCGTCGCGTCGATGGTGGTGTTCGAAGACGGCCTGCCGCTGAAGAGCGCGTACCGCAAGTTCGGCATCCCGGAGTACGTCGACGACACCGAGGCGATCTATCAGGTCCTCAGCCGCCGGCTGGCGCGGCTCGAAGACGACGAGCGGCCGACGGACGAGGATCCGGAGACCGGCGCCATCAAGCGCAAGCGGTTCGCGTACCGGCCCGGCCTGATCATCGTCGACGGCGGTCAGCCGCAGGTCGAGGCTGCGCAGCGTGCACTCGACGACGCCGGCGTCTCCGACATCCCCGTCTGCGGGCTCGCCAAGCGCCTGGAGGAGATCTGGCAGCCGGGCGCCGACTTCCCCGTGATCCTGCCCCGCAACAGCGAGGCGCTGTTCCTGCTGCAGCGCATCCGGGACGAGGCCCACCGGTTCGCGATCACGTTCCAGCGCCAGAAGCGCAAGACGGACGTCGCATCGCAGCTCTCCGAGGTCCCGGGGCTCGGGCCGGCCCGGGTGAAGGTGCTGCTGCGCCACTTCGGCTCGGTGACCCGGCTGCGGTCGGCGAGCCTCGATGAGATCGCCGAAGTACGCGGCATCGGCCCGGCCCTGGGCGCCGCGATCGTCGGTAGGCTGGGCACCGGGCCGGGCACCGCCGCACCGGAGGACGACGACCCCGACGAGGAGCAGCGAACAGACGGATGAGTCCCTCCAAGGTCTCGCGCGAGATGCTCATCGTCACGGGCATGTCGGGCGCTGGCCGCTCCACCGTCGGCAACGCCCTCGAGGACCTCGGCTGGTATGTCGTCGACAACCTGCCTCCGCAGATGCTCAAGCCTCTCGTCGACCTGGCCGGTCACACCGGAGAAGCCATTCCGAAGGTCGCCGCCATGGTCGATGTGCGCGGCGGCAAGCTGTTCGCCGACGTCCTCGACGCGCTCGAGATCCTGCGCCGCAAGACGCATGTGCGTGTCCTCTTCCTCGATGCCACCGACGCCACCCTGGTCCGTCGCTTCGAGCAGGTGCGGCGTCCGCATCCGCTGCAGGGCGACGGCACGCTCCTCGACGGCATCACGGCCGAGCGCGCGCGGATGTCGGAGTTGCGTGAGCTGAGCGACTTCATCATCGACACCACCGATCTCAACATCCACCAACTGGCGACACGCGTGCAGGACATGTTCGCGGACGAGGGCGAGGTCGCCACCCGCGTCACGTTGATGAGCTTCGGGTTCAAGTACGGCCTGCCCCCCGACGCCGACATGGTGGCCGACTGCCGGTTCCTGCCCAACCCGTTCTGGATCCCCGAACTCAGCGGGCAGACCGGCCTCGATCAGCCGGTGCGCGACTACGTCCTCTCCCAGCCGGGAGCCGAGGAATTCATCGACGCGTACGTCGGTACGCTTGCACCTGTGCTCGCCGGGTACCGTCGCGAGAACAAGCGCCACGCTACGATCGCTTTGGGATGCACGGGCGGCAAGCATCGCTCGGTAGCCATCGCCGAAGAGCTCGGACGCAGGCTGAGTGAACTGCCTGGACTGAATGTCAGCGTGAAGCACCGCGACCTCGGTCGCGAGTAGTCCTCCAAGTCGGAGTGCAATGGGAAGTGGGAATCACGCGTGGCATTGACCGCCGACGTCAAAGAGGAACTCGCCAAGGTCGAGGTCGGTAAGACGACGGTGCGGGCCGCCGAGCTGGCTGCGCTGCTGCGCTTCTCGGGCGGGCTGCACATCATCTCGAACCGCATCGCGGTCGAGGCGGAGCTCGACTCGCCGCAGATCGCCCGGCGGCTGCGCAAAGACCTGGCCGAGCTGTACGGCGTCCGCAGCGAGGTCTCGGTGATCTCGGGCAGCAACCTGCGCACCCACAGCACCTACCTGGTGCGCGTGATCGACGGGGGAGAGACGCTGGCCCGTCAGACCGGGTTGCTGGATGCGCGGCGACGCCCCGTCCGTGGGCTGCCGAACCGTCTCACGACCGGTTCCCGTGAAGAACTCGCAGCGGTGTGGCGCGGAGCCTTCCTCGCCCACGGCTCCCTCACCGAGCCGGGCCGCTCGTCCGCTCTCGAAATCAGTTGCCCCGGCAACGAGGCAGCCATGGCACTCGTCGGCGCTGCCGGGCGCCTGAAGATCTCGGCCAAGGCACGCGAGGTGCGTGGCGTACACCGTGTCGTGGTCCGCGATGGCGACGCGATCTCGGCCATGTTGCGGCTGATGGGCGCGGATGTCAGCGTGACGGCGTGGGAGGAGCTGCGGCAGCGCCGTGAAGTGCGCGCGACCGCGAACCGGCTCGTGAACTTCGATGACGCCAACCTGCGGCGCAGCGCCCAGGCCGCCGTCGCGGCGTGCGCACGGGTCGAGCGCGCGCTCGAACTGCTCGGGGACGAGGTGCCCGACCACCTGCGCTACGCGGGCGAGCTGCGGCTCAGCCATCGCGAAGCGAGCCTCGACGAACTCGGCCACTACGCCGACCCTCCCATGACGAAAGACGCCGTGGCGGGCCGCATCCGGCGCCTGCTGGCGATGGCGGACAAGCACGCCGTCGACCACGGCCTGCCGGGAACCGACGCGAACCTGCCGCCCGACTACGTCGAGTGACACCGACCAGACTGCCGGGAAGCCCCAAGGTCCCTGAGCGGTTGTCGTTCATAGACTGAGAACAGTCCAATCGCAAGGAGAGAGATATGGCCGACTACACGCTTCCCGATCTTCCCTATGACTACGCAGCACTCG
>JAODAS010000031.1 GCA_025463555.1 Schumannella sp.
ATCACCCAGAACGCGAGGGTGACCTCCGGTACCCGGTTCAGCAGGATCGTGCGCACGTGAGTGGAGATGTTCGATGTCATCCCGTCAGACTGGCGGCGGCGCCTGGGTTGTCGACTGTGCGGCAAGCACGGTGTCGTGAACGAACTTTCAGTCGAGCCGATTCTGTACGGACTCTCACGGTCGCGTGGGCTCAGTAGGGTCGAGCCATGGCGCCGGAGACGTGGATCGCAACCCTCGTCGCCGTGCTCGCGCTCGCCGGCATCGCGACGGTCGTCCTGGCGGTGGTCCGCGTGCCGCAGCCGTGGGCCGTGCCCGCGGCGGTACTGCGGGCAGCCCTGCAACTCGCGGCACTCAGCCTGATCCTCGCCGGTGTCCTTCAGGATGGCCTCTGGGTCGGCGTGGGCCTGGTGGTCATGTTCGTCGCCGCCGCCGGCACCGCCGCGTTCCGGGCCCGCGTATCCTTCCGGGGCGCGACCCTGCTGGCGCTGTCGATGGTCGCGGGCCCTCTCGTCGCGGGCTCGATCGTGTTCCTCAGCGGCGCCCTGTCTTTCGAGCCGCGCTATGTCCTGGCGGTGGGCGGGATCGTGATCGGCAACACGATGACGATCGCGATCCTCACCCAGCGGATCCTGACGTCGTCGATCCGTGACAGCTGGCACGAGGTGGAGGGGTGGCTGGCCCTCGGCGCCACACCCGCGCAGTCCACCGTGCACCTGGCTCGAGCGGCGATCCGGACGGCGCTTCTGCCTTCCATCGATCAGACCCGGACGACCGGGATCGTGGTGCTTCCCGGCGCGTTCGTCGGTGCGGTGTTCGCGGGTGCCTCGCCACTGGAAGCCGGGCGATTCCAGCTGATCGTGCTTGCCAGCCTCATGGCGGCCGGCGTGATCACCGCTGCGCTCGTCGCCCGTCAGGCCGGCCCGGTGCGACAGCGTCCGCCGGATCGTCCGGGAGCCTGACGGCTCCCTCCCAGCCATGTGGCAAGTCCGCGATTTATCGTGATCCGGTGAACGATCCGGGTGGTCTCGTCGGTTTTGCGCTCTGGCTCATCGACACGATCGGGGAGTGGGGTGTCGGCGCCTTCACGGTGCTCGAGACGGTCTTCCCGCCGATACCGAGCGAGGTCGTGCTTCCCCTGGCCGGCTATCAGGGCACGCTCGGCAAGCTCAGCCTCCCTCTGCTGTTCATCGCGAGCACGGCCGGTTCTTACGCGGGAGCGCTCATCCTCTACGGCCTGGGCCGCGCGCTGGGACTGGAGCGGTCCATCCGCGGCCTGGCGCGGTTGCCGCTCGTCGACCGGGACGACTTCGAGCGTGCCGCCGCGTGGTTCGACCGGCACGGAAAGGCCGCGGTCTTCTTCGGCCGCCTCGTTCCCGGCGTCCGCAGCCTGATCTCGCTGCCGGCGGGGGCATCCCACATGAGCCTGCTTCTGTTCAGCGCGCTGACGATCGCGGGAAGCGCCATCTGGAACACGCTTCTCATCGGTCTCGGTGCCGCACTGGGAACGCAGTACGAGCTGGTGGACCGGTATTCGAGTGTGCTGAACGATGTGGTCTACGCCGCGATAGCCGGCTGCGCGATCTGGCTCGTCGTCCGCTGGATGCGGCGCCGGCGCAGGGCCGAAACTGGTTCGCAAGCCGGGACCTCGAGCCCGGACGTCTAGTCGGGACCTCGTGCTCACCTTCTTCTTCGGTCGTCCCGTCACGCTAGATCGGCAAAGCTGAGAACTTGAGGTCAAGGGGCTCACATGGGCCCGGCCTCTTCATAGCCTGGGTGAGGGAGGGTCATGAAGGTCATCCGGGTCATCGCGGGCGAACGCGAGTATTACCTCTCCAGCGAGACCGATCTCGAAGCGCTGCAGAGTTCAGCCCTGGATGCCACGCGGGGCGGCGGCGGTCTGGTGCAGTTCGTCGAGGCGGGCGGCCGCGAAGTCGGGATCATCGTCTCGGCGGGCGTTTCGATCGCTTTCGAGGTCTCGGAGATCGCGGATGACGCCGGCGACCCGGGCGCAGACCTCGCCCCGTTCCACGATTTCGACTTCTAACCCGCCCCCACCCCGAGGCGTCTCAACCCATCCTGACCGAGCCGATCGCGCGCGCGAGTTCACCATCCGGGGCGGTCACGATCAGGCCGGTGGAACTCGCCGCCGATTCGGAGAGCCGGCGCAGCCACTCCTCATCGATGGCGGGGACCCGCGAGCCGGCGAACTTGAAGTAGACCGGCAGTGTCGGCGTCATCCAGATCGAGCTGCGACCGTCTCCGACCGAGAGGGCGTCGAGCCAGGACATGACCAGGGATTCATTCCGCCGGAACCGTTGAACGATCACGATCTGCAGGTGGGAGAGCAGTCTGTCCTCGAATTCAACCGAGATGCCTCCATGGGCCAGGGTCCCCATCGGCGACCGCCTCCATTCAGTTCGGAGACCAGCGGGTGCTGGTGCGTTCAGTTGGGGTGCGACGTGCTCTCGGCGTCCGACTGCGCGGTCAGTTCGCCCGAGTCGCCCACCGACGTGGAACTCGGCAGGCGGGTCGCCGCCCGTTCTCGCAGTTCGGCGACGGCATCGTCCGCTCCCATGTCGACGGATTCGGCATCGGTCGCCATCGCCAGGATCTGACTCGACGGGCCGATGAGCATCTGGATCTGCCGCACCACACCGCGCTCGTCCAGCCCGGGCAGCCTCACGACGTCCGCCGAGTCGATCACGGCGAGGACGTTCGCGTAGTCCATGAGGGCGTCGGCGACCGCGTCGTCTGTCTGAAAGCTGCCGCCGCCGTACAGGATGCGCTTCATCCGACGATCCTTTCCACAGTTCCCGGTGAAATCGAGGGCTTGCGCCGGGGGCTATCCGCGCCCCTCGCCGGCGCGGCGCTCTTCGTCCTGCCGTTCGAGGTTGGCGATGATGTCCTCCGCCGGCACCGGCGCCAGTCTGTCCCAGAGGAAGAACAGCCCTCCCAGCACCAGCATCGCGATGCCCGTCCACAGGTTCACCGCGAGGCCGCCGGTCTGTTTGCCCACGGCATCCGAGCCCAGATCGACGATGCCG
>JAODAS010000089.1 GCA_025463555.1 Schumannella sp.
TCGCAGACCATCGCGGTGAGCATCTACATGCTGCGCAACTACTTCACCACCATCCCGGTCAGCCTGGAGGAGGCTGCAGCCCTCGACGGCGCCTCGCGCCTCGGGATCATGCGCCGGATCAGCCTTCCCCTGGCGATGCCCGCGATCGTCGCGAACGCGCTCTTCGTGTTCATGGTCGCGTGGAACGAGTTCCTGTTCGCGCTCCTGTTCCTCGTTCAGGACCGCGACAAGTGGACCGTCTCCCTGGGGCTGTCGCAACTGACCGGCAACAGCATCGAGGTGCCGACGACAGTCCTCATGGCGGCGTCGGTGATCACCACCATCCCGATCGTCATCATCTTCTTCGCGAGCGAACGACTGCTCACCGAAGGACTCACCAGCGGGGCGGAGAAGGGCTGATGCTCCCACCCACCGCACCATCACATCCGAAAGGCAATGACACCCATGCGCATTGAAAGCGTGACCCCGATCTTCATCGATCGATATCTCTTCGTCGAGGTAGCGACCGACACAGGGATCGTCGGCCTCGGCGAGTCCGGCGCATGGGCATTCCAGGAGGGCACGGCCGCCACCATAGAGCGCTTCGCCGAGTACCTGATCGGCAAGGATCCGCTGCTGATCGAACACCACTGGCAGTACCTGTACCGCTGGACCCACTTCGGCGGTTCGGTCGTGATGGGCGCACTGAGCGCCATCGACATCGCGCTCTGGGACATCAAGGGCAAGTTCCACGATGCGCCGGTTCACGAACTGCTCGGCGGCAAGGTGCGGGATCGCGCCCGGGTGTACTACCACGTGTTCGGCGAGACCACCGATGAGCTGGTCGACGGCATCGCCGACGCCCGGAAGCAGGGATACACGGCGGTGGGTCACCTGACGCCGTTCACGGATGCTCCCCGCACGGAGCCGTACTTCGAGACCCACGCCCAGAAGATCACCTCGGCCGTCGAGGCCGTCGAACGCTACCGCGACGCCGCCGGGACCGACGTCGACCTGGGGGTCGAGATCCATCGGCGGATGAGCCCGTACGAGGCGGTCGCGTTCGGCAACGCGATCGAGAAGTACACGCCGCTGTTCCTCGAGGATCCGGTGCTGCCCGACAACATCGACGAGATGGCGTACGTCGCCTCGAAGATCAACATCCCGATCGCGACCGGCGAGCGCTATACGTCGATCTGGGAGTTCCAGATGCTGCTGTCCCGTTCGGGCGCGCAGATGGTGCGGCCCGACGTCTGCATCGTCGGGGGCATCACCGGCGCCCGGAAGGTCGCGGCTCTCGCCGAGGCCCTTCACGTGGCGGTCGTCCCGCACAACCCGCTTAGCCCGGTGTCGACCGCGGCGTGCCTGCAGATCGCGGCGACCGCTCCCAACTTCCTCGTGCAGGAGTTCCCGAACGAGACCTGGGGCGAGAAGGGCGACGACCGGCCGACGCCGGCGCTGCTGGTGACCGGCGCGGCCGAGCACGACGGCAAGGGCTTCGTGCAGATCAGCGACGCCCCGGGCATCGGCGTCGCGCTGCAGCCCGATGCGGCCCAGCGATATCCTTATCGCAAGCGGGAGATCCTCACGCGGCTGCATGTAGACGGCTCGGTGGTCGATCAGTAGGGGTGCGCCGGTGACGAAGAGCGACGTGTCGCGACGTGTGACCATGCGCGATATTGCGGCCATGGTCGGGGTCTCGCACCAGACCGTCTCGCGCGCGCTGAACGAGCCCGATCGCGTTCACGCGGAGACCCGGGCGCGGATCGAAGAGGTCATGCAGTCGCTGCGGTACCAGCGCAACGGAGCGGCACGAGCGCTGGCCACGCGGCGCACCCGCAGCATCGGGCTGATCAGCACCGGCCTCACCCTTCACAGCCACTCCAAGCGGATGATCGCCATCAACGAGGCGGCACGTGCGGAGGGCTACCAGGTCAGCATGGCCAGCCTGCCGCGCGCCGACCGGGTCGCCCTGCAGGCAGAGCTCGACGCCATGCAGGGGCAGGGCATCGAAGGCGTCGTGATCATCGCGGCAGACAAGCAGGCTCGGGATGTGATCGACTCGCTCGTCATCGACGTGCCGGTGATCATCTCGGGTATCGCCAGCCACCAGCCGAGCATCTCGATCGACCAGTTCGAGGGGGCCCGGCTCGCAACCGCCCACCTCGCCGATCTCGGCCATCGCAGGATCGGGCATCTCGCGGGACCGGATTGGTCGGTCGACGCGGAGGACCGCATGCGCGGGTGGCGCACCGAGCTGGAGTCGCGGGGCCTGCCCGTGCCCGAGCCGCGCGTCGGCGACTGGACGGTGCGCAGCGGGTACGAGCGCGGTCTGGAATTCGCCGAAGCGCGAGAGGAGACCGCGATCTTCTGTGCCAACGACCGGATGACGGTCGGCCTCATCGCCGCCCTGCACGAACGCGGGGTCGACGTGCCCGGTCAGGTGAGCCTGGTCGGCTTCGACGACATCCCCGAAGCCGAGTTCCTCGTCCCCTCGCTCACCACGATCCGGCAGGACGTGCTGCTGCTCGGCCGGCAGATCATCGCCGCGCTGCTCGCGATGCTCGACGAGGAGTCGGCGGCCGAGGTGCCGGTCGCGCAGCCGGAGCTGATCGTGCGCAATTCGAGTGCCCCACCACCCGGCGACGGGTGAAGGACTGGTGCGATCGTCCATGACGCACCGGGCGCCCTCCTCGCCGTGATGGTCGAGAGGGCGGAAGGGGGCGGCGCGTGCACGCGCTGCCCCCTTCGCGCGCAGGGCACCTTTTTTCGCATTCAGCTCAGAGCCGGCGCGCGGATCCCCGCACGATCAGCTCCGGCGTGATGGCCCGCGCGGCCGCGGCTCTTCCGGTGAGCAACCCGTCCAGTTGATCGATCGCCAGCTCCCCCACTCGCGCGAAGTCCTGCCGCACGGTGGTCAGCGCCGGCTGGAAGTACGCCGCCTCCGGCACATCGTCGAAGCCGACGATGCTGATGTCCTCCGGCACCCGCAGCCCGCGGGAATGCAGCCCGGCGATCAGGCCGAGGGCCATCTGATCGTTCGCGCAGAAGACTGCGGTCGTCGCCGCATCCACCCGGTCGGCGGCCGCGAAACCGGAGCGGGCCGTCCAGTCCCCCTGCACCGCACTGCTCGCGTGCAGGTCGGCGGAGCGCGTGGCGACCTCGAACGCGGCATGGCGCTGGGCGGCCTCGACCGAGTCGGCGCGGCCGAGCACCATCTGGATGCGGCGGTGCCCGAGGCCCGCGAGGTGCCGTATCGCCATGTTCACGCCGGCCACCTGGTCGATGTAGACCGCGGGAGTCGCCCGCTCCGGCCCCTTCTGCAGGGACAGGATCGGGCATCCGGAGAACGATGCCATCATCGCGGCGGTCCGGGCGCTGGGAGCGACCACCACGATGGCCTCGACGGCCTGCTGCAGCAGCAGCGAGAGCGACTCCTCGACCGAATCGGCGCTGTCGAGGCACGTGATCACGATCAACCGGTAGCCGCGGGAACGCGCCGCGAACTCCAGGGCGTGGATGGTGCTCGTGGGGCCGAAGTCGTTCGCCTCGGGTGCGAGCACGCCGATCGCGCGGCTGCGCCGGGTGGCGAGCATCCGCGCGGCGAGGTTGCCGTGGTAGCCGAGCTGGCCGATCGCGAGGGCGATCCGGTCGCGTGTGGCGGGCTTCACCGACGCCGACCCGTTGACGACTCTCGAGACCGTCTGATGCGAGACGCCCGCGTGGGCGGCGACGTCGTGCATCGTCGGCGGGCGACCGCCCGACGGCGTGCTCACCGCTGGTCGACGGAGACGGGTGTGTGCTCTTCGCCGCGGACCATGGCGCGGATGCGCTCGACCGGCAGCTTGGGCACGCGGAGCTCATCGGTGAGGCCGTTCGTCTCCTGCGCGGTGTCCGTCAGCTGGGTGTAGCACCAGCCGGCCAGGCTGTCGGTCCCGCGCGCCGCGGCGAACAGTCCCACGAGATGCTGCTCGAGCTGCTCGTGCGACTCGACGAGCCGGTAGCCCCAAGCGCCGTCCTCCGAGGCCTCGATGCTGACGCCGCCGAACTCGCTGAGCACCGCCGGCTTTGCAGCGGTACGCGCGCACTCCTCCGGCGTGCCGACCAGCATGCGTCGTCCACTCGGGGCGATGCCCTCGAGACAGGCCCGCACCGCATCCGCCGTCCCGTACGAGGCGAGCAGTTGGACCGCATCGTTTTCGTAGTCGTGGAACGTCAGCAGATCAGAGCAGGTGTGCTCCCATCCGTCGTTCGAGATCACGAGCCGCGTGCCATCCAGCGCCTTGGTCAGGTGGAACACGGCGCGCACCAGTTGCTGCTGCTCGGGGTCGGTGGCGAGTTGATGCACGCCCCAGCTCTCGTTGAACGGCACCCACACCGCGATGCTCGGATGGGAGCCGTCGCGGCGGATCACCTCGGTCCACTCGGCGATCAGGCGGGCGGATGCGGTGGCCGAGAATTCGTACGCGCTGGGCATCTCCTCCCACACGAGCACGCCCAGGCGATCGGCCCAGTACAGGAACCGCGGGTCCTCGATCTTCTGGTGGACGCGCACGGTCGTGAAGCCCAGCTCGCGGATCAGCTCGACCTCGGCCCGCAGCGCGCCGGCGCCGGGAGCCGCGAGGTGCGACTCGGGCCAGTAGCCCTGCGACAGCACACCGCGGATCTCGTACGGCCGCTCGTTCAGCAGGAAGCGCCCGCCGCCCTCACCCACCTGCCGGAAGCCGAGGTAGGACCCGACGACATCGCTCTGCTGCCCCGGTACCTCGAGTTCGATCGAAGCGTCGATGAGCGTCGGCCGGTCGGGGGACCACAGCAGGTCGCCCAGCGCCTGCCCGTTGCGGAGGGCTTCGACGGTGATCACCGTGCGGGTACGGGATTCCGAGACCGCGACCGTCTGTTCGGCCAGCAGCTCGTCCCCTCGGCGCAGCGCGACGCGAAGGCGCGTGCCGGCCGGCGGACGCTCGGAGAGCTCGATCGTCAATTCGGCCTCGGCGCGCGCGACGTCGGGCCTCCAGCTCAGATGCGCGATATGAGCGGCCGGCACCGACTCGAGCCAGACGGGCTGCCAGATCCCGCTGGTGCGGTCATACCAGACGACGTGGCGGTGCTCGGCCCAGTCCTGCTTGCCACGGGGCTGGCCGAGGTCATGCGGGTCGTCTTCGGCGCGCACCACGATCTCGAATCCGTCGCCCGGCCGGGGCACGGTCACCGTGAACGGGGTGTGCCCGCCTTCGTGAGAGGCGAGATGCGTGCCGTTCACCCAGACGTCGGCCCGGTAGTCGACGGCACCGAAGTGCAGCAGCAACTCGTGCCCGGCCTCGTGGCCTGCGGCTGCGATGTCGGCGGCCCCGACCAAGCGGCGGTACCAGAGCACGCTGTGGTAGCCGGTGTCGCCGATGCCGGATGCGCGCGACTCCGGCGGGAACGGGACGGTGATCGTGCGGGCGAGCGGGTGGCCGGTGGTCCAGCCCCGCTCCCGGCCCTCGTCGGCGTCGTCGTAGTCGAACTCCCACGCGCCGCCTAGATCGGTCCACCGGGCGCGCACGAGTTGCGGACGGGGATAGGTGCCGTCCTGCTCGCTCGGCGCCACGCCGGGGGAATCATGCATGGGAGAAACATATGGGTTCTCTCCAGCGCTGTAAAGCGCGGGTTCAGGTCGTGGCGCGCTCGACGATCGAGTGGGGCACGATCTCGTGGCGACCCGGACCGTCGAAACCCTGCATGCGGTCTTCGAGCAGAGCGAACGCGGTGGCGGCAAGCGCCCGCTTGTCGGGTGCCACCGACGACAGCCCGGGCGTGCTGTAGCGAGCGACCGCGGTGTCGTCCCAGCCGAGGACCGACACGTCGGCGGGCACACGCCTCCCGGCCAGAGCGAGGGCGCGCAGCGCCGCCATGGCGAAGAGGTCGTCGCGGCAGAGGACCGCGTCGAACTCGACGCCGGCCGCGATAGCCGATGAGAGCGCACGCACACCGTCGTCGAGGCCGAAGCCGTCGCTCTGCAGCACCAGCTGGGCATCCAGGCCGATGCCGGCAGCCAGCAGCGCCTCCTGGTACCCCAGCAGCCGAAGGTGGGTGGACTCGGTGATGTCCCCGCGCACGGTGGCCAGGAACGCGATGCGACGCCGCCCCCCGCGCAGCAGCATCTCCACCCCATCACGGGCGGCGCGGGTGTTATCGATCATGACATGGTCGGTATTCACTGGCCTCGCGGCCTCGCCGAGCAGCACGAGCGGCGTCCCGGGCCGCAGCCGCGCGATCTCGAGAGTGTCGATGCGGGCGGGCTGGAAGATGACGCCGTCGACCAGGCCCTCTTCGCGATCCCGGATCACGGCCCGCTCGGCTTCGACGTCGTTGAGCGTCTGCTCGACCAGGATGCGGTAGCCGTGACGTCCGGCCTCCTCGCCGATGTTGCGCGCCATCTCGGCGAAGTAGAACTGGTCGATCTCGGGGATCGCGAGCGCGATCATGCCGGTCTTACCGGTGGCCAGACGTCGCGCCGTCAGGTTGGGCCGGTAGCCGAGTTCGTCGATCGCCGCCTGCACCTTGTCGCGCATCGACGCCGAGACGTGCTCGTAGTCGTGCACGACGTTAGAGACGGTCTTCATGGAGACGCCGGCGAGATCGGCCACGTCCTGGAGTCGGACGCGCCCTGCGGATCTGCCGGATGCCATGGCCACATCTTAAGCGGGCGCGGCGCGGCGGCGGGTCATTCGTTGACATTTACAGCGCTATAGATTAGCGTCCCCAATCAATCGAGCTACCCCCATCGGTCGACGACGACCGAGCCACGCGCGATGACGCAGACTGGCCGAGGGATGCTCCCGGCACCAGGAGACAGACATGAAGAAACGCAGCGCTGCGGTCGCCCTGCTAGCGGCCGCCGCCCTCGTGCTGAGCGGATGCAGTGCCGCTCAGCCGGCGGGCGACAAGACCATCACGTTCATGGGCTGGGGGTCTCCGGAGGAGATCGACACCTTCAAGGCGATGATCGCGCAGTACGAGGACAAGTACCCGAACGTCACCGTGGACTACATCACGGTCGCCGACGCCGACTTCGCGACGAAGCTGCAGACGATGATCGCGAGCAAGAAGACGCCCGACGTGTTCTATCTGCAGCCCGAGAAGGTCATGCCGTACGTGAACGCCGGTCTCATCGCCGACCTGAGCGACTACGTCGACAACAACGACCTGTTCGACCCGGACAACGTCTGGAAGAAGGCGCTCGACATGTACCGGTACGACGGGACGACGCCCGGGGAGGGCGCCATCTACGGCCTGCCGAAGGATATCGGGCCGTTCACCCTGGCATACAACAAAGACCTCTTCGACGCCGCCGGCATCACGGCGCCGACGGACGACAACCCGTGGACCTGGGACGACTTCGAGGCAGCCGCCAAGAAGCTGACCACCGGCTCGGGTGACGCCAAGGTGTACGGCTCCACGCCGTACTCGGTCGAGTCCGCGGTGTGGTCCAACGGCGGCGACTGGCTCAACGCCGACCACACCAAGGTCACCGTCACCGACCCGAAGTTCGTCGACGCCCTGCAGTGGGTCGCCGACCTCAACCTGGTCGACCACGTCGTGCCCAGCCCCGAAGAGCAGGGCGCGCTTCCCGACTACCAGCGCTTCGTCGACGGGAAGGTGGCCATGATGGGCATCGGCCCGTGGAACCAGGGCGGTCTCTGGAACGACGCCAAGTTCACCTGGGACATCATGCCCTGGCCGGTCAGCCCGAGCACGGGCGAAGAGGCCATCTGGTACGGCAGCATCGGCCTCGCCGTGTCGAACACCAGCAAGGACAAGGAGGACGCCTCCAACCTGGCGGCCTTCCTGGCCTTCAACGAGGACGCGCAGCGGACCAACATCGAGAAGGGGCAGGCGATCCCCAACCTGATCGACATGGCGAAGAACGAGTACCTCACGACCGACAAGCCGCCGGCCAACAAGCAGGAGTTCATCCGCATCGCCGAGGACTACGGACGCCGCGCGACTCAGACGTACACGTTCAACAGCGACTGGTTCGGTCTGTTCAACTCCAACGTCGCCAGTGTCTGGACGGGCGAGATGACCGCCGCCGAATACACCGCATCGGTTCAGGATGAGATGCAGCAGATGCTCGACGACGGCATCGCCCAGCAGGGAAAGTAGGTCCGACGACAATCGCGGGGCGCGTGGCCTTCTGGTCACGCGCCTCGCCCCTGGAGGAGGACCCCTGCCGATGACCACGACGACGACGACGAGGCGCGCGTCATCGATGCGCCGCCACGAGAAGCTGTGGGGCCTCGCGTTCGTCACCCCGATCTCGTTGCAGGTGATCCTGTTCTGCATCATCCCCGTGGGGATCGCGATCTTCGCGAGCTTCACCGACTGGAACGGCCTCAGTGGCCGCCGGGACTTCATCGGGCTCGACAACTTCACCGAGTTCCTGACCGACAAGTACTTCTGGATCGCGTCGGGCAACACGGTCGTGATGCTGCTGCCGATCCCGTTCTATCTGATCTTCGGCATCCTGTTCGCGCTCGGCAGCCACCGCGGCACGCCGGGCAGCACCGTATTCCGCGTGCTGTTCTTCCTGCCGTACATCTCCTCGATCGTCGCGCTCGTGGTGCTCTGGAAGTGGATCTTCAACTACCAGTACGGCCTGGTCAATCAGGGTCTCGCGCTGTTCGGCATCCAGGGACCCGACTGGCTGGGCGACCCTGCCTGGATCAAGACCACCATCGTGATCATGATCGCCTGGAAGATGATCGGCATCACGTCGATCTACATCCTGGCGGCGCTGAAGAACATCCCCGGTGTCTACTACGAGGCCGCCCGCATCGACGGCGCGTCGACAGTGCGCCAGTTCTTCCAGATCACGCTGCCCATGCTCACCCCGGCGATCTTCTTCCTCACGATCGTGGGCATCATCGGCTCGCTACAGACCTTCGTCGAGGTGCAGCTGTTCACGTCCGACGGCGGGCGCAACTACAGCGCAGCGACGATCACGTATTACATCTGGCAGAAGGCGTTCGGCGACAACGAGCTCGGGCTCGCTTCGGCGACCGCATTCTTCTTCGCCCTGGTGATCCTCGGCGTGACCCTGATCCAGTTCCGGATCTCCCGCCGCTGGGTCTTCGAGGGGGAGTGATGGCGCGCACGAACACCTCCAGGCGCAGGACGGGCACCGTCGTCGCGTTCAGCCTGATGCTGCTGGGCTCCCTGACGATGGTGGTGCCCTTCCTGTGGATGCTGTCGACGTCGTTGAAGGAGTCGCGCCTCGTCTTCGGCTTCCCGCCGAAATGGATCCCCGATCCCATCGACTGGGCCAACTACGTCGAGGTCTGGAACATCGTCCCGCTCGGCACCGGCCTGCGGAACAGCCTGATCGTGACGACGCTGGTGGTCGTCGTCGGCACCCTGTCATCGACCATGGCCGCGTTCGCGTTCGCCAAGCTCGACTTCCCGCACAAGCGGACCATCTTCGTGGCTCTGCTCGCGACGATCATGGTGCCGATCGTGGTGCTGATCATCCCGCAGTTCCTGCTCTATGTGGAGATCGGCTGGATCGACACACTGCTTCCGCTCATCGTGCCCGGCCTGCTGGGCAACGTGACGATGATCTTCTTCCTGCGGCAGTACATGCTCGGGCTCGCGACCGACCTGCTCGAGGCGGCCAAGCTCGACGGGGCCGGCTTCTTCCGCATCTACTGGAGCATCTTCCTGCCGCTGTGCAAGCCGGCGATCGCCGCCAACGTGATCATCGTGTTCATGGCGACGTGGAACGACTACCTCGGCCCGCTCATCTTCACGAACTCGCCCGAGAACGCGACCGTCCAGCTGGTGATCGCGTCGTTCAGCGCCTACTACCAGGAGCAGACCGACTTCCCGATGGTCATGACCGCGTCCATCATCGCGGTCGTGCCCGTCGTGATCCTGTTCACCGCGGCGCAGAAGTACTTCGTCGACTCGTTCGCGTTCAGCGGGATCAAGGGCTGACGTGAAGACGTACCGCAACCCGGTCGCGCGAGCGGGGGACTTCGCCGACCCGTTCGTGCTGCGCCACGACGGGCGGTACTACCTCTATTGCACGAACCCCGACCTGCGGTGCTGGAGCTCGGACGACCTGATGAACTGGCGACTCG
>JAODAS010000095.1 GCA_025463555.1 Schumannella sp.
GCACCGCCGCCGGCTCGCCGCTGAACCATGTCGCGTAGTCGAGCTTGCCGTCCCAGACGATCCCCACGACGTCGTGTCCGTACGAGTCGTAGGGTGCGGAGTCGCGATCGAAGCCCACCCAGTTCGCACTCGCCGACGCCGCCTCGGACGACAGCATCCACGTCGCCTCGCGCTCGAGTTTCGTGTCCCCCGCGACGTCGGCCCACAGGCCCAAGCCGTTCCAGGCGGCGACTGCCTCCGAGCTCGACTCCTGGTTGTTGCCGTCGGCGAACGGAGCGGGGCCCGACGCCCACGAGTGTCCCGAGTACGGGTCGAAGGTGCGGCGCAGCGGAAACAGATCGGATGCGCTACCGCTCGCCAGATCGGCGGCGAGGACCGTCATCATCGGCGCGAGGTCGTCGCGAAGGGCGGGGTCGTCGGCAGCGGTGAGCGCCGCCGCGTAGAGGAAGTACCCGTAGTGGAAGTGGTGGTCGTTGAACTCCTCCGAGCCGAACGCGGGTTGCTGCCCGACGACTCCTCCGGTCTCGGAGTCGTAGACGAAGCACTTCGATGCGCGGGTGTCGCAGCCGGCCGGTTCGGCCCAGGTGCGGAGTTCGGCCGACAGACGCGTGCGTAGAGTCGCTGCGGCGTCGTCGGCTCCCACCTGTTCCGCGAGCACCAGCAAGTCGGCCGCGCGCGCCAGCGACTTGGCGCCGAAGTAGCTGTCGTCGGCGAACGTCGTCGATGCCGCATCGTCGACGACTGCGGCGCGCAGCTCATCCCGCTCAGCGCCCGAGACGCCGTGGAGGTCGAGGGCGCCGGAAGGGTCGATCCGCGGAGTGCCCCAGCTGAGGCTGGTGCCGGAGCAGAGTTCGACGACGCCCGACAGCGTCGTGAACTCGCCCAGCCCGCACTGCATGCCGTCGGAATCCGCGCTCCCCTGCTTCTGCGCGGGCGTCACCGCGATCAGGGTCGGATCCCCCGACGGCGTCTCGTAGGTGAGCCGGGTGCTGGTGCTGTCCTCGCTCACGTCGTACGAGGTCTTCACCGCGGACACCGCAGCTGCGGCCTCTGCGAGGCGTGCGACGTCTGCGCCCTCCGGTACCGCGAACCAGCTGACCGTCGACTTGGGTTCGGCGGACACGGTCGTTCCATCGGCGCTGAGCGCGCCCTGCGGTCCGACCAACGCGAAGCGCTGCCCGCCGATGTCCGCGACAGCCGCCCCGGCATCCGGGGTCATCGCTGCCGACATCGTCAGAGTCGCGGTGTCGAGCGCACGGTAGCTGACCATCGGCGACCCGCGGGCGATCGTCACCTCACCCTGAGGTTTTCCGCCGGCGAGCAGGGCGACGGTCACCGACACGTCGTCCCATCGAGCGAGTTGCGCCGAATCGGTGCCGGTCATGACCGTCACGTCGGCGACGGCCGGAGCGACCACACCGGCTCCTCCGGCCGAGACGTCGGGAACGCCGAACGCGAAGCCCCCGGGAACCAGCTGGAACGAGATCGGCATGGGGAACACCGGCTTCATCCCGTCACCGAACGCGAGACCGCTGTACCAGCGGTTGGTCGGCGCCGCGGTCTTCGCCGGACGGGAGACGCCTGCCTCCGCTCCCGGCCGATCGGGAAGGGCTGCGACGAGCGGACCCAGCTTCTCGGGCGAGAGCACTCCGGTGCCGCCGCCGGCCTGCGGCTGCGCGCATCCCGTCAGCGCGACCGCGACGGCGAGCACACCGACCGCTGTCGCGGCGACCAATGACTGCCGGACTATGAGAGCCACCGGGTGGCGGTGCTGATCGCTCCGCGAGCCCAGCCCTTGACGTCCGCGATCAGGCGCGCGAGCGCATCGTCATTGCGCAGTTGCAGAGTCGCGACCACCGGGGTTCCCGGTGCCATCAGACCATCCTGATCACCGGAGATGAGCGACTTGGAGTCGACGCGCACCGTGGTGACGGCGACACCGTCATTGGTGGTGACGTCGACCGACGTGACAGTGCCCTCGACCCGCTGCGTGTCGGGAAGGTCGACGGAGACGAGCGCGCCCTTCTCGATCCGCCCGTAGTCGGTCGGGTCGAGCAGATACTCGGCTTCGACGTACAGCTTGTCCGTCGACCAGACCGTCGCGATGGTCGATCCCGCGGCGGCGTAGCCGCCCTGCCGCACATCGATCGAGTCGATGACGCCGTTGACGCTCGACTTCACCGTCAGGGTCCCATCGGACGAGACGTCGTAGACGTCGCTCGTCGCGACGTCGACCCCGTCGTCCAGATCCTGCATCAGCGCGTTGCTCTGCACCTTCGCGATCGGATCGCCGACGGCGACCTGGTCGCCCTCTTCGACGAACTGCTCGACGACGGCGCCGGGATAGTCGGTGCCGACCGGGTACGCCTCCGCGACGACCGACGCGGACTCGCTCGTCGTCTCACCCTTGCGCTGCGACATCACCAGGGTGAGGCCCGCGACCAGTACGACCACGAAGATCAGGCCGAAGAACATCCGGAATCTGTTGCGCCAGGTCATCGGACGGCGCTCCTTTCGGTCGGGATCGGCATCTGCAGTGTCTGCGGGATGCCGGCAGTAACGGGAACGGGGGTCGACGCCGGCGCCGTGGCACCGGTGCGCCGGGCGGGGGTGAAGCGGATTGCGCGCTCGAGCTGGCGCTCGACGCGAGCACCGGCGCGGATCGCGCGCTCCTCACGAGCGGCTGCGGCGACGAAGATGCCCAGCACGATGGCGTTGGTCACGTTCCATGCGGTGGCGAGCGTCAGGGTCTGGTTGCCGACGTCCTTGTAGATGCCGACGACGGACGTGAGCAGGAGGAAGACGAAGGTCAGCACCTGCGGCACGATGAAGTTGAAGGGCGAGAGGGCACGTTTGCGCTTGGCGCCCGTGACGTGCCACTTCTGATCGCGACCCTCGAGCACATTGATGAGCGCGCGCAGATAGATCGGGAACGAGACACTCGCCAGCAGCAGGGTCTCGGGCCGGAACGAGCCCATGGTGTTGAACGCGAGCAGAATCTGCAGGCCGTAGAAGCCGAGGTAGAACAGCAGCCACGTGTCCCAGGTCACCGACAGGTTGACCGGCCGCAGGTCGAAGTAGATCTCGAGCGGCGGCACGGCGAGCAGCAGCAGGGGCACGATCCCGCCGAGGTAGTGGGTGGCCGTCACGAAGTACTGCAGGCGCTGATCGAAGGTGAGCTTGCGGCGCGGGTTGAGCGGGCTGTGGGTGAGCAGGATCTCGAACCCGCCGGTCGCCCAGCGCAGCTGCTGCTTCGTGTAGTCCTCGATCGACTCGGGCGCGTTTCCCACCGCAAGCGGGGTCGGGATGTAGATCGAACGCCATCCGCGTTCGTGCAGCAGGATCGAGGTCCAGACGTCCTCCGACTTCGAGCCCGTGTACATTCCGCCGATCTGGTCGGTCGCCGCCCGGCGGAACACGACATTGGTGCCCACGCAGAAAGCGGCGTTGAACGCGTTGCGACCGGGCTGCACGAAACGGTAGAAGACCGACTGCATGAAAGCCGCGCCGCGCGCGACGACCGTCCGCAGGTTGCCGTACACCTGCGGGGTCTGCACGAAGGCGACCCGGGAGTCGGTGAAGAACGGCAGCGTCTCTTGCAAGAACTCGGGCTTCGGCACGAAGTCCGCGTCGAAGATCGCGAAGTACTCGCCGGTCGCGAGTTCCAGCGCGTGGTTGACGTTGCCGGCTTTGGCGCCCGCGTTGTCCGAACGGCGCACGTAGCGGGCGCCGAGCCGACCCGCGAGAGTCTGCACCTCATCCGATCGCCCGTCGTCGAGCACCCACGTGGTGTGCTGACCGCGCAACGCGAGCACAGCGCGCACCGTCCGCTCGATCACCGAGAGGTCTTCGCCGTACACGGTGACGAACACGTCGACCGCGACCTGACGCCCGCCGAGCATGAGGGCCCAGCGGGATGGCACGCGTTCGACGGCATCCCGACGCACCTGCGCGGTCGAGTACAACGCGCGGCGAGCCTGATGGAACGAGAAGTTCCGCTGGTCCTGGCCGCCGGGAAGGATCGTCCACATCGACAGCAGTGCCTGGGTGATCAGGATCACCTCGGCCGTGATGACGAGCGCGTACGGAAGCGGATCGCCCCGGTTCGCGGGATTGAAGAGGAACGCCGCGTAGGCGACGACGCCGGCCAGAGCGATCAGCACCAGCACTACGAGCGTCGGGGAGCCGAAGGACTGGCTGTCGTCGGGGCGGGCGGTGGTGTTACTCAGCTCGTCATCGGCGGTGCGGTGATCGCGTGAGATATCCATGCGGGGCTCCTGTTCGTTGAGGGAAACAGGACGGCATCATCGGAGTCCGGGACGGGTGGCGACGTTACCCGCGAGGCGAGGCGATGGCCAGGGCGGATGCCGCGGGACGGCCCGTCATCGAGTGCGGTCAGTACCGTCTGACCTGGCATTTCCGTGGAACCTGGCAGTGCTGTGCGAGATCGCTGGATGCGCGGGAGACGCCGGCTCACTCCCCACCCAGCCATCCGGGGCGGACGAACCCGCTCTCGTAGGCGAAGACGGCCGCCTGCACGCGGCTGCGGGCACCGGTCTTCAGCAGCACGTTGCTGATGTGGGTCTTCACCGTCGCATCGCTGACGAACAGCTCTGCCGCGATCTCGGCGTTGCTGAGGCCGCGCGCCAGCGCGGCGAGCACCTCGCGCTCGCGCCCGCTGAGCGATGCGATCACGGCACCGAGGGCATCCCCCGGCTCGTCGGATGTTCCCGCAGAACCCGGCCCGGCGGCGGTGCTCAGCCGGTGCTGCAGCAGAGCGCGCGTCATCGCCGGGTCGATCAGCGAGTCGCCGCGCGTCGCCGCCCGCACCGCCGCCGCCAGCAGGTCCGGCCCGGCGTCTTTGAGGAGGAAACCCGACGCCCCGGCCCGCACGCTGCCCAGCAAGTACTCCTCGTCGTCGAACGTGGTAATGATGAGCACGGCGCCCGCGGTCCCCGCATCGAGGATGGCGCGCGTCGCCTGCACGCCGTCCAGTTCCGGCATCCGCACATCCATCAGCACCAGGTCTGGCCGGTGGCGTGCCGCTTCGGCGATCGCCTCACGGCCGTTCTGCGCCTCGCCGACCACGGTGATGTCCGGTTCGGCGTCGAGCATGGTGCGCAGGCCCGCGCGCACGATGCTCTGGTCGTCGACGACGAGGACGGTGACGGCGTCGCTCATGCGCTCAGTTCGCGTTGTCCGTGCGGCAGCAGCGCCGTGACCGACCAGCCGCCGTCGTCGCGCGGCCCCGCTGCCAGCGTGCCGCCCAGTGCGAGCGCGCGCTCCCGCATCCCGCGGATGCCGCTGCCGCCGACCAGCGCCGCCTCGGGCATCAGCTCACGGGGGGCGCCGTTGTCGAGCACCTCCAGCCGCACCGACTCCGCCTCGACGCGCACCGACAGGCGCACCTCGGTGGCGCTGGAGTGGAGCAGCACGTTCGTCATCGCCTCCTGCGCGATGCGCAGGACGGCCGCCTGTTCGAACTCCGACAGGTCGGCGCCGATGTCGAACTCGCGGGTCACCGCGACGCCGGCCTCGCAGACCCGGGCGGCCACCTTCTCCAGTGCGTCGGACAGCGATCGCGCCTCGCCCGCATCCGTGTCATCGTCACGCAGCACCCGCACCACCTGGCGCATCGCGGTGAGGGCGTCGCGTCCGTCGGTCGCGATCCCGCGCACCGCCGAGCGCAGCTCCTGGGGGCGGTGGTCGGCGACCCGGTCCGCCGCCTGGGCGCGGATGACCATCGCGCTCACATGGTGGGCCACCACGTCGTGGATCTCCCGGGCGATTACCGCGCGCTCGTCCGCCGCGATCCGCTCGCGCTCGACCTGACGCAGCCGCAGCAGCTCACCGTTGCGGCGACGCAGCTCCTCGGCACTCCGGCGTTGCCGGTGCATGGACGCCCCGAGCAGCACCGCGGTCACCGCGACCACCCCGGTGAGGATGCGCTGCGACGGATCCACGTAGAACATCAGCGCCTCGAAGCCGCCGTTCAGGATGTACGACAGGGCGGTCGGCATCAGCCCCAGGACCGCACCGACGACGACCGCCGGCAGGGCGATCCGCAACCGCATGCCGTTGGCGGTCGCCTGGTACCCGGCGACGATCAGCGGCAGCAGCCGCAGCTCGGGCATGTCGAACGGCCAGGACGGCCAGGAGACGAGCACGATCACCAGCGCCAATGTCAGGCCGGGATAGGCGCGACCGAACGCGAGCGCGAAGGAGCAGAGCAGCGCGACGCCGATGTAGTTCTCGACCTGATACGGATACCAGCCCAGGTGCTGGGCGACCCAGATCGCCAGCAGCGCGGCAGCCAGGAATCCCCCGGCGACCAGCGCGTCCAGCGCGGGTCGCGGCAGGCGGAACGGCGTCTTCACGGGCACAACGCTACGGGGCGCCGGCTGCCGCCGCCTCAGCCCCTCGGTCGATCGGACTCATCCCAATGGGGGAGCGGGACCTCGTCGCCCTCACCACTCGGGCCGCGATTTCGACCATCCTGCCGATGTGGCGTGCCGACCGGCTGGCGAGGCTGGGACCATGGCCTCCACCCTCAACCTCCGCGACCTCATCGCCGTCGCGTCCGCCGGCGCCTGCCGTTTCGTGCTCCGCCGCATCCTGCGCCGGGGCGGCACCGCCATCCCGGGACTCATCGCCGACCGGATGTCGCCACGGCTTCTGGGCCGCGCCCTGCGTTCGCTGCCCCAGGGCTACATCGCCGTCAGCGGCTCGAGCGGCAAGTCCACCACCACCCGCATGCTCGCCGCCCTGCTGCGTGCGCACGGGCTGAGCGTGTTCACCAACTCCTCGACCGCGAACCTGCGGCAGGGCGTGGTGACGGCGGTGATCGACCAGGCGGGACCGACCGGGCGGCTGCACGCCGACATCGGCGTGATCGAGCTGGATGAGGCGGTGGCTCCCGGTGTCGCCGCCGAGGTCGCCCCCCGGCTGGCCGTGCTGACCAACATCAGCGGGGAGCAGCTTGACCGGTTCCACTCCCCGCGTCGCGTAGCCGAGATGCTGCGTGCCCTGGCGAAGCGGGCCGGGCTCGTCGTCGCGGGACGGGACGATCCCCTGCTGCGCGAACTGACGGGGCACCTGTCGGGCGTGCGCTGGTTCGGTGCGGGCGGCGACTCCGCGGCGGGCGGGCGTGGCACGGCAGTGCAGCGCAGCGACGGGCGGGACGCGGTGCTGCTGCGTGCGGGGGTCGAGTTCCCCGTGCGGCTGCCATCGCGCGGCGACCACTACGCCCTCGATGCCGCGGCGGCGCTGGAAGCGGCTGCCGTCATCCTGGGCACCCGGCTCGACCCGGCAACCGTCGAGCGCACATTCGACGAGCTGACCCCGGTGTTCGGCAGGGGCGAGCTGCGGGATGTCGGGGGCCAGCCTGTCGAATTCGTCCTGGTGCAGAATCCCGACAGCCTGCGCCGCAATCTGGCGCTGCTCGACCCGGTGCCGGACCAGCTGATGGTGGCGATCGGCTCCGACGTGCGCGACACCTCCTGGCTGTGGTCGGTCGACACCGCGGCGCTACGGCACGTGGATGTCGTCACGGGCAGCCGCGCCTTCGAGATCGGCGCACGGCTCGCCTACGACGGGGTCGAGCTCGACCTGGTCACCGACGACCTCGAGGGGGCCCTGGAGCGGTTCCTCGCCCTGCCGCAGCCAGCATCGGGGGTGAAGACGGTGGTGTTCAGTGCCGACGCGATGCGCCGCATCCGCCGGCGGCTCGGCCACGACAGGGTCGCGGCATGACCGGCGCTCGCCCCGCCCTGCACGTCGCCGTGCTGGCGCCGCAGTGGCTCGACCTGCATGCCGACACCGGCAACGCCGAGATCCTCATCGCCCGCGCCGGCTGGGAGGGCGTCGAGGTGACCGTCGTCGACCTCGACGAGGGTGCGCCGCCGGCCGTCGACATCTGGCTCGCGGGAGACGGGGACGACGCCACGCTCCCCGCGGCGTTCGACGCGTTGCGCGCGCAGGCTCCTGCGCTGGAGGCATCCGTCGCAGACGGGGCGGCCGTGCTCGCCGTCGGGCTCGGATGGCACCTGCTGGCGACAGCCCACGAGATCACCCCGGGACTGTGGCACGCGGGCCTCGGGGTGTTCGCCGGGGAGGCGCCGCTGCTGCCGCGCCGCGCCAGCGGAGAACTGGTGACCGCGTCCCTGTGGGGGCCCATGTTCGGCTACGAGAACCACGCCCGCGGCTACCGCCCCGGCGCCGAGGAGAACGCCTGGGGCCGGGTGGACTCCGGCGTCGGCAACGGGGACCGCACCGAGGGCGTCCACGCGGGGGCCCTCGTCGGCACCCACCTGCACGGCCCGGTGCTCGCCCAGAACCCGGCGCTGGCGGACTGGCTGCTCGAGCGCGCCCTGCTGCGCCGGCACGGCATCCCCTATTCCGCGCGAAGCGCCGAGGCGAAGCGGGTGGACGAGCTGAGTGCGGAGTCGCGCCGGCGGGCGATCGGGTCGCGCGAGGTGCGGTAGGGATCTGGGGGGTATGCGGATGTGCGGATGTGCGGAAGGCCGGGTCCCTGGTGGGGCCCGGCCTTCTTAGTGCTGTGGTTTCGATACGCCGCTGCGCGGCTACTCAACCACCGGGAGGGTCAGCCCGCGATCGCGGCCTTCTCTTCGGCGATCTCGTCGCGTCCGGCCTGACGGCCCGTCGAGAAGGTGAACTGCTCACCCTCGGGCAGGCTCGCGTCGAAGTCGACCTTCACGTGGTCGCCCGCGTTCAGTTCTCCGTGCAGGATCTTCTCCGAGAGGCGGTCCTCGATCTCGTGCTGCACCGCGCGGCGCAACGGGCGGGCACCCATGGTGGGCTCCCAGCCGAGCTCGATCAGCTTGGCCTTGGCGGCATCGGACGTCTCGATCGTCATGTCACGGTCGAGCAGACGCTCGGCCAGCCGCTTCAGGAACAGGCCGACGATCTGCATCAGCTCCTCCTGGTTCAGCTGCGGGAACACGATGGTCTCATCGACGCGGTTCAGGAACTCGGGCTTGAAGTGCTTCTTCAGTTCCTCGACCACCTTGCCGCGCATGGCGCGGTACGACGACTCGACGTTGCCTTCGAGCGTGAACCCGACGGGTCCGCCGGTGATGTCCTTCGTGCCGAGGTTGGTGGTCATGATGATGACCGTGTTCTTGAAGTCGATGACGCGACCCTGACCGTCTGTCAGGCGTCCCTCCTCCAGGATCTGCAGCAGCGAGTTGAAGATGTCGGGGTGCGCCTTCTCGATCTCGTCGAACAGCACGACGCTGAACGGCTTGCGGCGAACCTTCTCGGTCAGCTGGCCGCCCTCTTCGAATCCGACGAATCCGGGAGGCGCACCGAACAGTCGCGAGACCGTGTGCTTCTCGCCGTACTCCGACATGTCGAGGGCGATCATGGCCGACTCGTCGTCGAACAGGAACTCGGCGAGCGCCTTGGCCAGCTCCGTCTTACCGACACCGGTCGGGCCGGCGAAGATGAACGAGCCGGAGGGACGCTTCGGGTCCTTCAGGCCGGCGCGGGTGCGGCGGATCGTCTTGGAGAGAGCCGCGATGGCCTCCTCCTGACCGATGACGCGCTGGTGCAGCGCCTTCTCCATGAACACGAGGCGAGCGGACTCCTCCTCGGTGAGCTTGAAGACGGGGATGCCCGTTGCCTGTGCCAGCACCTCGGCGATGAGTCCCTCATCCACCTCGGCCGTGGTCTTCACGTCACCAGAGCGCCACTGCTTCTCGAGGCGCAGTCGCTCGCCGAGGAGGTTCTTCTCCTCGTCGCGCAGGCTGGCGGCCTTCTCGAAGTCCTGGTCTTCGATCGCTGCTTCCTTCTTGGAACGCACGGCCGAGATCTTCTCGTCGAACTCGCGCAGCTCCGGCGGGGCCGACAGGATCGACAGGCGCAGGCGGGCACCGGCCTCGTCGATCAGGTCGATGGCCTTATCGGGGAGGAAGCGGTCCTGGATGTAGCGGTCGGCGAGGTTCGCTGCCGCGACGATCGCGCCATCGGTGATCGAGACCTTGTGGTGCGCCTCGTAGCGGTCGCGCAGCCCCTTGAGGATGTTGATCGCGTGGGGCAGCGACGGCTCGGCCACCTGGATGGGCTGGAACCGGCGCTCCAGGGCGGCATCCTTCTCGAAGTGCTTGCGGTACTCGTCGAGGGTGGTGGCGCCGATGGTCTGCAGCTCACCGCGGGCGAGCAGTGGCTTCAGGATGCTCGCGGCATCGATCGCGCCCTCGGCGGCACCCGCACCCACCAGGGTGTGGATCTCGTCGATGAACGTGATGATGTCGCCGCGGGTGCGGATCTCCTTGGTGACCTTCTTCAGGCGCTCCTCGAAGTCACCGCGGTAGCGGGAACCGGCGATGAGCGAGCCGAGGTCGAGCGTGTACAGCTGCTTGTCCTTCAGGGTCTCCGGAACGTCGCCGCGCACGATCGCCTGGGCGAGGCCCTCCACGACGGCGGTCTTGCCGACGCCGGGCTCACCGATCAGCACGGGGTTGTTCTTGGAGCGGCGAGACAGGATCTGCATGACCCGCTCGATCTCCTTCTCGCGGCCGATCACGGGGTCGAGCTTGTTGTCGCGCGC
>JAODAS010000134.1 GCA_025463555.1 Schumannella sp.
GGCCGGCCGCCTCGCTCGTCGTCACGACCTCGGCATCCCTGGTCACGGAGAACGATTCGGTGACCGTCACCGTGATGGGGTTCGACGCCCACGGCAACGCGATCGGCGACGTCACCGCCGCCGCCACCATAGGCTCGAGCGTCGCCAGTGACACGATCGCCAGTCCCACGGTGACCTTCGGCTTCGCCGCCGGGAACGCGGTGACCACCCCTGTCGGGCACGTCCTGGCGGCTTCCCTCGGCGTGGCGACTGGCAGCGCCACGGTGACGGTGAAGCCCCTGGTCCACTCGATCACGGCACGGTTGAGTTCGACCACGGCGACGGTCGGCGACACTATCCGGGTCACCGCCGAGGCCTTCGACGAGAACGGCGATCCGGTGGGAGACATCAGCACCGACATCGTCGTGACGAGCGATCAGCCCGACACCGTGTCCGGCAACGCCGTGACGTTCACTCACGCGAGCCCGCATCGCATCACCGCGACCTACGGAACCCTCAGCGTCTCCGGCCTCGTCCAGGTCTCCCCAGGGCCGTCGAGCCTGGCGGCAACGGGAGCTGTGGTGCTGCCGCTGGTGATCGCGCCCCTCGGCCTGCTCGCGCTCGGCGCTGCACTTCTCGTGGTCCGACGCCGCCGGATCAGCCGCACCTAACGGATTCCCTCGCCGAAGGCGCGGATCGCCGCCTCGCCGATCTCATGCGACGAGAGCGTGGAGTCGCCGCGGCCGCTGTGGGCGTCACGGAACACGAGGATCGACGTGAGCCATGCGGTGAAGACGGCGGCGGCGCGCAGTCGAGGTTCGAGCGAGGCGACGGCGTAGGTCCCACGGCTCTGGAACGAATCGACCAGGCGATCCTGGGCGTGAACCCAGGTCTGCAGCACATGCCCCGCGATGTCGCTGGGCCCCTCGCCCATGGACGAGACGACGGGATGGGCCGGGCTCGTCTCAGCGATCACCCGGTCATCCGGCCAGCCCGCCCCACGCAGCCCTGCCAGCGCCGCCGCGACGGAATCGGCGATGTGCTCGTCGATGGGACGCTCGATGATGCGATCGACGAACTCGTCCACCCAGGCATCGAGGAAGGCGAGAAAGATGCCGGCCTTCGAGGGGAAGTGAAGGTAGATCGTGCGCAGCGCGACGTTCGCAGCGCGGCTGATGTCGTCGATCGACGTGTCCGCATAGCCGTTGACGGCGAACAACTCGTTGGCGGCGGTCATGATGCGCCCGCGAGTCCTCTCGCGACGGCGTGCCGCGGGTGTGTCCTGAACGGTCACGCGCCAATCCTACCCAGTGCCACTGCCCGCGAGAACTGCTCACACCGCCCCGAGCGCCGCCGTATCTGGTGCAGGGACAGAGCGTTCTGGCTGGACTCGACGATGCATCGCCGGCACGCCCCTCACGACACGGTCAGGTTCTGGAATCGCGCCGCGCCGTTCCAGACGTTCAGTCCGACGAGCCCCGATCCGTACGTCGTGTCGGTCAAGGTGATGATGGGGCTGGTCCCACCGCCGTACGTGTTCACGTAGACCCGAAGAGTGGAGCCGATCAGCGACAACTTCACGTGGTAGGCGGTGTTCAGCGAGATCGGCAGGGACGCCGTCGCGCCTGACACCCCCGGTCCCCAGAGCGTCACGCGCTGCTGCGAGTAGTCGACGTTCGCGGCATAGAACTGGGTGCCCGCGGTGTTCGCCCGGGCGATCACCGCACCGGCGCCACTGCTCCCGGTCAGGGTGATGTCGGCCTCCACGGTCCCGTTCGTGATGGCCTGGGAGCTCAGACGCAGCACGTCGGCGCCGGGTGCCGCGTCGCCCACGAGACCCGTGGAGGTATCGGTCCACACGCCGCTGAGACTCTTCCAGCTGCCGATCACATTGGTCGCGAATGCGGACTTCGCGACGTGGATGTCATCGATATTGACGTGACCCCAGCCGCCGGTTCCGGTGTCGGTGACGAGCAGATACGCGGTGCTGCCGACGTAGTCCCGTGCGTCGAACACCACGCGCGAGTACGCCTCCCACTCCTTGCCTGTTGCGGTGAAGAGCACCAGTCCGTCGCTGCGCACCAGCGAGACCGACTCACCGGAGAGGCTGCGGCCGCCGCTGACGAGGAAGTCGACCTTCCCGTCGCCGCCGAGCAGGAAGTCGGGCGTCCGCATCGATCCGGTCGGGCCGTCTCCCGCGCCGTTCCCGAAACCGAACGGGTGATAGCTGCCGTGCTGCTGGAAGGAGACCCCGTTCTGCACGGTCTGCGTCGTCACGCGCGCGTTCGAGAACTCCGTGCCGGAGAGCACCATCCACCCCGTGAGGTCGCCCGACTCGAAATCGGCATTTGAGAGGTTGACAGTCGCGCCGGGTGCCGCGGGCAGGCTCGCGCCCGGCCCGCTGCGGATCGTGAAGGTGCTGAGCCGGTAGCTGTTGAAGGGTGTCCCCGCGAGGTTGACCAGGCGGATCGTCACCGACGACTTGCCGCTGGTGAACGACGCCGGCACGGTGAAGTCGGACTCCGCCCATGCGGTGTCGCTGTTGCCACCGATGGCATGCCAGGTTCCGACCTTCGACCCGTCGACGTAAACGTCCGCGTCGACCGCCGCGACGCTCTGGTCGAAGCGATTGCGGATCACCATGCCCGCGTTGGCGGAGCCCAGGGCCGAGGTGAACTGCAACCACCCGGTCGCGGTCTTCCCGGCGTCGGTGAGGTAGGCGTCCCGGTAGTCACCGGCGAACGACTGCTGCTTGACCGGGCTGGTCGCGGTGCCCGAGGTGGACAGCGAGTGCGCGGACTCCGAGGCCCCGTCGCCGAGTTCCAGCACATCAGCCGGAGTGGTGCGCAGGGTGGGCTTGAAGTAGTAGTACAGCAGCGTCGTGAGGTCGGCGATGCCGATGTTGTTGGTGAACCCGTGTTCCAGCCGGTAGCTGATGTGGCTGCGGAAGCTGATCCGGTCTTCGAGCATGAGGCGGGAATAGGAGACGGAGTCCTGGTACTTCGACCCGGGCACGTAGTCGACCTTCGCGTAGCTCATTCCGTGGCTCGGCAGCGCGAGGTAGCCGTACTGCCATCCGAAGCCACCGTTGGCGCTGTCTTCGATTCCCGTGCCGTGGTAGACCGGCGTCTGGCTTCCGTCGATGTACACGTGTTCATCGCCCTCCACCCACGAGGCGAAACCGGGCGGGACGTCGAGATCGGGGTATCCGGGCATGACGAAATGCACCGGGGATGTATCGGGCAGGCCCTTCGACGAGAGCACCATGCCGACGACGGCACCGGAGCCGTCCTTTTCCAGAAGAGTGGCGTCCGTCCCATAGCCTCCAGCAACGGCCTGCTGACGGTACTCGGTGGTGAAGTAGCCGACGTTGTCGAACGACCCGGAAAAGGCTCGATGGGACACCGAGTACTGGATGCCGTTCCGCGTACCGCCGCCCGTGTTCGTCAGGGTGATGCGCGCGTTGCTCGCGAATGGCATGGGCCAGTACGCGTACAGGTAGTTTGAGTCGTCGATGCCCATCATCAGCGATTTCGGTGCCAGCGAGTACCCGTACTCCCCGATGCCGAAGAACATGCCGAGGGTGGTGTCGACGGAGGGCGTGGAGGACCCATCCCAGTAGATGCGCAGTTGCAGTTCGTTCAGTGCATCGCGGACTGCCGCGTCCGGGTCGTAGTAGAAGGTGCGGGTGAACGTGCCATGCGGTCCCGCCTCGGTGTACGAGTGCGCGGACTGCGACGCGAGCTCGGCGCTGCTGGGGCCGACGTCGAGGAAGTCGGTCTGCGTGTACGTGCCGCCGACCTTCGAGAACGCCCAGTAGGCGAACTCGTTCCAGTCGTACGCCGAGCTGACGAACTCGATCTTGACGGTGATGCTCGACTTGCCCGCAGTGGCCGTCGACGGGATGTCGAAAGTGGTGTTCTTGAACGCCGCGTAGTACACATCCCGTCCGCCGGGCACCGGATTCATCCGGCCCTGGTCGAACCACTGGGCGATCAGGACACCGTCGACGTACACGTTTGCCTTCTGGTCGCCGACCTCGTAGTCGAGGCGTCGCTGCAGACGCACCCCGGAGTTGGAGGGGTTGATCGCCATCACGAACTGGGACGTCGAGGCGACCCCGCCCGGCGCGGCATACGCGCGCCCGCCGTCCGTGATCTGGGTGCTGCGGCCCGTGATCTCGGGCAGCTTGATCCGGATGCCGCTCACCGACCGCGGGCCGGTCACGTTCGCGAGTGTGGCGGTTGCGCCCGAGCCGAGGTTCGCAGTCCCGGTCAGGGTGGTGTCGGCTGCGGCGGGCTTGGGGTCGGATCCGGCGTTGTTCCAGATGCCCCGTACGGCCGTGCTGTCCTGGGTGCCGGTCTCGGAGCTGGTCCACGTCGTCACCGGTGTGCCCGGGGAGAACAGCCGGTAGTTCACCTGGAGGTAGGCGGTCTGCTGCGAGCTGTTCGGCTGATACAGCGCGACCTTGACCGACCCGGCGAACGGCAGCGGCAGGTAGGAGACGAACCCTCCGCTCGACACGGTGTCGGGCATCACGAGGGGGCCCCGGAACGGCGCCTGGGTGCCGCTGAAGAACGCCGAGGCCAGCACGTTGATGCGGGGAGTGGACTCCCCGTCGAAGTACACCCGGATCCAGTCGTCGGACTCGAGGCGAGTTCCCCAGATCCGTGTGATCTCGCCGGGTCCACCCTGATCGGTGTAGATCTGCTCGGCGCCGCCCGTTACCGTGCGGCCGTACAGCGCGCCGTTCCAGTCGTCGTATCCCCCGTTGCGCTGGTAGCTGCTGTCCATGCCCGAGGTGGCTTCCGGGTCGAGGTACGGAAGCTGATCGAGCTGCGCCATGCTGGTCAGCCCGTATGGCCCGGCGCTCGCGGCCTGGGCGGATTGCGCGACCACCGATCCGCCCAGAGTCAGGACGGCGATGGCGGAGATGGCGATGATGAGCTGGGTACGCGTCGTCGTTGACACGGTTCTCCTTCGAGACATCGTTGTGTGAAGGCGGTGCGCGCGGGCCTGTCGGGTATCGAAACGTTTGCGCGCCAGATGGGACGAGACGCTACCGCATCCCCGGCCGCCGCGGTAGGGAAGATCTCGTTGACGAGCCGCAGCCATAGAAACGATTGCGCAAACGTTGTCGTACACCGTAGTGTTCCGGCATACTCCCGAGTCATCGACGATCACGGAGGCGCCGTGCCACCCACCGACATCACCCGCCGGCTGTTCCTCGGAGCCGCCGCGGCATCCGTCGTCGCCGTCAGTGCATCGCAGCTCGACGCGCAGACGGCGAATGCGACGCGCGCCCAGCCCACCGAGGCGGCCGCCGCCGTCGACTCCTCCTACGCCGGCATCGTCGGCGTGCTCTGATCGAAGGAAACGCCATGCCGACTCCGGCCAACACCGTCTACGACGTCACCACCTTCTCCAGCCCCAGTTCCACCGACCCGCACAATGACATCGGGAAGGTGATCAACGAGATCATCGCCCTGATCAAGTCGCTGCAGACGACGCCGACCACGCGTCCCGGCGCCGTCATCTACATCCCGCCGGGCCAGTACGATCTGCTGACCACCGCCGAGATCGACATCAGCTATCTGCAGATCAAGGGATCCGGGCACGGCTTCCAGTCCACCGCGACCTGGTACGACAACGGCCAGCCCAACTGGATCGAGCAGCGGCCGGGTGCCAGTTGCGTCCGCGTGATCAATGCCGGCGATGTCGGATTCCACGTCTACCGTGCAGGCGCAGGCGTCAACAACTCGGTCGGCCGGCTGAACTCCATCGAGTTCCGCGATTTCTGCATCACCGGGGTCTCGAACCCCTGGCCGACCCCGTTCAGCCCCGGTAACGGCAAGACCGGCATCTTCGTCGAGAACGAGACCGACTCGCTGCGCATCGAGGGTATGGGCATGCTCTACCTCGAGTACGGCATCTCGACCACGGCGACGGACGCCGCGAACATCACCAACAACTTCCTGACCGAGGTCGGGTCGTGCCTGAACATGTTCGGCAACAACTACCTGCCCAAGATCACCAACAACGTCTTCATCGCGACCTGGACGAAGCCTGCCGTCTTCGTGGAGGGCGGGGAGGGCGCGCTCATCAGCGGAAACGAGTTCTTCTGGCACGGCGCGTTGACGCTCAAGAACATGCACCAGTCGAACATCAGCGGCAACCGGTTCGTCTCCCAGTGGCCGGGGATGCTGTTCCTCGACCACGACTGCAACGAGAACCTGATCTCGGGCAACCAGTTTACGTTCCGGCGCCAGGGCGCTCTCGACGCGAATTCGAGTAACGGCCGAGACGACCTCTTCGGCATCGTCCAGCTCAACGGCTACGGCAACTCCGTCACCGCGAACCTGTTCGTCTACTCGTCGAACCAGAGCTACGTGCTCCCGAACAGCTCGACGACGCCGACGATCATCCTGGTCAAGAGCGGCAACCGCAACTACATCGCCACGAACCACATGCAGCACAACATCCCGGTTCGGATCGTGCTGGACGCCAGCACCACGAACACCAAGATCCTGTGGACGATGGAGAGCGCATCCGAAGTGCAGGCGCTCGGCGGGGCGACGTATCAGCACGTGCCGGTGCCGTAGCGCCGCGCCGGCTTTCAGATCGAACCCTGTCCGCACGGAGCGCAATCCCGCCTTGCTTAAGCGCTTGATCATTTCGCCGACACCATGTAGCGTCTGCTCAAACGCTTAAGCAAGGATGTTCATGTCGCCGAAGTACCGCTCGTTCTTCCAGCCCGATGGCGGCTGGGTAGGCGACGTCATCCCGTGGGCTGAGGGCGATGAGCTGCGGCTCTACTACCTCTTCGAGCAGCGGGTGACCCCGAAACCGGGCATGCCGTGGCACCTGGTCACCACGACCGACGTCGCCCATCTCGTCGATCGCGGCGAGGCGTTCCCCAGCGGCGGTCCCTCCGCCGCCGACTTCAACATCTACACCGGCAGCATCGTCGAGCACACCGACGGCACCCTCTACCTCTTCTACACGGGCCAGCACCCGGACAGGCTCGGCGCCGACGGCGCCCCCGTGCAGCTCGTGATGCAGGCGGCAAGCTCCGATCGCGGCGCCACCTGGACCCGTCAGCCCGAGTACGCGTTCGGCGCCCCTGCCGGATACGAGACCGGCGATTGGCGCGACCCGTTCGTGTTCTTCGACCCGGATGCAGGCCTCTGGCGCATGCTGATCGCCGCGCGCCACGACAGCGGCCCCGAACGTCGTCGCGGCGTCATCGCGCAGCAGGTCTCGCGCGACCTCACCACCTGGGAACCCGCCGACCCGTTCTGGGACCCGCGCCGGTACATCACCCACGAGTGCCCCGAGGTGTTCCGGATCGGCGACTGGTGGTACCTCGTCTTCTCCGAGTTCTCGGAATCGTTCCAGACGCGATACCGGATGTCGCGAACCGCCACCGGACCCTGGGTCACTCCGGCCCACGACACGCTCGATGGCCGCGCCTACTACGCGGCCAAGTCCGCCGGGTTCCGCGGGCGCCGGCTCTTCTTCGGATGGATCGCGAGCCGCGAGGAGTCCCACGACGACGGCGACTGGGAGTGGGCCGGAACGCTGTCGATCCACGAGGCCGTGCAGAACCGCGACGGGTCGCTGGGCTTCCGGATCCCGCAGGAGCGGCTCGACCTGTTCTCCGAGAGCGTCGATCCGGGCCTGGCACCCGGTGCCCTCGTGTCCGACGGCTATGCGGCCACCGTGTCGGAGCAACTGCTGCCGGAGTCGTTCCACGCGCACATCGAACTCCAGATCGACGCGGGCACCACCGAAGCAGGCGTACTGCTGCGCACCAGCCCCGACGGCGATGTCGGCTACGTCATCCGGCTCGAGCCCCAGCGCAACAGGCTCGTGCTCGATCGCTGGCCGCGCCGCCGGACAGGTGAGGCGCAGTGGCAGGCCTCGGGCGACATCCCGTTCGAGATCGAACTCGAGCGACCGTACGACATCGGCCCCGGCCGTCACACTCT
>JAODAS010000171.1 GCA_025463555.1 Schumannella sp.
TGCATTCCAGATCGCGCACCGGCGCCGGGATGTCGAAGTAGTTGGACGCGAGCTCGCTGACCGCCTTGTCGCTGGTGCGCTGCATCCAGGCCTTCAACTCGTCGGTGCCGTGCAGCTTGCGCGAGTCATCGCTGTCGAGGAACTCGATCGCCTCGTGAACGCTTGCGCCCGCCTTGATCTCGCCCGCGATGCGGGTCTGCTCGTGGACCATGCGCTGCAGTTCCTCTATGCCCCACTCGTAGGTCTCATCGAGGTCGACCGCCGCACCGAGGAAATGCCGGGACTGCAGCGCGTAGATGTCGCGCCCGACCGCGTCTTCCTCCGTCGCCTTCGCGGCGAGCTCTGTCTCGAGGAATTCGGCGAGCTCCGCATACGCGTCGGCCGACGACTGCGCACCCTTCTTCAGGTCGGCGACGAGCGATTCCGGGAGTGCGCCGCCGTCCTCGAGTTGGGCGCCGTTCGTAAAGTCGAAGAAGAACCCGAGCGGGTCGGCGTGCTTGCGCGCCTGGATCGCGACCTCCACCACCTGACGGCGGGCAGGAACGACTCCGGCGGCGATACCGGCCCGGAGCGTCTCGATGTAGCCGCTCACTCCGCCGGGGATGTTGCCGAGACGCTCGGCGATGACGCCCCAGTCGTCGGCGCTGGCGGTGGGCATCAGGTCGAACACCTCGCGCAGCTCCTGCGCGGGAGACGCGATCACGTTGAGATCGCGCAGGTGCAGGTTCGCGGCGTGCGACTCCTGCTCGAGCTTCAACTCGGAGAGGAGATCGGTCTTCGTGACCCGGTCGATGTGGTCGACAGGCTCGGCCTTCTCGAGCTTCGCGATGACGGCGTCGCCGGCGGCTGCCAGCGCTTCGTGCCCGGCGGGAGACGTGTCGGAGACCCGGCCCGACGGCTCGCCGACGCCGATGTAGATCCCGATCTCGGGAACGAGGTCGATGAGGGTGGTGACCCATTCCTCCGCGATCGCGTCGATGGGCGTGGTCTGCCTTGTGGGCTGGGGAGCGTCGTTGGCCATGCTCCCCAGCCTAGGCACAGGAGTTCGCCGCCCGAAGACCGGGTCGGGAATTACTCCTTGTCGAGGTCCGTCTCGAGCACCTTGACCAGCTCGTCGAGGGCGGCGTCGGAGTCGTCCGCGTCGGATGCGAGGGTCACGGTCTCGCCGTGGCCGATGCCGAGTGACAGCACTCCGAGGATGCTGGCGGCGTTCACGCTCTTGCCCGCGGCAGATGTGAGGGTGACAGGCACGCCCACTTTCGCGGCGGCCTGACTGAACAGCGAAGCGGGGCGGGCGTGCAGGCCGACGCTCGAGGCGACGGTGACGGTGCGTTCTGGCATGGATGTCCTCCTTCGTTGGGTCTGACTCTAGGGTTCGATGGTCACTTTGATGGCTTCTCCGCGCGCGACGATCTCGATGGCCTCGAGCACGTCGTCCAGCGGCAGGCGGTGGGTGATCAGATCGGCGACCGGGACGGCGCCGGAGGCGATCAACTCCAGGGCGCGCTTGTTGTGCGCGGGCGTGGAGCCGTTCACGCCGACGAGCGTCAGCTCGCGGTAGTGGACCAGGTTGGCGTCGACGGTGATCGTGGCTGAGTCCTTCGGGAGCCCGCCGAACAGGCTCAGGCGCCCGCGGCGCGCGAGCATCAGCAGACCCTGCTCCTGGGCGCGACCCGACGCGGCCGCGGTGATGACGACATCGGCTCCGCGACCGTCGGTCGCGTCGAGCACCGCCGCCACGGGGTCCTGGGTGTCCGTGGCGACGGTGAGATCGGGGTGGACCAGTGCGGCGGCGGCCGCGAGCCGGTCCGGGTTGAGGTCGATCAGGATGACGCGGGCGGCACCGCGGGCACGTGCGAGGCGCACGTGGAGGCATCCGATCGGGCCCGATCCGATGACGACGACGGTGTCGCCCTCTCCGACGCGGGCCAGCTCCTGCCCGTTCAGCACGCAGGCCAGCGGCTCGGCGAGGGATGCCTCGGCGTAGCTCAGGTTCTCGGGGATACGGTTCAGGCCGTCGACCGCGAGCACCTCGGCCGGCACGATCATGTACTCGGCGAAGCCGCCGGGGAACTGGTATCCCATGGAGACCTGGTTGGGGCAGATCGCCTGGTGCCCTGCGAGGCACTCGGGGCACGTGCCATCAGGGATCGCGGCGATGACCTGCACCCGGTCGCCGGGCGCCCATCCTTCGACACCGGCCCCGACATCCACGATCTCGCCGGCGATCTCATGACCCATCACCTGCGGAGCAGACATGTTGGGATGCCCGGATCGTGAGATCTTCACGTCGGTACCACAGGTGGAGCACGCGCGGACGCGGATCTTCACCTGCCCCGGTGCGACATCCGGCTCGTCGATCTGTTCGAGCCGGATGTCACCCGGTGCATAGAACTTGGCTGCCTTCACCGAGCCGGCTACTCGTCGTCCTCGGAGGAGGCCAGCAGTTCGTAGACCTGATCCGGCGTGGTCGCATTACGCAGAGCGGCCGCCTTCTCAGGGTCGAGCAGGACGGTCGCCAGCTGGGACAGGAGCGCGATGTGACCATTGCCCTTTGCTGCAATGCCCACGGCCACGCTTACCGGGTTTCCATCCCAGTCGACGCCATCCGGGAAGCGGAGGACGACGATCGCGTCGTCCTTGACCGCGTCCTTGCCGGCGAGGGTGCCGTGAGGAATCGCGACACCCTCCCCGACGAAGGTGGAGACGGAGTTCTCCCGCTCGAGCATGGCGTCGACGTAACTCGGGTCGACGGCGCCCGCTTCCACGAGTGCCGCGCCGGTCTGCCGGATCGCATCATCGCGACCCGTTGCGGAGGAATCCAAGCGAATGGATGCCGGCGCGAGCAGCTCGGTCAGCGGCTTCTGAGCCTCCTCATCGGACATCCGTCAGACCTCGACCGTCGAGCCATCTTGGATGGCCTTCACGAGCTTGGCGACTGCCGGGTCCCCCAGGAAGAGCTGGAACGGAACGACCGGGATGTCGGGAACGACACCCCGAGCACGCTCCGCCAGCCCTGCCTGGGTGACGACCACATCGGCGTCGCTGGGAATGTTGGCGACGGGCGAATGCTCGACCGTCACCCCGTTCTTCGCGAGCTGCTTCTTCAGGGTCGACGCGAGCATCACGCTCGAGCCCATCCCGGCGTCGCAGGCGACGATCAGCTTCTTGACGCTGGATCCGTCGATGGTGGCCATGTCTGTTCTCCTTTGGGTGTTAACGGTTGGTCTGAGGCTACGCTCAGGCCTTCTTGGCGGCTGCCTTGTTCGACGCCGACTTCTCGCGGGCGGCCTCGAGGTCGAGCTCGGCGTCCACAGCGGACTCCTTGCGACCGAACCCGAGCAGCAGCGCGCCGACGACGAACGTGACCGCGGCAGCGAGAACGATGCCGATCAGGTTCAGCACGATGTTGTCAGGCGGTGAGACCAGACCCCACGCGATGACACTGCCTGGCGACGCGGGACCGACCAGGCCGAGGCCGAAGATCGTCTCCCACAGCACGCCCGTTGCGCCACCGACGATGGCCGCGACGACCAGGATCGGCTTCATGAGCACGTACGGGAAGTAGATCTCGTGGATGCCGCCCAGGAAGTGGACGACCATGGCGGCCGGAACCGTCGGACGGATCGCCCGCGGGCCGAACAGCAGCATCGCGGTCAGGATGCCCAGGCCGGGGCCGGGGTTCGATTCGATCATGAAGAAGATCGACTTGCCCGCGTTCGCGGCCTGCTCGATTCCGAGCGGGGTGAAGACTCCGTGGTTGATCGCGTTGTTGAGGAAGAGCACCTTGGCCGGTTCCACGACGATCGAGACCAGCGGAAGGAGCCCGGTCTGGACCAGCATGTTGGCGAGAGCACCCAGACCCTGCGAGATCCAGTAGGTGATCGGGCCGACGATGTACAGGCCGACGACAGCCATGGCACCGCCGATGATGCCGGCGGCGAAGTTGTCGACGAGCATCTCGAAGCCGCCCTTCACCTTTCCGGCGATGGCGTTGTCCCACAGCTTGAGCAGCCAGGCGGTCAACGGTCCGAGGATGAACGCCGCCAGGATGGTGGGCCCGATCTCCGAGATGTTGGCCGGCGGAGCGGTGTCTTCACCGTTCAGCGAGATCGGCGCGAGCTTGAGCGCGACCGGTGCGAGCATCGCACCGACGAGCGCCACTGCGCCGACGACGCCACCACGGTGGCCGTATACCCGTGAACCACCGGTGAAGGCGATCAGGATCGGGATGAGGATGACGATCAGCGGTCCGACGACGTTGCTGATCTGGGTGCTCACCTCGGTCTGGGTGCCTGCGATCTTGTTCACCCAGCCATCCGGGATGAACAGCGTGGTGATGAGCCCGAACGCGATGAACGCGCCCAGGTTCGGCATCACCATGCCTGCGAGGAAGGCCCCGAACCGCTGCACGCGTGCGCGTGCCCCGGTGCCGGTGGCCACTGGTGTGTAGTCAGTCATTTTTGGTGGTACTCCTTCGTACTGGGAGTCGGGGACGGTTGGCGGATCAATCAGCTGGCCACGAGTGGCCGATCCAGGTCTGGCTGCCACACCAGCTGGACGTTTGTGGGGTCGAGGTCGGACGGCGTGGGCACGGCGCTGCCCGGAAGACGCGTCGCCGCGGCTCCCCAGGTGAGTGCCTCGAGCAGAGCGGCCTCGACGTCGCTCTCGTCGACCGTGAACCGGGACAGGAACCCGGCCAGGAAGCTGTCACCGGCACCGACGGTGCTGCGGATATGTCGCGGGTCCACCTTCGACTCGCCGACGAGCATGCCGTTCGGGCCCACCAGCACAGCACCTTCCGCGCCCAGGCTGACCAGGACGAACTCGACGCCCCGGGCGCGCACCTCTTCGGCGGCCGCGACGACGTCGGCGACCGAGCCGAGAGGTCGTCCGACGAGCTCGGCGAGCTCCTCGCGATTGGGCTTCACGATTCGAGGGCGGGATGCCAGGGCGGCTTCCAGGGAATCGCCGCTGGAGTCGACGGCGATCGACGCGCCCGCTGCAGTCGCTTCCCCGAGCAGCGTGGCGATCCGTGCCGACTCGAACTGCGGGGGCGTACTGCCCGACAGCACCAGCCAGTCGCCGTCGCGAACGCTGGTGCGGACCGCGGTGGCCAGCGCGGCGATGTCGGCCTCGGCCAGGGGCGAGCCGGGCTCGTTGATCTTGGTGACTGTCCCGTCGGGCTCGCAGATGGTCAGGTTGGAACGGGTCCTCCCGCTGACCGGCACGAACCGGCACAGGATGCCGTCGTGCTCCAGCAGGTGGCTCAGCTCGGCCCCCTCCGGGCCCGCGACCGCCACGATTCCGAGGGCGGCGACACCGTTGGCGCTCAGGGCACGGGCGACCATGACGCCCTTGCCGCCGGGTTCGAGCAACGGCTCCGACGTGCGGACCAGCGTGCCGCGCTCGAGCGCGTCGACATCGACGGTCCTGTCGAGGCTCGGGTTCAGGGTCAGGGTCACGATCACACGACCACCACCCTCGGTCCGGCGTTCTCCATGTCTTCGGCGAGCTCGGGGTCGAGGCCGCTGTCCGTGATCACCGTGTCGATCGCGGCCAGCGGGGCGACCCGCGCGAAATCCTCGCGGCCGAACTTCGAGTGGTCGGCGAGCACGACCGTTCGACGGGCCGCCTCGATGAGCGCCTTCTTGACGCTGGCTTCGGCGATGTCGGGCGTGGTCAGGCCGCGCTCGACGCTGATGCCGTTGGTGCCCATGAACGCCACATCGGCGAACACCTCGGAGATCTGGGTGCGGGTCCACTCCCCCACCGCGGCGAGGGTGCGGCCCCGGACGATGCCGCCGAGCAGGTGGAGGCTGATGTTGGGGCGGGCGACGAGCGCAGCGGCGACCGGGATCGAGTGCGTCACGACGGTCAGTTCCCTGTCCATGGGAAGCAGCTCCGCCATCCGGACCGTCGTCGTGCCGGCATCGATGATGATCGAGCCGCCGTCCGGAAGTTCGTCGAGTGCTGCGCGGGCGATGCGCTCCTTCTCGCCGATGGCGTGCACCTCGCGGTCGGCGATACCCGGCTCGATGCCGAGCCGTTCGACGGGGATCGCGCCACCGTGGACGCGACGCAGAACTCCGCGGCGCTCGAGCGTGGTCAGGTCACGCCGCACGGTCTCCGGTGTGACCGACAGTTCCCGCGCCAATCCGGCGACCTCGACCCGGCCGCGGACGCGGGCGGTATCGAGGATCTGCTGGTGCCGCTCCGGTGCGTACAACAGGTTCGACCTCATCATCGAGAACGGGGGAAATGTGGTTCTGGGCTTATATAAGTCCGTTTGTGTCCGGGTGTCAACACGAACACGCGCAAAAGCGGCGAATACCGGACCAACCCCAACATCTTGATGTCGAGTTACCTGAGAAACACAGGAGAGCCGCACCGAGCCGCGACCCCGCGCGAGACCCGCACCCGAGCTCCCGAGCTCCCGAGCGCCGAGCTCCGAGCGCGGATTCGCAATTCCGCGCGACACGCCGGCAACTCCCAGGCGTGCGCCGGCGTGTCGGGCTCGCGTTGCGAATCCGCGAGAATGACAGCCGAGCGCTCGGGTCGCCCGGGCGGGCGTCACGGGCTAGTGCGCGGCGGCGTCCCAGTGCGGGCCGTGGCCGAGCTGCACCTCGAGCGGCACGCTCAGATCGGCTGCTCCGCCCATGCGATCGATCAGGATCGCGCTCAGCTCGTCGAGCTCGCCGGGTGCCACCTCGAGCACCAGTTCGTCGTGAACCTGCAACAGCATCCGGGATGCCAGACCCCGGTCGCGGATGTCGGCGTCGATTCCGAGCATGGCGCGTTTGATGATGTCGGCGGCGGAGCCCTGGATGGGTGAGTTCAGCGCCTGCCGCTCCGCGTTCTCACGAAGCACCCGATTGTTGGAGAGCAGATCGGTGAACGGCCGGCGCCGCCCGAAGATCGTGGTGGTGTACCCGTCTTCTTTCGCCTGGGCCACGACGCCGCGCAGATAGTCGCGCACCCCGCCGAAACGGGCGAAGTAGTCGGCCATGAGCTCTTTCGCCTCGCTGGTCTCGATGCGCAGTTGCTTCGACAGCCCGAACGGGCTGAGTCCGTATGCCAGGCCGTACGACATCGCCTTCACCTTGACGCGCATCGCCGGGGTCACCTGCGACGGCTCGACGCCGAAAACGCGCGATCCGACGAAGCGGTGCAGGTCCTCCCCCGAGTTGAATGCCTGGATCAGGCCCTCGTCCTCGGAGAGATGCGCCATGATGCGCATCTCGATCTGGGAGTAGTCGGCGGTGAGCAGCGTCTCGAACCCCTCGCCGGCGACGAACGCCGAGCGCACCTCGCGGCCGACCTCGGTCTTGATCGGGATGTTCTGCAGGTTCGGGTCGGTGGAGGACAGCCGGCCGGTCGCGGCGCCCGTCTGCTCGTAGGTGGTGTGGATGCGGCCGTCGGCGCCGATGCCCCGCTCAAGGGTCTCGACGATCTGCCGGATCTTGGTGGCATCCCGGTGCTGGCGCAGCATCGCCAGGAAAGGGTGCGGGTTCTGCTCCTCCAGGTCGGCGAGGGACTGGGCATCGGTGGAGTACCCGGTCTTGTTCGCGCGCGTCTTGGGCATGCCCAGCTGGTCGAACAGCACCTCCTGCAGTTGCTTGGGCGACCCCAGATTCACCTCGCGGCCGATCTCGGCGTAGGCGCGCGCGGCGATCTCGGCCGCTTCGGTGCCGAGGCGGCTGTTCAGCTCGGCCAGCACCGGAGCCGACACCGTCACACCCTGACGTTCCATGCGAGTCAGAACGGGGACCAGCGGGATCTCGATCTCGCGCAGCACCGTCAGGGAGCCGGCGTCGAGCCGGGCCTGCAGGTCGTCGGCGAGTCGCACGACGTACCAGGCCTCGGTCGCGGGACTGACCGCGTCCGTCGCCGGCACCAGCTGGTTCGGGTCGGGCTCGGGCAG
>JAODAS010000178.1 GCA_025463555.1 Schumannella sp.
TCCACGATGCTCGACGTGCTCGTCCCGCCCGAGCACGTGACGGAGTGGTTCCTCTGCGGACCGTTCGAGCTCGTCGAGCTCTGCCGCGAGACGCTCGCCGCCCGCGGGGTGCCTGCGTCCCGCATCCGGTACGAGTTGTTCACCACCGATCGCGAACTCATCGTGGGCGACGCCGGACGCCCGGTGATCGTGCGCCCGGACGAGGAGACCTACCGCATCGAGTTCCAGCTGGACGGGGTGTCGTCGACGGTCGAGACGCCGGTCAGCGCGCAGGAGTCGATCCTCAATGCCGCGTTGCGCGTGCGCCCCGACGTGCCGTTCGCCTGCGCCGGAGGCGTCTGCGGAACCTGCCGCGCCCGGCTGCTCGAGGGCAGAGTGCAGATGACCGAGAACTACGCGCTCGAACCGGAGGAGCTGGAGCGCGGCAACGTGCTGACCTGCCAGTCGCATCCGAAGACCGCATCGGTCAAAGTCGACTACGACGTATGAGGTGGTAAACGAATGAGCAGCATCTCCCTCACCATCGCCGACGATGTCGCCGAGATCACGCTCGATGCGCCCGACCGGCTCAACGCGCTCAACCCGGAGGACATCCGCGATCTGTCGAAGGCGTATGACGACGCGACCGGCGTCCGCGCCCTCGTGCTGCGCGGCGAGGGTCGCGCGTTCTGTGCGGGCCGTGACATCTCCGGAGTCGACCCACGTACCGACGACGTGATGGGCTACCTCGGCGACCTGGTCACACCCCTCCTTCACAAGATGGCCGAGTTCCCCGCGCCGACGTTCGCTGTCGCTCACGGCGCGTGCCTGGGCGTCGGACTCGGCCTGCTGATCGCCACCGACGTCGTCTACGTGGCCGACACCGCGAAGATCGGCTCGCCGTTCAAGAACCTCGGCGCGACGCTCGACTCGGGCGGCCATGCGCTGTTCTTCGAACGGCTCGGAGCGCACAAGACCCTCGACCTCATCTACACGGGCCGGCTGATGAGCGGCGACGAGGCCGTGTCATCCGGTCTGTTCTCGCGCGTGTTCCCCGCCGACGAGGTGCTGCAGCAGGCTCGGGATGCGGCGCGCACCGCCGCCGAGGGCGCGACTCAGGCGTTCCTGGCTTCCAAATCGCTGGTGCGCGGCCTCCGCGATCAGCGACTCGGATTGTGGGACAGCCTCGACGCCGAGAACCGGGCCCAGGCCGCGCTGTGCGACACGGATGACTACCGCGAAGGGTTCACCGCTTTCCAGCAGAAGCGCACGCCGATGTTCCGCGGAACGCGGACGGAACAGGCAGGTAGCGGCCGCAGCTAGTCGAGCGCGGTGTGGGCCGCCCCGATGAGGGCCTTCACCAGCGCCTGGGGGTGGTCGTCCCCCCGGAACTTCAGCAGCGCATCGGTGATCTCGCTCGTCCAGGCCGGGCTCGCAGCCACCCCGTGTGCCAGCGACGGCACCACGGTGTCGAGTTGCAGAGAGGCGATGGCCGTCTGCTGGTACGCGGGGTAGTCGGCGGCGACCGTGTCCGTGCGGGCCGGAATCGAGCCCTTCACCAGGCTGAGCGCCTTCTGCGCCTCGGCGGGGCTGACGCTCAGCAGCCACGCGCGCGCCGCACTGTCGTGCACGGCGCCGACGGGCAGGGTGAACGAGTCCGCGAGGAAGTCGAAGACGCCGACCGTGCCGGGCGTGGGTACGACCGAGTACTGCACGAACCCGACCCGCTGGAACGCCGGAAGGGTGTAGTCCGCCATGATCACGTAGGCGGAGCGACCCTCGATCACCTCGGTCGCCGTCTCGCTCCACACATCGGAACCGGCGGCCGGGTCGACGAACGCGAGAAGCTGCTGGTAGTGGGCGACGGCGGCGCTCACCCGGTCGCCCTCCCAGTTCTTCGTGCTCTTCCAGAGGTTCTGATAGAGCACCGCCCCCAGGTCGGCGATCAGCACGTTCTCGAACAGCTGCAGCTGCGTGAGCTCGTCTCCAAGCGCGAGCGGGTACTCGACGCCGGAGTCGCGCACGCGCTGCAGGTCGGCGAGCCAGGCATCCAGGTTGGCCGGTGCGACGGCCGGGTCGATGCCGGCCGCGGTCAGCAGCGCGTTGTCGGCCCACATCACGTTGACGCGGTGGATGTCGCTCGGAACGGAGTAGATCTTTCCGTCCACCGACATCAGCTCGATCAGGGCCGCGCGATACACATCGCTCAGCCCGTTCTTGTCGTAGAAGGAGGTGAGGTCCTGAAGCTCGCCCTTGTCGACATAGTCGGAGAGTCCTGCTCCGGCGGAGGTCAGGAACGTGTCGGGCGGGTTCTTCGCGCTGACCCGGGCTGCGATCGCGGCTCGCGCCAGATCTCCTCCCGCGCCGCTCACCGAGGCGTCGAGGAACTGCAGGTCCGGATTCTGGCGAGCGAATTCGCCCACCAGCGCGATGTAGGCGGTCTTCTCGACCCCGCTCGTCCACCAGGTGACGGCCTCGACCTGCTTGTCGTTGTTGGGGTCGGATCCGGAGGTGGCGCCCAGCGGAGCGCATCCGGCCAGCGCCCCGACGAGCGCGACGACGAGCGCCAGGGCAGCGGCGATCGGCAGTCTCGTCCGATCAGATCTGGGGCGCACGGGATCCTCCGTCGGGAACGGCAGCCGCCTAGGGAGCAGCCACGGTACCTGAGAGTGTGGCGATCCCGTCCCCACCCCGGTAGCCCCTTCCCTGGTGGCACACGGGCGGGGGGTACCGCGAAAGTGTCAGTCGAGCGCGCTGTGCGCGGCCGCGATGAGCGCGTTCGCCAGCGCCTCGGGGTGGCGGTCGCCGCCGAACTTGATGACGGCGGTGGTGATCGCTTTCGTCCAGGCGGGACTCGCGGCGATGCCGTGCGCGATCGACGGGACGACCGTGTCGAGTTGCAGCGAGGCGATCGCCGTCTTCTGGTACGGCGGGTAATCAGCCGCGTTCGTGTCGGTGCGGGCGGGGATCGAGCCCTTGGTGAGGCTGAGCGCCTTCTGGCCTTCGGCCGAGCTGACGCTCAGCAGCCAGGCACGGGCCGCCTTGTCGTGCACGGCGCCGACCGGCAGCGTGAACGAGTCGGCGAGGAAGTCGAAGGTGCCGACCGAGCCGGGCATCGGGTTCGCGGTGTACTGCTTGCCGTAGACGAATCCGGCACGCTGGAACGACGACAGTGCGTAGTCGGCCATCACGACGTAGGCCGCGTTGTGGGTGACGACCTGCTGCACGACCTCGTTCCACTCCTGAGAGCCGGTCGACGGGTCGATGAAGTCCAGCAGCTGCCCGTAGTGGTCGATCGCCGTCGTCAGGCTCGCGCCCTCCCAGTTCTTGGTGCTCTTCCAGAGGTTCTGGTACAGCACGGCGCCGAGGTCGGAGATCAGGACGCTCTCGAACAGCTGCATCTGCGTCAGGTCGTTGCCGAGGGCCAGCGGGTACTCCACACCCGAGGCGCGGACCTTCTTCAGGTCGGCGATCCAGGCATCGAGGTTGGCGGGCGCGACGCCGGGATCGATTCCGGCATCCTTCAGCAGGCCGTTGTCGCTCCACAGCACATTGACCCGGTGGATGTCGCTGGGCACCGAGTAGATCTTGCCGTCCACCGTGAGCAGCTCGAGCAGTGCGGCCCGG
>JAODAS010000194.1 GCA_025463555.1 Schumannella sp.
GGAATCATCACCGACGTGTAGAAGATCGTGGCGGCACCCTCGTCGTCGACCACCAGGCTGCCGGTCCAGATGCCGTCGTCGCCGTCGCCGGGCAGCAGGGCGTCGGGCAGCAGCTCGAACGAGAACAGGTCGGGGCTCACCGCGTGCCCCCACCGGCAGTCCGGCCGCCAGGTCGAGCTGTCGGGGTTGAACTGGAAGAACAGGTGGTACCGGCCATCGCGGAAGGTGATGCCGTGAGGGTCGTTGATCCAGCCGCGCGGTGCAGTGAAGTGGAAGCGGGGGCGCATCAGCCCTTCGTCGCCCCGCTCTCGAGTCCGTAGATCATCGCCCGGTTGAGCAGCAGGAACGCCAGCAGCAGCGGGGTGATGGTCACGCACACCGCCGCGAACGTCGCCGTCCAGTCGATGTTGCCCATTGCGCCGATGTAGTTCTGCAATCCGAGCGGGATCGTCTTCAGCTCGGGCGAGAGCACGAAGGTGTTGGCGAAGATGAAGTCGTTCCAGATGAAGATGCTGTTCACCAGCACGATCGTGACGATCGTGTTCGTCGAGAGCGGGAACGTGATCTGCGCGAAGATCCGGTACGGGCCGGCTCCGTCGATCGACGCCGCCTCGTACAGGTCGTGCGGGATGTACTCGTAGAACGACGAGAACAGGTAGATCGACATCGGCAGCGAGAACCCGGCGAGCGGGATGATCATCGACAGGTGCGTGTCGAGCAGGTTCACCGTGGCGTAGTCGATGAACAGCGGCACGAGCGCGATCTGCACCGGCACGATGATGCCGATCAGGAACAGACCCCTCACCACCCGGCTGAAGCGGAACCCCAGCACCTGCAGCGCGTAGGCCGCCATCATCCCCAGCAGCACGATCAGCAGGTTCGCTCCGGCCGTGACGATCAGGCTGTTGACCATGTTGGTGCCGAGATCGCCGATGGCGAAGGCGCGACCGTAGTTGTCGAAGGTGATCTCGCCCGGCAGCGCGAACGGGTTGCCGGTGGTGAAGTCGTGTTCGGTGCGGATGCTCGTCACGAACAGCCAGACCAGCGGGTAGACCTGGGCGGCGACGATCAGCGTCACGAGAACCGCGATGAGGGTGCGGTGGATGTCGAGGCGGCTGCGTGGGCGGCGGCGGGCGGGTGCGGCGAGGGCGGTCATGCGTCGGCCTTCCGCCGGAGCAGCAGGATGATCAGGCCGACCGCGACGAGGCACTCGACGACGATGAACACCGAGATGGCGCTGGCGTACCCGTAGTCCGTGTGGGTGAAGGCGGTCTTGTACATGTATGTCGTCAGCAGCTCGGACGCCTGCCCCGGCCCCCCGTTCGTCAGCAGGTAGGGGATGTCGAAGCCCCGCAGCGCATAGGTGGAAGCCATGATCGTGGTCGTCACCCACACCGGGCGGATGTAGGGGAACCGGATGCGCCAGAACACCTGCCACCAGCTCGCGCCGTCGAGGCGGGCGGCCTCCTCCAGCTCTTGCGGCACAGCCAGCAGTGCGGCGTACACGATGATCATGTACAGCCCGGTGAAGCGCCACCCCTCGGGGATCGATACAGCCGCGAGCACCGTGGTGATGTCGGAGAGCCACGGGCGGGCGAGGAAGTCCAGGTGGAAGAACCCGAGGATCTGGTTCACGAGCCCGACCGGGTCGTCGGAATAGATGCGCTGGAACAGGAACGCGATCGCGACCGTGGAGATCACGGCGGGCAGCAGGTACAGGGTCTTCGACACCTCGCGGCCGCGGCGCAGCGCGGTCAGCAGGCTCGCCACGATGAGCGCTCCGCCCAGCTGGATGACGAGGCAGATGACGAGGTAGCCGAACGAGTTGCGCAACGCGATCCAGAAGACGTCGTCACGCGTGAACATGCGGAGGTAGTTGTCGGCACCGACGAAGATCGGGTCGGTGATGCCATCCCACTTGAAGAAGCTGAGCATCAGGGACTGGATGATCGGCGCCAGCACCGCGACCGTGTACACCGCGAGCGGCGGGATCAGGAAGACGGCGACCGAGAGCCGCGATCGGCGGGGAAGCATGGAGCGCATGGCGGGGGCTTTCCGGCGGATGCCGGGGGACGGGCTCTCGCCCATCCCCCGGTGTCCGACTACTTGAAGGCGGCGGGACCGTTCTCCTGGATGACGCCGTCCATCGTCTCGATGAACTTGTCAGCCGTGGAGTTCCCCTGCACCAGCAGCGTGAGCTCCTGCTGCAGGCGCGTGTTCGAGGTGGGGTCGAGCTGAGTGTCCCACGGCATGGCGATGGCTTCGCCGACCGTGTTCGCCGCATCGACGGCCTGCTGGTACAGCGGCGTCGCGTTGTCGGGGATGGTGGTCTCGACGTTCGACGTCGGCGACAGTGCGCCGGTGGCCGCGTAGACCTTCGGGTACTCGCCGAGCGCGAACTTCAGGAAGTCGCGCACCAGCGGGTCGTAGGTCTTGGCGTTGACGGCCATGCCGATACCCGACGGTGACGTGTACTCGTTGGCGGCGGTCTTCGCGCCGTCGGTCAGCGGCAGCGTGAAGTAGTCCACGTCGTCGCGCACTCCGGCGTCGAGGTTGTCGGTCGCGAGGTTCGAGAGCTCCCACGTGCCGATCTGGTAGACGGCCGCCTTGCCCGAGGTGAACAGCGCCTGTGCGTCCGCGTACCCGGTCGACGAGAAGCCGTCCGAGAAGCAGCCCGAGGTGCCGAGCGATTCCAGCCACTTCGCCGCTGCCTTGCCGTCGGGGTCCGACAGCTTCGCGTCACCCTTCTTCAGCGCCTGGATGTAGCTCGGGCCGGCGGTGCGGAACGGGTGGTACGAGGCGTACCGCTCGAGAGGCCACTGGTCCTGGCCGTCGAGGGCGATCGGGGTGACCCCGGACGCCTTCAGCGCCTCGCACATGGCCGGGAAGTCGTCGAGCGTCGCCGGGATCGAGACCCCGGCCGCGTCGAACAGCGCCTTGTTGTACCAGAAGAACTCCAGCTGGAACTCGAACGGGATCATGTAGAGCGACCCGTCGTCGAAGCGCTGGTAGTTGAGCGCCGCGGGACGGTAGTCGTCATACAGTCCCAGATCCTTGAGCAGCTTCTCGGCATCGACGATGCGGCCCTGCTTCGCGAGCTTCTGCGCGAACGGTGTCGCATCCGTGTCGAACAGCTCGGGCAGCTTGTTCGCGGCGGCGAGCGTCTCGTACTTCTGGATGTACGACGGCCGGTCGGGCGTCGTGATCAGATTCAGCGAGAACCCGGGGTGGTCGGCCGCGTACTCGTCGGCGATCTTCTGCATCGCCGTGATGACGCCGCCGTCCGCCGGGCGGGAGAGCAGCCATGAGATCTCGCGCGGCACGATCTTGCCGTCGGGATTCACGTCTCCGGGAGACGTACCGCCTCCGGCCGAGCATCCGGCCAGCAGCAGAGCTGCCGACGTGGCGAACGCGAGTACCGCGCCGCGGAATGTGTTCTTCTTCATCCTTCTCATCTCCATTGATTCGAGTTAATGGTGCCGTGTTGTTCAGTTATCGGATGGGGTAGTGCTGATTTCGAGGGAATGGACCGTCAGAGACCCTTCGCCGACGAAGACGCCGAGGCGCCCGGACGGGTGGTCGTAGATCCGTGTGCTGAGGGTGACCTGCTGGTCGAGGCCGACCACGCAGAGGTCGCCCTCCACGAGCAGGTCGAGAGTGTGACGGCCGGGGCCGATGTCGTACGGTCGCTCGAGTTCGATCTCGAACGGGATGTCGCCCGAGGCCTGCCACTGCGCCTCACCTGTCCGGCGGCGCGGCCATCGATCGAACACCAGCCTGTTGCGCTGGGGCTCGAGCCGGATGACATAGCCGACATCGCCGTCCGGGCTGGTGCGCAGCAGCACGCCGGCTTCGGTGGTGCCCGCGCCGATCTGGAGTTCGATGTGCGCGTGGAACGACTCCGGCAGCAGCTGCTCCGACACGGTGGCCGCATAGCCGTCCGACGCGAGGGCACCCGGTGCCAGGCCCGGATCGACGCTCTCGGAGAACATGTCGAGCCGCTCCTGCGGGATCCGGAAGCCCAGCGACCCGTCGAGGTTCTGCACGGCCTCGTGGATCGACAGCGTTCCGGCCCACTCCCAGTCGCCGTCGTCGTGGGACTCCTCGCGGCTCGCGATCCATCCGAAGAAGAGCCGGCGCCCGCGGAACCCGGC
>JAODAS010000197.1 GCA_025463555.1 Schumannella sp.
GCCGCACCTGCGCGGGGTGCTTCGCGCCGGGGACGCCGTCGCGCACATCCGCCACCGGTTCGAGGCCGAACGCGGTCGCCAGCGCCAGAGCCTCGGCGATGTCGTTCACCTTGCCGGCGGGCACCCCGACCCGGTGAAGCCGCTCGATCCACCCGGCGGCGTCATCGGTGGCGAGTGCGGCTTCGAGGGCGCCGATCATCGCGTCGTGGTTCTCCACCCGGCCGGGATTGGTCGCGAACCGCGGGTCGGCGAGGGCGGGTGCGCCCGCGAGGGAGACCAGTGCATCCCACTGCCGGTCGTTCGCGACGGCGAGGGCGAGGTACCCGTCGCGGCACCGCACCGTCTCGTACGGGGCGATCGATGGATGCCGGTTGCCGAGCCTGCCCGGCGCGACGCCGGTGGCCAGGTAGCTGGACGCCTGATTGGCCAGCGATGCGACCGCGGTGGACAGAAGGTTGACCTCGACGTGCTGACCCTCGCCGAAGCGCTCACGGCTGACAGCCGCCGCGAGGACACCCATCACCACGTCTTTCGCGGCCAGCAGGTCGATCATAGCGACGCCGACCTTGGTGGGTTCGCCGTCGGCCTCACCGGTGATGCTCATGAGCCCGCCCACCGCCTGCAGCAGGAAGTCGTACCCCAGCTCACCCGCTCCCGCCCCGCTCCCGAATCCGGTGATGGAGGCGTAGATCACCCGCGGGTTGCGTGCGCGCACGCTCTCGGCGTCGAGCCCGAACCGCTGGAGCCCGCCCGTGCGGTAGTTCTCGACGACGATGTCGGCACGGTCGAGCAGTTCCCGAGCCAGGCCCAGGTCGGCGGCGTCGTCGAAGTCGAGGGCGATCGATTCTTTCGTGCGGTTGGCGCTCTCGAAGTAGGCGCTCGACGATCCCGCCCAGGGGGGTCCGAACTGGCGGGTGTCGTCCCCGAGCCCCGGTCGCTCCACCTTGATGACGCGTGCCCCGAGGTCGGCCAGCATCATCGTCGCGGTCGGCCCGGCGAGCACCCGGCTGAGGTCGGCGACCAGGTAGGACTCGAGTGGCCGGGGCATGTGCTGGCTCACGATGACGACGGTAGCGTGAACACATGGCGGACCCCTACGACCTTCTGGCCATCGACTCCCTGCTGAGTGAGAACGAGAAGTCCCTGCGCGCGAGCGTGCGCGCGTTCGTCGACGCCGAGATCCGTCCCCATATCGCGGACTGGTACGAGCGGGCCGTCTTCCCGGTCGAACTGGTACCGCGGCTGGCCGAGCTGGGGCTGCTCGGCATGCACATCCAGGGTTTCGGGTGCGCGGGCCGCAGCGCCGTCGAGTACGGACTCGCCGCGGCCGAACTCGAGGCGGGCGATTCCGGGCTGCGCACATTCGTGTCGGTGCAGGGGTCGCTGGCCATGAGCGCGATCGCGAAGCACGGCAGCGAACAGCAGAAGAGCGACTGGTTGCCGCGCATGGCCGCGGGGAAGGTGATCGGCTGCTTCGGCCTCACCGAGCCGGGGTCGGGTTCGGACCCGGGCAGCATGTCCACGTTCGCCCGTCGCGACGGGAACGACTGGGTGATCACCGGCACGAAGCGCTGGATCGGTCTGGCCACGATCGCCCACCTCGCGGTGATCTGGGCGCAGACGGATGCCGGGGGCAGCCCTTCGGGTATCCGCGGGTTCCTCGTCCCGACCGATACGACCGGTTTCACGGCGACGCCGATCGCGCCGAAGCTGTCGATGCGCGCCAGCATCCAATGCGACATCGTGCTGGATGAGGTGCGCGTCCCGGCCGACGCCCTGCTCCCGGGCGCTGAGGGCCTGCGCGGCCCGTTCTCGTGCCTGAATGAGGCGCGGTACGGGATCGCCTGGGGTGTTCTGGGTGCTGCTCGTGACAGTTACCGGGCGGCGCTGGAGTACTCGCTGACCCGCGAGCCGTTCGGAAAGCCGCTTGCGGCGTTCCAGTTGACTCAGCAGAAGCTGGTCGACATGGCGCTGGAGATCGAGAAGGGCTTTCTGCTCGCGTTGCATCTGGGACGGCTGAAGGACGCCGGCGATCTGCAGCCGCACCAGATCTCGGTGGGCAAGCTCAACAACACCCGGGTGGCGATCCAGATCGCCCGTGATGCGCGCGCGATGCTGGGCGGCAACGGCATCACTCTCGACTTCTCGCCGTTGCGGCACGCGAACAACCTGGAGTCCGTTCGCACGTATGAGGGCACCGACGAGGTGCACACCCTGGTGCTCGGTCAGGCGATCACGGGAATCGCGGCGTTCCGGTGAGTGAGGCAGCCAACCCCAGGATGGACGAGCTCATCGCCACCCTCGAGCGCCTGCGTGCCCCCGGCGGTTGCGCGTGGGACCGGGATCAGACCCATGAGTCCCTCGTGCAGTATCTGGTCGAGGAGACGTATGAGCTGATCGAGGCGATCGAGTCGGGTTCGCGCGAGGAGATGATCGAGGAGCTCGGTGATGTGCTGTATCAGGTGCTCTTTCATGCCGACATCGAGGCGGAGGCGGGTTCGTTCACGCTGGAGGATGTCGCGGAGCACATGACGGCGAAGATGGTGGCTCGCCATCCGCACATCTTCGGCGATGCGGTGGCGGACACCCCGGATGCGGTGGTCGCCCAGTGGGAGCGCATCAAGTCGGTCGAGAAGGCGCACCGCTCGAGCGTGCTCGACGGTATCCCGCAGGCGATGCCTGCCCTGGCGGTCGCCGACAAGATCGTCGGCCGTGCCGCGAAGGTGGGGGTGGTGCGGGATGCGGTGCCGATCCCCGCGACCGAGGAGGAGCTGGGCGTGCAACTGCTGGCCATGGTGACCGCTGCTCGCGCTGCGGGTCTCGACAGCGAACGTGCTCTGCGCGGGGCCCTGCGGAGTCTGCAGGACGACGTGCGCGCGGCCGAGCAGAACTAGGCCCGCCGCGCTGCAGCCCGCCGGCCCCTACGCCACCCGGCTCCCCGCGGCGAGCCGCCGTGACGGCGCGTGCGTCACGGCCACCGCGCCCCACAGAGCCGCGCCGGCGAGACCGAGATGGATCAGCATCCCGACCAGCCAGCTCGGTGTCGTCGACTCGATGACCTCGCGGGCGGTGTCGGGCCGGTCGCCGGGCTGCACGACCTCGCATTCGTCGTACCCGTTCAGGTCGGCGGGCAGCTGCGCGTAGCGGACCCCCGACTTGATGGAGCCGAACAGGTCGCGCGGGTAGCCGCTCGAGTCGTACACGGTGGGCGATGCATCCGCGACGACGACGTACGGGTTGGCGGCGAGCATCCACCAGACCAGGTCGAATCGCGGAACCGTCGTCGTCATCGGCGGGTCACTGATGCAGGTCGGGTCGATGGGGTTGCCGTTGTCGTCGAACTGCAGGTCGGGGTCGTTGTAGTCGACATACGTGTTCTGCACGGTCACGGGGGTCTGCAGGATGAGCCCCCCGAGCGCGAACGCGATCAGGGTGCCGATGCTCAGCAGCGACACCAGCAGGTAGGTGGCGACGACGGAGAACAGGGGCCGCCGCATGAGGCCGGACAGCCCGACTCCGATCGCGGACACGACGCCCAGCTCGAACGCGAGCACGAGGATCGAGACGACCACGGTGAGGGGCTGCGCACCGCCCTGCGCGAAGGACCAGAGGATGAACGGAACCGCCGCCAGCAGGAAGGCGAGCGCCGAGATCCACGCCGCCAGGAACTTGCCCAGGACCAGCTGCGGTGTGGTGACCAGGGTGACCTGGGTGGTGGCGAGCGTTCCCGCTTCGCGGTCGCCGTTCACCATGTTGCCGCTCAGTGCGGGCGTGACGAGGCTCGAGAGCAGCAGGACGAAGTAGATGATGACGGAGTAGATGATCCCGCCGCTGTCGTTCTGCCCGCCGTTGTAGTCGCTGGCGAAACCGTACGACCAGGTCAGGATGCCGGTCACGATCAGCAGCAGCACCACGAAGACGCCGAGCAGGATGTACCAGGCGACCCCGCGGACGCGCTGTCGCAGCTCGATCGTGGTGATCGTCCAGAGGCCGGAGAAGAATGCGCCCATCAGCGGTTGCCCTCACTCAGGTCGAGGAATGTGTGTTCCATATCGCCGACCGCGGGGGCGAACGAGGTGACCGGCACCTTCTTCCGCACGAGCGTGCCGAGCAGTCCGGCCGCCGCCTCATCTCCCTCGAGGGGCACGAGCAGTCCGGGGCCGTCCTCGGTGATGGAGCCGGCCGCGACGCCGGCGGCGACGAGGGCCGCGCGCAGTTTGTCGGGGGCGAGCGAGCGGACCCGCCAGTCGCGCACGCTGGTCCGGGTGGCGGCGATCGCATCGGCGCTCGCGGTGATTCCGGCGTCGAGGTAGACGGCGGTGTCGGCCATCTCGTCGAGTTCGGCGAGCACGTGGCTGGAGATCAGGATGGTGCGGCCCTCGTCGGCGAGCGTGCGCACCAGCCGGCGCAGGGCGACCCGCGCGGCCGGGTCGAGTCCGGATGCCGGCTCATCGAGCAACAGCACGCGCGGATCGTGCACGAGCGCTCGCGCCAGGCTGAGGCGCTGCTTCTGCCCGCGCGACAGCACGCGCGTCGGCCGGTCTGCGAGCGGCTCGAGGTCGACGAGCGCGATGAGCTCGGACGCGCGAGCCGCTGCACGTTGCCGGTCGAGGCGGTACAGCCGCGCCGTGAGCTCGAGGGTGGCGCGCACGGAGAGGCTCGCCCACGAGCCGAGTACGTCCGGCATCCACCCCATGATCGCCCGCACCTCGCCCGATTCGGTGACCGGGTCGTGGCCGCCGATGCGGATGCTGCCGCTGTCGGGCACGAGCAGGCTGGCCAGCATCAACAGCAGTGTGGTCTTGCCAGACCCGTTGGGGCCGATCAGGCCGGTGACCTGCCCGGGCTTCGCCTCGAGGCTGACGTCGCGAACGGCATGGACCTCGCCGAACGACCGGGCTGCGTTCTGGACGACGATACCGGCGTCCGAGTTTGTCTCACTCATCGCTTCCGACCCTAACGGTGTGCGGTCGGCGGGACGTCATCCTCGCGGACGACATGCCCTGGCAGGATGGTGCACGTGGCCACCCAGGTGAATCCCCCGCGCGGGATGCGCGACTTCCTCCCCGCCGAGAAGGCGCGGCGCGAGCGGATGCTGACCACGATCAGGAGCACCTACCGCGCCCACGGGTTCGACGAGATCGAGACCCCGGTGATGGAGGACAGCGACCGCCTGCACGCCGGTCTCGGGGGCGACAACGAGAAGCTGGCGTTCGGGGTCATGAAGCGCGGCCTGAAACCGGAGGACTTCGCGAAGGCGCAGACCGCCGAAGACCTCGTCGATCTGGGTCTCCGATTCGACCTGACGGTCCCGCTCGCCCGCTTCTACGCCACCCACCGTGCCGAGCTTCCTGCGGTCTTCCGCAGCATCCAGGTCGCCCCGGTCTGGCGGGCCGAGCGCCCCCAGAAGGGCCGCTACCGCCAGTTCGTGCAGTGCGACATCGACATCATCGGCGAACCCGGCATCACCGCCGAGGCCGAGCTGCTCAGTGCGACGCTCGCCACCGTCGACGCTCTGGGGCTCAAGGGTGCGACGATCCGCGTCAACGACCGCCGCCTGTTGATCGGGATGCTGCAGGGCTTCGGTTTCGCATCCGCCGACCACGATGCGGTGCTGATCACCGTCGACAAGCTCGACAAGGTCGGCCAGGACGGCGTGATCGCCGAGTTGCGCGGACGCGGAGTCACCCCGGCCGCTGTCGATGCGCTCGAGGAGTTCTTCCGCCGCCCCATGACGAGAGAGTTTCTCCCGTACGGCGAGGCGGCGATCCGCAAGGCGGCCGCGCCCGATCCCGATCCGGATGTCGTGGCCGGCCTGGCAGCGCTGGGGGACGCCGTCGGGGTGGAACGCCTGCAATTCGATCCCTTCCTGGTCCGCGGAATGGGCTATTACACCGGCCCCATCTTCGAGCTCGCGCACCCGAGCGTGGAGTACTCGCTCGGCGGGGGCGGACGCTACGACGGCATGATCGGCAGGTTCCTCGGC
>JAODAS010000199.1 GCA_025463555.1 Schumannella sp.
GTCGGCGTAGCGTCGGCTGGGAGGGAAAGGAGCTCGACGATGAGCGACAGAAGCACCATGACCGAGCAGCGCTGGGTGGCATTCGGGTCTTCCGGCGCGGTCGGATCCATCCACCGCGTAGAGACCGGTTTCGAGGTCAGGTTGATGAGGGACGACAGCGCACTCGGCACGTATCCGACCCTCGACGTCGCGAAGAGCGCGCTGCACGCCAGCATGCTGCCCGGCTCGGACTGGCCGGAGTACCGCGAGCACTAGTCCTCCACTTTCAACGAACGCCGTCCGCCTCCACCACAGAGGTCGGGCGGCGTTCGTCGTGTGCGCTGCCGACGCACGATGGGGACCTCGGATGCCGGGGACGCTTCCCGGCACGAGCGCCGCTCCCGGCATCCGAGTCCACCCGCCTTCCGAACCCTCAGAGCAGGAGAAACCGCATGTCCGACACCCTCACCCTGACCGGCCTGGTGGCCACCCAACCGACCCACCTCGTGACCGGCGACGGGCTCTCGATCACCAGCTTCCGGCTGGCGTCGAACCAGCGGCGCTACGACCGCGCGCAACAGAAGTGGGTCGACGGCATCACCAACTGGTACACGGTCACGACGTTCCGGCAGCTCGCCACCAACGTGATCGCGTCGGTGCACAAAGGGCAGCGCATCGTGGTGACCGGCCGCCTGAAGGTACGCGACTGGAGCACCGACGACAAGAAGGGCACCAGCATCGAACTCGACGCCGAGGCTCTGGGCCACGACCTCAGCTGGGGCACCGCGACGTTCACGCGGTCGGCTGCCGCCGCGGTGGCGGAGGACGACGAACTCGCCGCGGGTGAGGCTGCCGCGGTCGAGCCCCACGGCGAGGCCGGCGGCGATGCCGGTGGCGAGGCTGGCGGCGAGGCCGGCGGCGAAGCGGGTGTGGCGCCCGAGCAGGAGACGGTTGCCACGCCGTTCTAGACTCGACGCATGCGGGCTACGGGGAAGTTGTGGGGGGCCGCGGTTCTCGGCATCGGCCTGGCGATCGCGCTCGCCGGATGCGCGCCGGGCGCGCCGGCGCCCGTTCCGACCGACGAGCCGTCCGCCAGTGCCGGAGCCGACGGCTCCACGCCGGCGCCGACTCCGAGCGCGCCGCCGGAACTCGATCTGCAGGGCACCGCCACCGACAACCTCGCCTACTTCAACCAGGTCAACCTGACCTACATCCGCAGCGGTGCGCCCACCGACGGGCGGTCCCTGATCGATAACCTGGTCGACGCCGGGTTCCCGAAACAGGCGATGGAGGTCACCCCCGACCGCACCACCGTCAACGCGCAGGCCGATCAGGTGCAGTTCTCGGTTCGCCTGAACGGCACCTGCCTGATCGGGCAGTTCGGCGGCGGCGACTACAACGGCACGGCGCAGCCGCTGCTCGCCAGCAACAAGTGCCTCATCGGCACCACCCGTCCGATCGACTGGTAGTCAGCCCGGCCGATGCGGCGAAAGTAGACTCGTGGTCATGGCCGAATACATTTACTCGATGGTCCGCGCCCGCAAGGCGGTCGGCGAGAAGCTCATCCTGGACGACGTCACGATGGCGTTCCTGCCGGGAGCGAAGATCGGCATGGTGGGCCCGAACGGCGCCGGCAAGTCCACGATCATCAAGATCATGGCGGGGCTCGACACCCCGTCGAACGGCGAGGCGACCCTGAGCGCGGGCTACACGGTCGGCATCCTCATGCAGGAGCCCGAGCTGGATGAGACCAAGACGGTTCTTGAGAACGTGCAGGAAGGCGTCGGCCCCATCATGGGCAAGATCGCCCGCTTCAACGAGATCTCGCTCGCCATGGCCGAGCCCGACGCCGACTTCGACACGCTGCTGGCCGAGATGGGCACGCTGCAGGAAGACATCGATGCCGCGGACGCATGGGACCTCGACTCCCAGCTCGAGCAGGCGATGGACGCTCTGCGCACGCCGCCCGGCGACGCCAGCGTCAAGAACCTCTCCGGTGGCGAGAAGCGACGCGTCGCCCTCACGAAGCTGCTGCTGAGCAAGCCCGACCTGCTTCTGCTGGATGAGCCCACCAACCACCTCGACGCCGAGAGCGTGCTGTGGCTCGAGCAGCACCTCAAGGCCTACCCCGGCGCCGTCATCGCCATCACGCACGATCGGTACTTCCTCGACAACGTCGCCGAGTGGATCGCCGAAGTCGACCGCGGTCACCTCTACCCCTACGAGGGCAACTACTCCACCTACCTGGAGAAGAAGGCCGCACGCCTGGACGTCCAGGGAAAGAAGGACGAGAAACTCGCGAAGCGCCTGAAGGACGAGCTGGAGTGGGTGCGCAGCAGCGCCAAGGGGCGGCAGACCAAATCCAAGGCCCGTCTCGCGCGCTATGAAGAGATGGCGGCCGAGGCGGACCGCACCCGCAAGCTCGACTTCGACGAGATCTCGATCCCGCCGGGCCCGCGGCTGGGCAGCATCGTCATCGAGGCCAAGAAGCTCGAGAAGGGCTTCGACGGTCGCGACCTCATCGACGACCTCAGCTTCACCCTCCCGCCGAACGGCATCGTGGGCGTCATCGGCCCCAACGGCGTCGGCAAGACCACGTTGTTCAAGACGATCGTCGGCCTGGAGCCGCTCGACGGCGGCGACCTGAAGATCGGCGAGACGGTCAAGATCAGCTACGTCGACCAGACCCGCTCGAACATCGACCCGAACAAGAACCTGTGGGAGGTCGTGTCCGACGGACTCGACATCATCACGATCGGCAAGACCGAGATCCCGTCGCGCGCCTACGTCTCGAAGTTCGGATTCAAGGGCCCGGACCAGCAGAAGAAGGCCGGGGTGCTATCCGGTGGAGAACGCAACCGGCTCAACCTCGCGCTCACGCTCAAAGAGGGCGGAAATCTGCTGCTGCTCGACGAGCCCACCAACGATCTCGACATCGAGACGCTGTCGAGCCTCGAGAACGCGTTGCTCGAATTCCCCGGCTGCGCCGTGGTGATCACCCACGATCGGTGGTTCCTCGACCGGATCGCGACGCACATCCTGGCCTACGAGGGCACGGACGAGAAGCCGGCCAACTGGTACTGGTTCGAGGGCAACTTCGAGGCCTACGAAGAGAACAAGATCGCGCGACTCGGTCCGGATGCCGCGAAGCCGCACCGCTCGGTGCACCGCAAGCTCACCCGTAGCTGATGAAGCTGCACGTCCCCATCAAGCTCCGCTGGAGCGACCTCGATGCGTACGGTCACGTCAACAACGCGGCCATGCTCACCCTGCTCGAGGAGTCGCGGATCTCGGTGTTCTGGAACGGCGGCGCCCTCGGCGTCGAAGGGCTTCTGGATGCCGCGGAGCCTCTCGAAGACGGCGCACCCGCGCAGACCCTCACCCTGATCGCCCGGCAGGAGGTCGAGTACCTGGCGCCGATCCCGTACCTGCGCGACCCGCTCGACGTGCAGCTCTGGATCGGGCGGATGGGCGGGGCCAGCCTCGACGTCTGTTACGAGGTGTGCTCGCCGCAGGGAGCAGACCCGTTCGTGCTCTACGCGCGTGCGGCGTCGTCGATCGTGCTGGTCGACTCCGCGACGATGCGCCCGCGCCGCATGACCGACGGCGAACGCGAGGGCTGGAGCACGTACCTCGACGCCCCCGTGGTCTTCGCCAACCGCAGCTAGCGCGCCCGACCGCACCGCACCCCGCCCCGCCCCGCACCCGCACCCGCCCGACCGCACCCCTGTCCGGATTCGCAAACTCGGGGCGACTCGCCGTCGACGCTCGTCCGGCTGACGGCGTGTCCGCCGCGTTTGCGAATCGCGGCGTCGGCGGCCGGGCGCCCAGCGCCGCACCACGCACTTCAGTGTGTCGTTGACAATGGTGTGTGACACACAGTAAGGTGTGGCGCATGGACGACATCGAAGGCGGACACCTGCAAGAGCTGCGACGGGGAACCGTCGTGCTCGCGTGCCTGCTGATCCTGCGCACCGCCGACTACGGCTACGCGTTGCTGGAACGGCTGGCCGCCGCCGGCATCGCGGTGGACGGCAACACGCTCTATCCGCTGCTGCGCCGGCTCGAGAAGCAGGAGCTCGTCACCAGCGAGTGGAACACCGACGAAGCGCGCCCGCGCAAGTTCTACCGCACCAGCGCCGCGGGCCAGAAGCTCGCCGCCCGGCTGATGCAGGACTGGAGCGACCTGACGCGCACCCTCACCGACATCGACGGAGACACGAAATGACCACCAGCACCCTCACCGACCGCTACATCTGGGCCGTGCAGCGCTC
>JAODAS010000234.1 GCA_025463555.1 Schumannella sp.
GTCCGCCCAGGAGATCATCTGGATCGCCGGGCCCGTCGTGGTGACGTTCGTGGGAACACAGGTCTCGACGGTCGCCGGCATCCTGCTGTCGGTCGTGTTCCTCGTCGGAGGCGGATTGTGGTTCCTCCTCTCGCCCGAGGTCGGGCGGGTGCGCATCCCGCGGAGCAAGCGCAGATTCGGCTCGGTGCTGACCCGGCCGCCGGTGCTGATCGCGACGATCGTCGGGTTCCTGGTCGTGGGATCGTGCGCCGCGATCGAGGCCGGCGTGGTCGCCACGTTCGGGCAGGAGGGTGCCGAATCCGGAATCGTGCTCGCGATCTGGGCGGTCTCGTCCCTGGTGGGCGGGCTGGCGTTCGGTCACCTGCCGATCGGTCCGTGGGCACTCGCGCGCCGCGTGCTGGTCATCTTCATCGGCGCGGCGCTCGCGATCTTCGCGTTCGAGTTCTGGAGCCTGTCGGTCACACTCGTCGTCGCGGGGCTGTGCCTCGCGCCGGCACTGGCCGTCATGTTCTCGGCAGTATCGGCGAGCGTCAAGTTCAGCGACACCGCCGAGGCGTACGGCTGGGTCGGAACCGGGCAGCTCATCGGCGCGGCGGCGGGTTCTGCCGTCGCCGGCTTCCTCATCGACGCCCTGCGTTCACCGTCGTCGACCGGGTCGGGGGGCGCGTTCTGGGCGTCGGCGGGGTTCGCGCTGCTGGGACTCGGGGTGGCTGCGGTGTTCCACCGGGCGATGCCGGATCTGCGCGGGCGCGACGCCAGCCCGATCCCCGACACCGACGCGGTGCCGACGCAGGCCAGCTAGCGTTCGACGATGAGGGCCCGAAGGCCCTGGATGTCTCCGCGCGCCCTGTCGATGACATCGTCGCCGACGCCGACCTCGCGCAGGCTCGCGATCAGGTGCACGAGCGCGTCGGTGAACTGCTCATCGGTGACGTGGATGCCGAGGTGCGCGGTCTGCATCTCCCGCCCCGAGTAGAGAGAGGGGCCGCCGAGGGCACGGAGCACGAACGCGCGTTGGTGCATTTTGAGGCGATTCATGTCGACGCCTCGAAATATGCCGGCGAGCGCCGGATCGGCCAGCACCCGCTCGTAGAAGAGGTCGACCGCTGCCCGGATCGCGGCGGCGTCGACTCCTGTGCCAGCCACCTGTATCCCATCGAGGCCAGGCCCTGATCCTGCCCTCACCACCCAGCCAAGCACAGAACGCCCGGTCCCCCAAACGGAGGACCCGGCGTTCTGCGCGCGCGTCAGGCGGCGGCGACCTCCGTGGATGCCGGGGCGCGGTCGAGCCTGCGGCCGATCAGTACCAGCGCACCGGCCGCGACCGCCCAGCCCGCAAGCACGAGCCACGGGAACACCGTGTCCGCGGCAGGGAAGTACGACAGCTCGCGCAGCAGGCTCGCCGCGGCTCCCGGAGGGAACCACTGGCCGACCGCGCCCCACGGCGCCGGCAGGAACTCTACCGGGGTGGCCGCCGACGCGAGGGGCACCGCGAAGAGCACGAACGTGACAGCACCCACCGCGAGTCCGGGCCGCCCGAGCACCGACGCGAGTCCCGCGACCGTCGCACCGATCGCGAACATCGCCAGTGCGATCGCGGACGCGTTCGCCAGGTAGGAACCCTGCAGCACGCCGAGCCACCCCTGAAGGATGCCGGCCACGGCGGCACCGGCGAACACCGAGTAGAGCGCGATCGCCACGAGCCGTCGCAGCCGGCCCGACACGGCCAGCGTGGTGAGGATGCCGCCGAGCAGCCCGCCGATCACGAGCGGCAGAACGGCCGAGGCCAGGCCGACTCCGCGCTCATCCGTACCGGCGAGAGGCACCACGTCCGTGACCGCGACGGTGATCGTCGGCGGCGCGATGCCCGCCGCGGCTGCCTGCGCCGCTGCCGCCTGCTGCAGCTGGCCCTGCAACTGAGCGGCCACGCCCGAGAGAGCCTGGGCGGCGACCGGGCTGGCGGCCGACGACGTGAGCACCTCCGGCTGCTGCCCGAGCACGATCGCGGCGTACACGTCGCGGTGCTCGATCGCATCGACGGCAGCCGCGCGGTCGTCGACCGTGGTCACATCGAACACGCCGGGCGCGTTCTGGTCGATGCCGGCGAGCAACTGATCGAGCTGCCCGGTAGGTCCCGCGGCGGCGAGCGGCAGGTCGTGCGGTGCGCTCGTGAGAGCGGGCCAGAGGAACGCGAGCAGGATGACAGACACGGCAAGAGTCAGCGCGACGGGGATGGCGACGACGCGGGACCACGGGGTGGGACCGGCATCCGGGGTATGAGCGGACATGTGGACTCCTTCACAAAACGAATGTTCGTTCTTTATAATGGACCCGAACGGCGCCGTCGTCAAGACATCCATTCCCCCGCCGCCAGCACCTAGAGTCGGAGCGAGATGCCGAAGGTCACCGAACAGCACCGCGAGAAGCGGCGCGATCAGATCGTCGATGCCGCGCTGCGCTGCTTCTCGGTCAAGGGATTCCAGCGCACGTCGATGGCGGACATCATCGCCGAGTCGGGGCTGTCGGCCGGAGCGATCTACGGGCATTTCGCCGGCAAGCAGCAGCTCGCGCTCGCGGTAGCGCAGCGCATCCTCGGCAACCGGATGCTCGAGTTCGGCGAGCGAGTGCACGAGGGCGGCGAACTCCCTCCCCCGAGCGCGATGCTGCGCCTGATGATGTCCGGGCTGACGAGCGAGATCCACGACATCGGCGTCCTCGTGCAGCTGTGGGGCGAGGGGGTCACCGATCCCGAGATGTCGCACATGATCGGCCCGATCTTCGGCGACGTCAGTGCCGTGATGGGCCCGTACCTCGCGCGCTGGGCATCCGAGCGGCGGGGACTGGCCCCGGATGCGGCCGAAGCCTGGGCGCGCGACATCATCCCGGTCTTCCTGGGTCTCGGCCAGGGCTACATCATCCAGTCGGCGCTGCTGCCCGACTTCGATGCGGACCGCTACTTCCGCGGCGTCGCGGCGCTGCTGGATGCGGTGCCGACGTGATCCGGACGGCACTGCTGATCCACGGGCTCAGCTCCTCCCCCGACGGCTGGTGGCGGGTCCGGGGGTGGCTGGAAGGGGCCGGCTGGCAGACGAGCACGGCCACGCTGCTCGGACACGCCGGCCGCGGTCCGGCCGAGTCGTACACGCTGGAGGCGTACGCCGCGGATGTACTCGCCGCAGCGCCGGGGCCCTACGACCTCGTCATCGGTCACTCCCTCGGGGGCAGCATCGCGACCGTGCTGGCAGCGGCGGATCCGGCATGGGCGCGTCGGCTCGCGCTGCTCGATCCGGTGTGGTTCGTGCCCGCCAAGGATCTGCCTGCCACCTCGGCCGCCCAGGTCGCAGAACTGGACTACACGGCCGACGCACTCGCCGCGGCGAAGCCGCTCTGGGACGAGCGCGATCGCGCAGGAAAGCTCGCCGCAGCCGCCGCCGTCCAGCCCGCAGCGGTCTCCCGCACCTTCGGCGACCCGGACCGATGGGATCTGCGCGAGACCGCGCGCATGATCGCCGCACCGACGCTGGTACTCGGCGGCGATCCCGGCGTGTACACGATGCTCGAGCCCTCCGATGCGTCCCGGATCTCGCACGATGCCCCCGACATGCGCTACCGTGTCGTCCCCGGAGCGGGCCACTCCCCGCATCGGGATGCGCCCGACGCGACGCGCGTGGCGCTTCTGGGCTGGATCGAGGGGGATACGTCATGACAGCACCGGTGCAGCGCCGCCTGATCAGCTCGGGGTCGCCGTTCGAGGAGCAGATGGCGTACTCGCGGGCGGTCGTCGCCGGGGACTGGGTCTTCGTGTCCGGGACGACCGGCTTCGACTACGCGACGATGTCGATCTCGGAGGACATCGCGGCTCAGACCCGTCAGTGCCTGCACAACATCGGCGCCGCGCTCGAGCAGGCGGGCTCGTCCTTCGCCGACGTGGTGCGCGTGACCTACGTGCTGCCCGATCGCGGGGACTTCGAGAAGTGCTGGCCGGCGCTGCGAGAGGTCTTCGGCGACGTCAGGCCGACGGCGCTGATGATCCAGGCGGGTCTGTACGACCGCCGGATGAAGATCGAGATCGAGGTCACCGCGCTGCGGGGATGAGCGGGCGCGTCACCAGCTCCCGTGGATCGCGGCGCGGAAACGACGGTCGTAGAGGTCCCGCACGGCCGCCGTGAAATCGGCTCCGAGGTCGGGGACGGATCCCGCTGCGGCGTTGGCCCTGGCCTGATCCGCGCTGCGTGCACCCGGAATCACCGTCGAGACGCCCGGCAGTTGCGCGACCCAGGCGAGCGCGGCGCGCGCGGGCTCCAGCCCGGCTGACGCGGCCAGCGCCGAGAACTCCTTCGCCGCCTCGACGCCCTCGTCGTAGTCGACTCCGGAGAACGTCTCTCCCCTGTCGAACGCCTCGCCGCCACGGTTGTAGGTGCGGTGATCGTCCGCCGCGAACGTCGTGTCGTGGGTGTACCGGCCCGACAGCAGGCCGCTCGCGAGCGGGACCCGCGCGATGATCCCGACCCCGGCATCCTGAGCGGCGGGCAGCACCTCGTCGAGCGGCTTCAGACGGAACGCGTTCAGGATGATCTGCACCGTCGCGACGTTCGGCCGGGCGATCGCGGCGAGCGCCTCGGCCGTCGTCTCGACGCTGACGCCGTAGGCGGCGATCGAACCGTCGTCGACCAGCGCGTCCAGGTCGTCGAACACCCGGTCGGTCGCGTAAACGGCCGTGGGCGGGCAGTGCAGCTGCACCAGATCGAGCGTGCCGACGCCGAGGTTGGAACGCGAGCGGTCGACCCATGCCCGGAAGTTCTCTGCCGTGTAGAGCGCAGGGTCCTGGTCGACCCGGCGGCCCATCTTGGTCGCGACGACGAGGGAGTCCTCG
>JAODAS010000278.1 GCA_025463555.1 Schumannella sp.
GAATTAGGCCGCCTCACAGGACTCTCCCGCGAGCGCATCTACCAGATCAAAGAGAACCGGAGGTAGCTGCGGCGTCTGCTGGTGGTTCGTGGAGTGACCAGTCTCCGCGCCACTGGGTGAGCACCCATGTCGGGTCGGTGCCGGTCTGCTCTCGGAACATGTCCGCGAAGCATCGGGGGCAGCAGATACCCTCACGACCCGTCTCGGCAGCCCACGCCGTGGTAGCGGTCACCCAGTCTTCCCGGTTCGCGCACCATGGCATGTTCCGTTCACCGCACCGGTGGCAGAACGTCTCCGGGTGCACGTCGGGCCAGCCCTGCTCGCGCTGCTCCTTGATCCACTCCGGATCGACCCGTTGACGTTCCTCACGACCGTTGTCGTACCCCATTGCGGTTGAGCTGTAGGTCCACCAGTATGAGGCGCCCTCGCGTCGCAGTGTGCGCCGCATGAAGCGTTCGCTGAAGTCGCGGGTGATCACGTAGTAGAGGATCGCGCGGGCGGGGAACCCGTTCACGTACCCGAACGCTGCGTCGAAGATCGCGCGGCGGATGCCGTAGGCGGGAACCCGGCGGTGGATGCCGTAGCCGAAGTCGACGGTCGCCGGGCGGGTCACGACCTTGCCTCCCCAGTCGATGTACGAGACTTTCTCGCCGTCTAGCCCGCTCATCTTCTGGACGTGGTAGTGCTCGCGGACAGCCGTCGCGATCGTTCGGCCGGCCCCCTGATAGTCGCGAGCATTCCACTGTTCGGCGGCGCCAAGGCCGAGGCTGATTTCGATCGCGCGCTCAAGACCGCCGTTCATGCGGTGGTCGCCTGATCGCTCGTGGGGTGTTCGAGTTCGTAGGCGAGCGCTCGGATGCCCTGAGAGCCCATCCAGACGTGACCGCAGCATCCGCACCTCGCGAATGACGCTGTCAGGCCGCCCTTGTCGTCGGGCGTGTAGGAGGCGGTGAGGGCGATGCGGCGTTCCTTCTCGTACCAACGCCGCTTCACAGTCCCGTCCGGGAACCGCTCCAGGATGCCTCGGTTCAGGATGACCTCGTACCAGCCAGCACCGCACTCAGGGCACGTCTCCGGCTGCCCCGACTGATCGAACAGCTCGCGCACCGTCGGCGCTGACAGCTTCTCTTCGATAGTCCGCACCCACGACTGCAAGGTACGGACCTCGTCCTCATAGCTGGCGTCCGACCCGGTCCCGGCGCGGTGAGCGTTCGAGAACGCGAGGAACCATGCTCTCAGCGTGTCCTCCGGAAGCAGGCCAGGGATGCCCTCGCACAAGCCGCGGAACCGTTCCCCGATCGCGACCTCCATCTGCTCGTACTTCGTCAACGCGTCAGCGTCCAACGGGATCCGTTCACGTGCAGGCTTGCCGCCGGCGCTACCGCCGATGTTCGACGCGATCGCGTCCCGAAGCTGCTTGATCAGCCCGTCATGGGATTCGTAGTGGTTCTTCCCGTCGTCGAGTCTCGTGGTCACGACATGCTGGATGGTGAGCGTGTCGACGGCGTCGAGCAGCGGGTCTGTCTGGGCGGTCATCGGTGGCTCCTCAGTAGGATTCGAGCATGATTGGGACACGGCACGTGTTTGTTCGGGTTCGCGAGGATGATGTGCCCGTGGCGCTCACCCTGCTGGACGGTGGCTTTGAGGCGCGAGTGAACCACGACTGGGACGCGTCGCTCGACCCAGGAATTGCAGTGATCCGCTACTCGGTGTTCTACGGGCCCCAGACGGACGACCCGACGATGGCGCACCAGATGGACGACCAGGTGCGCGCGAACCTCAGCGGGGCAGGCATCTGGTACGAGTACCACGGCAACGCCGTCGAGGGTGGGCGCATCCTTTAGCCCGCGGGTCACCGTCCTGCCCCTTCGGTGTTGCCGCCGTTCCGGTACTCGGCGAGCACCTTCAGGAGGGCATCCTGGGCATCGCAGATCGCTCGACTCCGGATGTCGATCGGGCCGACCGACAGCAGCCCACCGATCGCGTTGGCCGCACGTTGGAGCGCTTCGACTTGCTTCTCCCGGATCAGGGCGGGAAGAACCGAAGACGGAGACGCGGACAGGACCGCCTGAACCTTCTCGATTTCACCCAGCGGTAGGCGGATGCCATAGGTCGCACCCGCTTCGAGCACGCTCATGGTCTTGATTGTCTCGGCCGCCTTCTCGATGACCGCTTCGGCTGCGAGGGCACGTTGTTCCATGTCACCGAACCGCGCGCGACTCTCGGTGAGGGCTTGGAGGGCAGAGTCACGCTCCGCCTCGACAACGGCGAGTCGATTGAGCACTGCGTGGTATTCCTCCACGAACGTACTCAACTCTTTGCGAGCGAGCGTCGGGTCTTCGGCGTCACGAGAAGCACGACCCCACTCCGCACCCTGGATGAATCCGGCGCGACCAAACGAGCGGAGGTCTTCGCCCGGATAGGTTGGCGAGATCTCGGGATATGCCCGTTGTGCCGCCTTCTCTGCGGTTTCGTCAGTCATCGGAGTCTCCGTTCGGTGCGTGGCAGGTGCAGGGGCAATCAGTGACCGCATCCCGGACGGTGTCCCAGGCGTCACCGTTGCAAGCGTCGTGCTTCCCGGCCGTGCACTCCGGGCTGATGATCACCGGCGGGCTCGGCGGCGACTCGAGGCGGGCGTCCGCGTAATCCGGCCACTCAGGATGCGGCAACACCGGCTTACCCACCCACGCCGACCATCTACACCGCATCATCGGGGTGCCGTGAATGAAACCGTCGTCGGCTTGATGGATGCGGTAGCCGGCGGCCAGAGCATCCGAGATCTCGATCTCGTCGTCGAGGGCGAACTCGGCCGCGCCGAGCATGCCGCCATACAGGTAAAGTCTCATCAGGCGCTCACTTCCAGGGTCGGCTCGAGATCGGCGGCGATCGCGCGCTCAATGGCTGTGAGTCCGTCGACGATGTCCGTCACGTCGGTCTTGTCGAGCGCCTGGTTGAAATGGCGGATGCGCTCACGTATCCGGTTCGCAAGCATCTGCGAGCGCTGTCGGAGGACGGTGTAGTCGGCGGCGGCCGCGGCGATGGTGGCGGGTTCGACGTTGAGGTATCGGAACCGGTTCGTGTGGCCGCGTTGCAGGTTGCGGAGTTCGGTGAGGACGCTCTTGATCTGCTCGGCGTCGCGTGGGGAGGTCTTCACTTCGTGCAGTTGCTCCTCCGCGAGTCGGCGGCCTTGCTCGGCGCGTTCTTTGTCGTCCTGCATCCGGCTCAGTTGGGCGTCGAGGAACTTGATGCGGGACTGGGCGTCGTCGCCGGAGTAGAACAGTCGGGACAGGATCGCCGCGAGCGCCATCGCCTGGTCGACCGGTCGGAGTTTCGGGGCTTCCTTCAGCACCGTCATCGTTCGAGTGCGCCGGCCGGACGGTGGGGCTAGGACTCCCCAGTGCTCGGGGATGGTGAGCCCGTCGATGAGCTTCGGATCGGCGACGACCAGCCACCACTGGGTGCAGTGACGGATCCACGCGTCCGCCTTCGTCGGATCGGCCAGCTCCTGGATCACATCCGCCCGAGACACCTTCACCTCATGGCCGATGATCTCGCCCCGCTGCGTGTGCGTCAGCGGCAACCAGATCAGGTCAGCGCGACGGTTCCCCTCCGGTGACGACAGCTCCGGGCAGAAGTACCCGCTCGCCGGCTTCGACGGCGCGATGTAGTGCGCTCGCAGCATCTCGATCATCTCTTTCGCGGTGCTCATTTCGTTCCTCCGGTCTTGTGGCAGTCGCAGATGTAGTTCTTCGCGCACCCGAACCCGGGCGTCTTGCAGCACGCGTTGCAGCGGCCCTCCCGGTACTCGGCACGCTCGGGACGAGTGCGCGGCTCGAACCACGCCTCGATCGGTTTCTCGTTCAGCAGCGACGACGTCGCCCGCCCATGCTTCCGGCCCGTCACGACAGCCTCCGTCCGCAACGGTTACACCGGGCATGCAGCCACAAATGGCCGAGGCGGTCGCACCAGAACTCAGTCGCCGTCTTCACGCTTCCGCCCCTCGTCGGAGGTGGAGTCTTCCCGGTGTTCCCGCAACCACTGATCGTGAGCGAGACGTGCAGTACCGCAATGGCGACAGTCGGCTTCCGTTCCCAGAGGTTGGTGGACTCGACAGAACGGGGACGGAGGCATTCCGGCGGGCCTCTCCGCAGCACCCTCTCGCCCTCTCCCTCCCTCTCTCTCCCAAGCCGGGAAATCTTCCGGAGACGTTCCGGAACGATTCCGGAACAGATCGGCGGGCGGAGCCGGATGCTTCGACGGCTCCCGATGCGACACCGAAGGCCACTCCCGCACCGCGTAATAGGTGCGGCCGGCGGCCTGATAGATGCCGATGTACCCGGCCGCGTCCAGCAGCAGCAGATGGTCGACCAGGACGTCCTCCGTGATCTCCGGATGCCCCGGCCAGATCGACGCCTTCAACATCCACCACGTCGTCGACTCGCGTCCCTCGTCGTCCGCGTGCAACCGAAGACCGATCCCCGTCAGACGAACCTCCGGTGCCAGCAGCATCAGATCCTCGTCCGTGAAGATGTCCGGCGGCAACGCGCGCTGCCTGCTCATTCCCATAACGTCTAATCCCTTGAAGAATCGTGCGGACCGCGCCCGCCAGCTCGGACAGTCCCACCCGGAAGCACTCCGTGAACCCGCGGCCGCGAGGCAGCAGCAGGGTCGAGGACAGCTCGGTCTCGAACGCGCGGGGGAACAGTTCCGCCAACGCCTTCAGCGCCGCCGTCTCCTCCCACGCCGGCCTTTCCCTGGTCAGGATGATCACCTCGGCGCCCGTGGCCACGAACCCGGCCACACGGCGCATCCCGCGGGTGCGGCCCACCTTCAGCACGCCCTCCCTGCGCCAATGCACCGCGTACAGGGTCACCTTCTCGTTCGCATCCATCAGCTCTCCCGTCCCATACGTCGCATCGCCTCAGCCTCGGAAATCTCCGTCACACTGCCGTCGTCGCCGTACAGCACCCAGGCCGCGCGCAACAGGCGGTGAGCGTTCGGGAGGTAGCGGCGCGCCGGCCACTCCGCCGGGATCGCCCACGACGGGCACGCCCAGCCCTCCTCGAGCGCTTCCTTCGGGTGAGTGGTCTTCCACCCGTGACAGCCAGTCGTCCCGGATCCGCCAAGCCCTTGCAGATTCGACGCGCGAGTGTTCCCCGGCCGCCGGTTCTGCCGGTGGTCACGGTTGAACGGGCCACAGTCGCGCCGGCACCGCTGGCACACACCCATATCCCGCATCGTCGCGATCTCGTACGCGTCAGCCTCGTCAGCCTTCGACGGGCGCAGAGTCTCGTACTTCGGGCGGATCATGCCGCACCGTCCTCGACGTCGAGCGTCTCGGCCTCGAACTGGGCAAACGTCATCCGCGGATACTGCCGCCAGTGTTCGACGAGCTCCTCGGAGGCGTACGCGAGGGCACGCACTTCGGGGCCAATGAAGAGGCCGTACGGGTTGACGCCGGCGCGCTTCCCACGCTCGTTGAGCAGGACGCCGTTGCATGCAGTCTCCGCGCGGAGGTAAGCGCCCTCTCGGTAGTTTTCGTACTCCGCCCGCATCACCCGCCATCGGCTGGCGGCGAGCGCGAAGATCTTGCTCACGTCGCGCCTCCCGTCTGGCGTTCCTTTTGGTGGGAGGCGGTGATCTTGGAGCAGAGCCCGAATTTGTCGGGGGTGTTGGTCCTCTGTCCGCACAGCCAGCACTGTGGCGATTTGACCTGCAGCTTTTCGATGCGTGCGAGCTCTGCTTGAACTCGGGTCAGCGCGTCGACCTTGCCTTCGAGGTGAGTGCCGGCCTCGACTCCGGCCATCTCGATGTCCTGTCTCACGCGGTCACCTCCCAGTCGCCGAAGTCGAGGGCTGAGTCGACCGTTGTGCCGATCTCGCGGTTCGACCAGAGCACTTCGGTTCGGGTGGCAGACTCGGCCGGACCGTTCGCCTGGCCGGTGTGTGCGTCGATCTCGACCTGGTGCCAGTCGCCGATGACGTCTCGGTAGAGATCCGAGTGGTATCCAGAGATGATCACGGTCGCCGAGCATTTCCGCAGGGCATCGAGCATTTCTGTGTGCTCAGGAGCGTGCTTCATCTCGAATCGATAGGCGTCAGTGCTTCCACGCGTGTCGCCGAGGTAGGGCGGGTCGACGTAAAGCAGGGTCCCCTCGAAGCGACCGTAGGCATCGATGATCTCGAGCGCGGGTCTGTTCTCGAGCGACACGTTTCGCAATCGTTCCGCCGCGGGCGCGAACCTCCCGATGTACCCGGAGAGGTACTTCGGGAGGGAGAGGGATGTTCCTTTGGGATCGATGTTGAAACGCCACCCGGTAGCGCGGAGCTGACCACCGCGCCGTTGAGTGAGAGCCACCCAGACTCGCCGCGCTCGCTCGACATCGTCGACCGTGTCACGTTCCCGGGCGAGCAGCGATTCGGCTCGCGAGTGAGGAGTAAGCGCGCACACGCGCTCGAGCTCGTCGGGCTGGTCTCGGAGCACGCGCCAGAACGCCATGATGTCGCCATCAAGGTCGTTGACGGTCTCAAGCGGGGAGGGCGCCTTCGCCATCAACACCGAGAGTCCGCCACAGTAGGGCTCGACGTAGTGGCCGTGCTCGGGGAAGTAAGAGACGATCTGCTCAGCGATGCGCTGCTTGCCGCCGAAGTAAGGGAACGGTGGCTTCATGCTGCCACCTCGAGATCCTGTCCGAGGAGGTGCTCCGCGGTCCCGACCGTGATCGTGATCGTGATCGTGACGCCATTGATCGAGACCGCCTGCGGCGCGATGTCAGCGCCGCCGATCGAGTGCTCTGCCTGCTGCGTCCCATCCGTCGCATCTGCTAGCTGGGCGCGCAGCGACAGGATGACGTCCGTCTGCTCACCGCTGAGGGCCAGGAGCTTGCGGTTCATATCCTCGAGGTCCGCGTACGAGGGACTTAGGGCGTCGTCGACCGATGGGGCAGCAACTGCCTCTGTCGGCGCACTGGTCTTCGACTTGCTCTTACCTAGCGGGCCGCCGTTCGCCCGGCGCCGAACGGCGTACTCGCGCTGGTACTCGGTGTACGCCTGCCTGCAGGTCCTGCCGGTGGCTGGGCTCCTCGGACACGTGTTGCCGTCGTGGCATCCCTTCCCGTAGCCCTTCGCCGTGCCATGCGGGAACGCGGCAGCCCCTGCGGCCGGCTCGGCGTCCGCGGCCAGCGCCGTCGGCTCGGGCTGGGGTTTCGTCTGGGGCTGGGGTTTCGCTGCGGACTTCTCCACCACGGCCGGCGCGTGCGCGCCCTCGGCCGCCACGATCTCACTGGGGGACATTCCTGCCTCCACCTTCTTCCTGTATCCGTAGTCGCCGTTGAACCGCTGGAATGCCTGCGCGCATGAGAACCCGTGATCCAGTGCGCCAGGGCACCCTGAGCCGCGGCAGCCCGCGTCGTATCCTTCCTTCGTCGAGTGGGGGAAGCCGTCCTCGTACAGGTCTGCGCCGCTCATGCTGCTCTCCGGTCGGTGAGTTCGTTCTGGTCCCACGCCTCAAGGCCGAGCTCCTGACGGATGCGGAGCACGGTGCGCTCGTCGCAGTCGGCGTGTGCGGCCATGAGCCTGTCGGACCATTTGCGGGGGTGGAGGATCCTGATGGCCTCGCGTCGTTCGGCCGGGTTGAGTCGGACCGCTTCGCCGGAGCATGCGAGTTCGACGGCGATGTCGTCGACGGTGTGGTCGTACTCGGTCGCGGGCGGTTCCGCGTCGGTGTCGATGTCGTCCCAGCCCAGTGGTGGCACCCACCGTCTGGCGGCTGCGTGGTTCTTCATGCGGGTGCGGGCGGTCTGGGCGGTGCGAGTGTCGGCGGGTGGTGTGACGTTCCACAGCGAATCGAACACCGCCATAGCGGCGAGGTGGGTCCAAGCCTGGACGCGGTTCTGGTGCATGAGGATGTAGCTGAGGTGCTCGGGGGAAGTGCCCATGCGGTGGGCGAGCTCGGTGTGAGTCCAGCCGAGGGTGATGAGCGCTTGCACCCGACGCTGCGTTCCGCGTGCCGGGATGGTTGTGGTGGGCAGGAGGGCGTGCACGTCGGGTCTGACGGCGAGGATCGCTGTCTCTGTGGCCTGGGCGATGCGCTTCGCAGGGACCGGGGGACGGTACCGCTTCGGGGTGGCCACAGATGATCCCCAAAGGATGTGGCTGACCTTCGCGTGCTGGATGCCGGCCATGACGGCGATCTGTTTCGCGCCGATCCCGAACGCTTGAAGGTGCTCGATGTGTTCGCGGGCGGGCTGCGCGTCAACGAGGTTGCTAGTGGGGAGGCCGTAGGCGCGGAGCCGGTAGGCGCGTCGCTTGACGAGACGGTTGTGGTCCACGCAGGCTTCGCAGCGGCACCTGTGCTCGTTGTAGCAGGTGCCAGCGCGCCCGTGCTTGTGCCCGGGTGGGCAGGTGATCTTGTCGGTCATGGGGTTACCCCTCCGGGGTGAGAGTGCGAGCCTGTCGACGTGCCATCGCGGCCTTCTCCTGGTCGAGGAGACGGTTGACGAGCATGGGGTCGATCAGCAGCGAGTTCGCGAGGTCGTCATGGATCAGGTGGTGGATGCGCTGGAAGTAGCGGGTCGGCGACACGTTGAACGTCGTCGTGACGAGCCACTCCTTGCGCGGGTCCGTGTTCGGGTGGGCCGCCTCGAAGAACAGCACCTCAGCGGGATACGAGAATGCGGCATTCCCGGAGCGCTTCGCGCGATGCTCGGCGGCGCTGCCGGCGCGCGCCTGGCGGGCGAGCCGCGCTGCGACAGCCTTCTCCCGTGGCGTCTCCGGCTCCGGCATGTAGTTCGGGGTGCTCATGCGAACACCGCCTGAAGTTCGATCAGCCAGATCTCGTCGGGAGCCTCGGCGAGGCCAGCCCGGGACGGGTGCGGATCGTGGACGAGGGCGCCGTCCTCCCAGAGGACGCAGTGTCTCAATCCGCGGTCGGCCATGCCGCTTGCGATCACGAGTCGGTCTTTCGGCGCGTCGCTGAGCGGCGCCGAGATGAGCCACCCATCCAAGTAGGTACTCGTGGTCTCGAAACGGTCTTCGAACATGGTGAGACGCAACCCGCGGCCGGTGAGCCAGTTCAGGAACTCCGACCACCACCGATCCTCGGGTACTGCTACGAAGTGGGGCACTTCCTCCACTGGGAGGTCGAGCAGCGACGCGACAGCGGTCTGTAAGCAGTTGCCCGGAGTCGAACCATCAGCGCCGTCTCCGAAGACGGATTGCGTGTGGCGCATCATGCGAGGTCCTTGGGGTCTGGCGTCCAGTCGCCGTCGGCGCCGGCGGCGTAGTCGTCGTCGTGGGCGTCGATTGGGTCCGGGGCGACGAACACGGCGGGGGTCACCGGTGTCGTCGCTTTGTGGGCGCTCTCCTCGAACGTGTCGGAGAATTCCATGTGCGCGCCGGCCATCAGAGGCCCAGCCCTTCACGGATCAGATCGGGGTTGGATTCGCCGGTCATCTGCTGCCACGCGATCAGGTTCGCGAGGCGCTGCTGTTCGGCAAGCTCGAGCGTGGCGTGCAGCTGGGCTACCGCGATCGCCTGGGTCTCCTCGGCGGCGGTGTAGGGCGGTTTGTCGGCGCCAACGGCGGTCACGACCGTCAGCCAGTCGAGTGCTTCCTGCTTGTGGTCAGCCACGGTTGTCTTCTTTCAGGAGGTCGTAGATGGCGCGGCCGAAGCACATGACCACCAGGGCGGCCAGAGCGATCACCGCCGCGATGTAGTAGAGGGTCATGAAGCCGGCGGCGGAGGTGAGATAGCCGAGGACGGCGGACGCGGCCGCGAGAACGATCGCGACGAGGAACACGACCACGAGGAAGGTCTTCATCGGAGCACCCCTGTCAGCACGAACACGCCAGCGACAGCGGCGATCAGGCCAGCGACCCCGGCCAGGGCGGCGATCACACCCAGCATCGGGTTGCGGCTCGGCGGGTAATCCGGGCGCGGCTCCACCCGCTCGGCCCAGTCCTTGTGCGACTCGTAGTCGAACGTCTCGTCGTTCACGCGGACACCTCCGACTCGGCGAGTTCCTCGCACGATGCGAACGTGACCGCCAGTCGGCCGTACTGGTCGGCGCGTATGACGGCGGCCGCGGCCAGGCGAATGCGGACGAGCGCGTCAGGGTCCGCGAATACGAAGTTGCTGCGTCGCTTCATCGCCACGCCTTCCTCTCGAGTAGGTGGATGTAGATGAGGACGGCGGCCGCGGTGGTCGCGACGCCGGCGGCGAACGTGCCGAGGATCAGACGCGCGGTTCTCATGGCTGCCTCAGCAGTGCGAGCGATCCGCGGGCGCCGACCCATGCGCAGAGGCCGTCCCAGAGGCGGCCCTCGCCTTTTGGTGTGAGGCGGGCGCTGACGGTCGACTGGATGCCCCGTGTGTTCGTCTCGTATTCGGCGCGGTGCGGTTTCACCCACCCGGCCTCGACGGCCTGCGCGGTCGGCTCGTTGCGACGCACGGTGTCGCCGCGGATGATGATGCCGAGCCGTCCCGCGTGGTCGTAGATGTCCTGGTGGCGCACCTTCACGCTGGGGAAGTGGGTAGCACAGTGGACCTTGAAGTCGTTGGCGACGTCGGCGATGGTGCGAAGTCCCTCGGCCTGACGGAACGTCTCAGCGTGCGCCGCCAACGGCGCGAGCTCGCGCACCTTCGCCATGGCGGTGTTCGCTGCGGCGAGGATGACGGCGACACCGTCCATCGACGTCGGGTCGAACTGCGGGAGCGCCGTCTCCGCGCGGTGCGTCTGCACTGCGAAGTACGTCTGCGCGGCGGCGATTTCCGGCTTCCGCGGGTCGCCGTTCATCGCGACCATGTACGCGCCGTACTTCGTGAGGCGATAGTCGGCGACGAGGCGCATGGCGCCTTTGCCGATCTCGGTCATCTTGTCGGCGGCGCCAATATGATCGGCCGCTCTCATCCCTGAGTTGGTGATCGCGGCCTGTGCACGCTCGATCGCGTCCTCGAACTTGCGCCACTCGACATAGCCGAGAGCGCCCTGCAGAGTTCGCGCCGACCACCAGTCGCCGAGCACGTCTTGCTGGCGCAGGCTGTCGAAGGCACCCACTCTGCTGATACTCTGATCCCGAGACATAGGATTTGTTCCTCTCTGATTCGCCCCGGTTGCACCCGGGGCGTTTCGCTTTTAGACGTGCTTCCCGGTGACCGGGTCGATGACATTGCGGAACATCGGCTTGCCGTACTTCGGCGGTGCGATCTGCTTCTCGATCCGGCGCACCTTGCCGTTGACGAGCGTCGGAACCTTCGCGAACTTCGCGGGCTCGATGATCGGGCGGCTTTCGAGAAGCCGGCGGCGGAGGACCGGGAACAACTCCCGGGCCGAGGGGAGAACCTGGCGGATGCCAACGCTCATGTGCTTTGCCTTTCTGGTGGGGGTGCGACTGATCGGGTTCGGGGCGAGATCAGGCGCGCTTGCGTTCGGCGGGAAGCCCGGCGAACCACTTCTCGAGCGCGGCGGCCGGGATCAACGGTTTGCGACCGTAGTAGCGGACTGGGAGGTCGAGGTCGCGGACCGCTTTGCGGATGACGTCGACGGATACGCCGATCGCCTGCGCGGCGCCGTCGACGCTGTACGAGATCGGCATCAGGCCACGACCTCGACGAGTCCGGCCGTCCATGCTTCGAGGTCTGCGTCGAGCGCGATCGCGAGGCGGATCAGTTCGGTGATGGTGAACTCGGCGGCTCCGCTGAGTTTGCGGCGCAGGGTGGTTCGGGGGATGCCTGCAGCCTCGGCGAGTGCGTTCAGTGCTAGCCCTGATGCGCGGAAGCTGTCGCTTACTCGACGATTGAGGGTTTGGGAGGCGGTGTCCATGCGTACAACTTACGGCCCATTTGGACAATGCACATGCAAATGTTTGGCGTGTCGTCCATTTGGACACCCCCCAATGCGGGGGTCAAGACTAGTCGGTCTGTCCGTTTTGGCCGTATGGTGTCCATATGGACCTAAGCTCACCCGAAGTTCAGTCCGCCTACGACGCTGCAGTTGCCCAAGTCCTTCGCGGACGTATGGCCGAACTGAAGTTGTCGCGCGCTGAACTTGAAGCCGCGTCCGGCATCTCCGCCGAAACGTTCCGACGCTACCTCACCGGTGAGCGCCCTATTCGCATGGGGGCGTTCTTCGCTCTGGCGGCCGCTCTAAAGCTCGACACCGCTCACGTCGCAGAGTTGGCGAGCGCCATCGTCGCCTCGAATTCGGGCGAGTGAAATAACAGCCCCAGGTCGAGGCCGATCGCGGCCGCGGCCGTCATTACGTCTGAGACTTTCGCGTGCTGCGGCGATCGAATGTCGTCTGTGGCCACCTCCCCGCCTAGGTCGACTAGGCGTGAGATAACTGTGCGTGATTGTCCATGCGGCATTGGCCAGACACTTCTTTCTGCGGTCCCGCCCGAATCGAGCCCCGTCCCCCAATTAAGGGTGGAAATGAGAGTATTCACAACCCCCCGAAAGGGGCCTGTTTCCTAGCGTTCGCGGCGATTTGTGCGCCCATATGGATACGTTCTCGGTCGGTGTTCGGCAAACGTACAGATAGCCGGTACAGTCGCCGACGTGCCTGGAGGTCAGAACACTCCGCCCGGCCCGTTCTCCCGTGCGGTGGCCGCGATCATCCGCGACGAGTTCGACCAGACCAGCATGAGCCAGCGGGCACTCGCCCCACTCGTCGGCGTCTCGCCGTCACAACTTGGCCGGCTTCTCCGGGGCGAGGTCGTGATCGACCTTCAGCAGTTGGACGCGATCTGTCGCGAGCTCGGCTTGAGCGTGCGCGAGATCGTCGACGCTGCCGACTTCGCCCGCCTAACCGAGTAGCTACTCCCCCGCGGTCAGCTCGGCTTGCGCGGTCGGGAACAGGGCACTGAACTGTGTCATCGCGTCGGACATGCGCCCCAGGTTCTTCCTCGTCCGGTAGCCGCGGGTAACTGACCTAACCGAGTGGCCGACGATCTGCATGATGATGTCCTCATCGAGGTCAAGGTCATAGAGCAGGTCGATCGTCGAGTGCCGGATCTCGTGAATGGTGACGGCCTTCTTGATGCCGACGCGCGGCAGCACGTCCGCCCAGTCCTTCGTCGTCTGGTCGGGGTCGAGCGGCCACCCCGACATCTGCGTCCACACGAGCCCGTACGGGTTCGGGGGCGTCGCCGCCAGGTGCGTTTGCAGGATGCTGCGGAGCGGGTCGACGAGCGGGATGATCCGCCACCCCTTCGACGACTTCGGGCGCGTCCAGTAGAGGCCGCCGGCGATGTGCCGGTGCTCGTAGTCGTCGGGCACCTTCAGCATCCGCTCAGGGCAGTCGGTGCCACGGATACGCCCGCACTTGTACGTCGCCTTGCCTGCGTCGTCTTTGCCGACAGGTTTGCCGTCGCCGCACCCGTGGCGCCAGATCAGCCGCTGCATCTGCCACGAAAGATCCAGCACGTCCGTAACTCGGTCGCGCTCGAGTCCGATGATCTCGCCCCGCCGCGCGCCGGTCAGGAAGAACGTCCACCACAGCGAAGCGAGCGGGTCCGCCGCTCCCCCCTCGGTCTTACGAGAGACAGCCTCCAGCGCTTTGACCGACTCGTCGAGAGTAAGCACTTCGATCTCGGTCGCGGACTTCTTGGGCGCCTTCATGACCGAGGCGATGTTCACCCCCTGCAGCTTCCGCTCGGCCTGCGCCGCCTTCAGCGCGATCGACATCACACGGTGCGCAGCATTCGCGTACGTGCCTTTCAGAAGCGGTCCGGTGTCACCGCCGCGCTTATGCTTCGATCGCATGTCGAGCTCGAGGCGCCGCATATCGTCCGCCGTCAGCTGGTTGAGCTTCCGTTTTCCGAGCGACGGGATGATGTGATTCACGACCAGCGACCGGTACCCGGCGAGCGTGTTCGGCCGCACGTCGTTGTGCTCAAGCCAGTAGGTGAACCATTGGGCGACGGTGACGTCTGAGGTGGGCAGGTTGCCGCCGTTCTCCACCATGCGGATACGTTCGTCCTGCATCTTCTCGATCAGCTTGGCCTTGTCCATGCTCGTGACCGGTCGCCGCTGTCGCTTGCCGGCAATCGGAGGCAGCTCGATCGTGCCTACCCACAGACCGTTTGCGCGCTGGTAGAGCCCGCCCTCACCCTTGCCGCGCATCAGGCGTCGCCCGTCGAGTTCGCGAGTTCGAGAAGGACGTCGGCATGGCATGGCTGGTCGAGGGGGCACCAGCACGCGAGGTTCTTGCCGCGCAGGCGCGGGATCTCCAGAATGAGCCACCGCGCCTGCGACGAATGCCGAGGGGCCAACGTCAGGTAGTTGCGGAAGAGCAGCACCGCAAGTGCGGCGTCGCATTCGAGCAGCGGTGCCGTCGAGCCCAGCGGGGCGTCTTTGTCGTACCCGTTGCTATAGTCAGCGATCAAGTCGCCGACATGGTACGGATTGCCCCACATCGACGGCCGCGCGACGACGACCGTGTTCTCAGGCTTGCGCCACCCCTTGCGGCGGCTCAATTGGATACGTTCAGGCATCGCCAAACCTTTCGATACGATTCGAGGTACAGCCGATGGTACAGCCATTGCTGTCATACTCCATCACACCCCATCACACTTGCGGGTCGAGACTTCCGCGTGATTCCGCGGCTTTTCGGCCCATCTAGGGGGTTGTCCAATCGTACAACATTCGACTGAAAATCGAAAGGTCACCGGATCGATGCCGGTCGGAGCCACCGCCACTCTCCCCTACTCCCGCTTAGGAAGTAGGGGAGAAATGTTTAAGCACCCGAGAATACAACTACAGCCGAAGGTACAGCCGAAGAGGTTCAGAACGCACGTAGACTAGTCGTCATCGCAGCGGGCCGGAGCTGCTCCCATCTGAGAGGAGCACACGCCCATGTCGAAACCACCAACCACCCGGACGAACGCTGACGGATTCAAAGGCGAATATCCACGGAACGAGAACGAGCTCTGGGAGAAGGTGTACCGTGACGCCGGCGCCGAGCCGCCGTGGCTGCTCGAGTACGAAGACGGCAAGGTCGTCGGCCGGCGGGAGCCGCACGAACCGACCGTGTCGCATCACGAGGCTTGAGGCTCGACGAGTTCGTACGCTGCTCGCTCGCCGTTCTCGACGAGGCGGTATCGGTCGTATGTGCCGTCGCCGCGGGGTCGGTCGAGTTCGCCGGGAGGTCGCCCGTTGACGAGCGGCACCCGATGGTCGACGGGCGCGGCGCCGGGACGACACAGCACAGCGGGCCGCCAGTCGAAGTAGTCGTCGTCGATCATGGGCCGCACGGTACGCCCCATTTGGGGTGTACTTATTTGTTCACCCCCGACGCTACACTGCGAGCATGCGCACTCGACTACTCCTGATAACCGCGGCGGCGGCCATCCTGTTTAGCACGCTCGGTGCTGCGCCCGCGTTCGCAGCGAACTGCCCACCCGCCAACAGCGTTGTCCAGTCGTGCGGTCCTGGCGCGTCGGTGGGGCCGAACGGCGGGTTCCGCGCAGGCGAGACATGGTGCAACCCCGGCCCCGTCCGGGGGAACTCGTGCACACCTGCCAGAATCGCGGTGAAACCTGCGTCGGCACCCAAGGCCAAGGTGAGCCCACCCGTGCAAGCGGCAGCGTGGGGGCCGGGACCTGTAGCCCCGTCACTCGCTGGGGTTCTGTTCGGTGGCGGCATCCTGTTCGCATCGAAGAGCATCCGGCGCCTGCGGTTGGCCGCCCTGTAGACAACGAAAAACGCCCCCGCCCGACTCCGAAGAGTGGGCGGGGGCGTTTCGTTTCAGTGCTTGCAGCTGTCGCACGATCCGGTGTGACCACAGTCTGGGTGACAGTGGTGCTGATGCCGGCACGTGCACATGGGTCAGACGCCTTGCGGAATGCTTCCGTCGACGGCAGGTGGGGTCCCGGCGGCGGGCTGCGCGGGGTCGGCTGGCGCGGGAATGGTGACCGAGCTGACGACGGCAGCGGGCACGCTGGCGATCGCGGCGCTCGAGTATGCGTCCGGCAATCCGTGCACGATGATGTCGCCGGAAGCGAGCAGCCCCGACAGGATGCCCGAGATCAGCACCGCGCCGACGGTGTATCCGAGGAGCGTGAGGTTGATGTGCGCGACCTGGGTGGCGCTCACGGTGATGATGCCGGCGCCGCCGAGCAGGCCGGTCGCGCGGACCACCTGCCAGAACGTGCGGAGGAACGCGACGAGCGCGGCCTCACGATTCGCGGGCGGGAACAGGGTCTTACTGATGCTCATGATTCTCCGTTTCGGCGGCGGGCGGGATGCTCGCCGGTCTTCTCGAGGTCGGTGATTCGGTCACCGAGTCGGTGGTCGGAGCGGATCTGCTCCTGATCGGCGTCGGCGAGCCGCCCGATGTCTTTCTGCATGCCCCGTTGGGTTCGTTGCAAATCGCCAATCTGGCGGCCATGAGTCGCCTGGGTGTTCTTGATCGTTCCCAGCTCTCTCATGACCGCCTGGTGGCGGTCGTCGCCTTCCTCGCGCATGTTCGTCGTGTGCGAGTTCTTCACCTGCTCCTTGACCTCGCGCGCGTCCGTCTTCGTCTGGGTTACGTCGGCTCGGATCTGTTTGACGTCACCGCGAGAGCGTACGGACAAGATGAACGCGACGACGCCGCCGATTGAGGTGATGGTCGCGGCGATCAGAGTCGCCCAACCCACGGGGATGTCGTACATGCGTCCCCCTCTCAGGGTCGAGAGGGGACTACTGCCAGGCGTCGCGTTCGGCCGGCGAGATGGTCACGGTCGGCGCGCCGGCGGATTGGAGGCTTGCAAGGGTTGCCTGAACCTGGATCGGCCGGAGCTTGTCCGTGAGGATGTAGACGCCCGCCTCACCGTTAACGCGGCACAGCAGCGGGAGACCCTGCTTCTGCGTCAGCTTCGCCAGGTAGTCCTTGTGCTGCGCGCCCGAGATCGTGAGCGCGGTCGCGCCCTTCACGCCGGCGTACTCGTCGGAAGTGTTCGCTCCGGCAGCGACCACACCGTCGATGACGAGGGTGACGCCGATCGGGGAGGAGATGATGTAAGCGCCCATGTTGAGATCCTTTTCTTGAATGAGGGTGGCGTTGCCGCCCGCGATGGTTGTGCCGGGTGGGGTGGTGCATTCCCAATGCCAGCGTTCACCCGACGCGGCACCGGTGACGTGGGAGTAGCCGTACTCGCCGGCATGTGCAAGCAGCCAAGCCCACACGTCGCCGTGGACCTCATAGCCGGTGATGTCGACCGCGCGACCCCACCCGTGATTCGACGTCCCAGGGACCGCGGCGACGTTCCCGCCACGCAGGTACAGCTGGTAGTCGGCCTGCTGCTGCGCGACCGTGCGGAACGACGAATCAGCACCAGGCGCGACGGCGATGGTGCGGCCGAGGTCGTGGAGCATCGCCGCCTGCAAAGCCAGGAACTGGGTCGCGGCGACATGCTCGAGCCGGTGCCCTCGCGAGTCGATGGGGGACATGGCCGTGTCGGGGATAGCCCCGTTCTGGTAGCCGCCCCAGGCGAGATTGAGCATGGTGTGTGCCTCCTTGTGGGGTGCGTGCTGGCACGGAATTTCGGGCCAGAGTTGTTCGCTGGCGCCGCGTTCGCCGTCGAGCAGTACACGCGTCAGCCGTTGTTGTACCCGTAGACGCGGAGGGTCCCGCTGATCGTCCCTGATACGGGAGCGATCGTGAACCCGTCGTAAACGCTCGTATTGCTGGTGGACGTACCGACCTGGGATAGGGCAGCTGTTGACCCGTTCACCCCATAGCTGTTCGAGATGATGCGGGTGGACGTCGCGATGGCTGGGTTGAAAATCTCTGCCCGCACTGAGCAGCTCAACGGGGTGGCCGCGCTCACGTAAGTCAGCACGTCGTTGACCGTCGTGCTGGCAGTGTTCGACGCTCCGGATGAGTTGAACACTTGGCGGGTGTATGTAGCTGACGGATCATCCGTTCCGGCCGTGCGAAACCGCATCGAAACAAGCGCGGCGACGGACTGGCTGGGGATGTCGATCACTATCGCGTAGTTGTCGAACGCGCCCGAGAAACACCCATTCACACTCACGGAGGCCGCGCCCGAAAACGCCACCTTACCCAGCGTCGTGACCGACACACCGGTTCCCGCCACCGAGGTTGGCACGACCAGCGACTGGCCGTTCGCGTTCAGGGCGTTGACGATCGAGTTCACGATCGCCGCCGTTATCTTGGCGCCGACAGCAACAAGGGAAATGCCCATGTGGTTCTCCTTTGGTTAGAACGCGAAGATCGACGCGGGCGCCACGTCGACTAACGCGGCAGCATTGTGGGCGGCGGCGGTTGTGCTGTTGACCGCGCGAGTGACCGTCGCAACCTGCCCGTTACCTGTCGCGTACCCGGACATGGTCGAACCGAGCTCGACTTGCGCATCCTGGAACTGGATGAGGTTCCCCGATGTCGCGGCTGACCCATTAGAAACGAGGAAGGCCACCGCACCGGCCGCGGTCGTCGTGAATGTGACCGAGATGCGAGTGGTGGTGTTAGCCGGGACAATCGTCGACTGCGCCGAGCCGCCCGTCACGCCGGCCCCACTGACGCCGACAGTGATCGACGTGGGGTTGGCGACGACGGTGGCCGAGAACGTGTACGTGGTCGACGGAAGGAGTTTCCCGCCGCCGATCGTCATCGACTCGAGCGTGATGAACGCGGCCCCTGCGGCCACCGAAGCGTTGACCTGCAACTGGGTGTCAGCCCCCGGTTGCAGAACCAGTGTGCCGTTCGTGCCGGTGTACCCCGTCAAGCTGGTCCGACCGGAAGGGTTCGTGAGCAGATTCAACGGCACGACCGCTGTGCACGCGGTGACTGTCACCTGCTCCGAATCAACCTGCAGCGTGTACGGCGTCTGCGATGTCGACAGCAGCGTTCCATCCGCTGACCCAACCCACAGGGTCGATGATGATGCCGTGACCGCACCAGCCAGCGACAGGCTGGTCCCAGCGGAGAAACGGTCGGAGTCGAAGATCGCCGGCGGCGGGAGCACTGGCGCCAAGTACAGGGTGAACGATTCCGTTGCCGACGCGCCAGGTGCGTGCCGTTCCGACGCGCCGAGAAACCACCCATCCCACGTGGGGAAGCCGAGCTGCGTCGGCGGCAGGTTCGTGATACGGATCCGGTCGCCGGGGACAAGCCCCAGCAGATCCGCTGACCGGTCCGTGGGGGTCAGTAACGCGTCGATCGTGATCGACACGGCACGGAGAGCCACGTTCTTCCCGCGGAGCAGACGGTCCTGGGCATACATCAGCACGTCGGTCGCCGAAGCCAGCGTGACCGTCTCGGACGCCGACGCTGTCCCCACACGGGCGGCGAGGGTCGGGTCCGTGGCTGTAGCCGACTTGCTGGGGCTCGTGGCGGTCACAGTCGCGACCATGTTCGTCACGTCGTGCACGAACTGCGGCATCCCCTGAAGCTCGGTCTGCGCGTCGAATGACGCTTTCACCGTCGTCGGGCGTGTGCGAGCCCGGAAGTTCGTCACCGTGGACGGAGAGGTGAGAGTGCCGGTTGTGGTGTTGTAAATGTGGCCCTGCTCGGTTCGGACAAGGTCAAGGATCGCCGCGAGCACGTTACTGCCACCGGTGCTTTGCGTGGCGTGCGCGACCGGTGCAAGGTTCGCGTCGACCGTCCCCGATTTCATTGAGGGGACACAGGACACCAGGGCCGCCCACCGGTTCGCGCCCGACGTCAGCCCCGCCCACTCTTCGTGGACGAGTGTTTTCGTGTGCGACAGGTGCGCGATGCTCGTCTGGTAGGTGCCGAGGCCACCCGAGTTGGGGGTGAAGTAGACGAGCACACTGTCGACGGTGACGGTCGGTGAGTTGTACGACGGATAGAAGCTGGTGGTCGTCTGGCGCAAAACGCCGTCGACATACAGCGCGACGAACATGTTGGTGCTGTCATACGTGATCACCAGGGACACGTACATCGCAGACGTTGACGCGGGCAGGGTGAACGCCGCACCAGTGGTGCTCTGGAACACGACCTGCGCGGACCACTTGTTGAGAGTCACCGAAAACTGCGCAGAGCTCAACGCCACATTCAAGGACAGATAACTGGATGCACCCGGCGTGTACCAAAAGCCCCACGCACCGAGCGTGGAGGCCGGATAGGTGACCTGCGGGCCCCTGCCTGACCCGAGCGAATACCCGATCGTCTGAGACAGGTTCGTTGACGCGACGCTCAGCTGGTTGTCCCCAGTCGGAGCGGTTGCCGGCGCACCAAACGTCAGAACCATCGACCCGTCCATCGGGTCCGGAAGATATGACAGCGCCGGCCCGTTATTGCCCGACGTTTCTAGTGCCTGCGCAGACCCTGCCGGATCCGTGAACGGCCAGAAGAAATACGGCTGCGCACCTATCGCGATAGCCGCCGCAAGATTCAACATCCCAGTACGACCGGCAGTGTACGTGCTGTCACCGACCGTGATCGTGACACGCCCCCACTGATCCTCCGAGGACGCGAGCCCGATCGCGGACACCACACCCTCAACAAGCCGGCCGCCGAGATTCCAGCAAACACCGGTGCCCTCCGTCAGGGGGGTCACCAGTGGCGTGTTCGGGTTCCCCGGGGTGAACCGGCCATCCTGGTTCTCAAGCGTGAACGAGAACTGGCCAGGGTTCGGGTCGCGGAACTCGTCCTGACGCCCGTACGTGTACGCCACGCCCTCCGGGCCGCGAACGTACTGGCTGACGTCGACATACGCACCGCCGGCGCCGATCGCGAGCGCTACCTGCTGCGGGGTGATGGCGGGCATCTCACACTCCTAGAGCTGTCCTGAGTTCTTGCCGGTTCACTCCGCCGGAACGGATGGCGTTGATGATCGCGTCGGTGACGGTCTTTGCGAGGAACTGCTCATTGCCCACAGCGCCCGCCTGCACGGTCACCTGGACGGTCAGCCCACCGCCACCGCCGACACCGAAGTTCCCGCCGGCGTTCAGCGGCACGACCGCCTCGGGGCCGGACTCACCGATCATCGCCACGGTCGGGGAGTTGACGATGGCACCGAGCGCGAGCTTCGGGATATGCGGAATCTTGCCGATCTTGATGCCGACAGTCGCCGCGATGCCCGTCATCCCGTTGATGCCGTCGATGACCCCGTTCACGAGGCGGATGATCGTGTTGAAGTAGCCCTTCACGAAACCGACGACGACGTTGAATGCGCCCGACACGATGTTCCCGAGGGTGCTCCAAATTCCGGACCAGATGCCGGAGATTGTCGCGCCGGCGCTCTTGAAGAACCCGATGATGTTCGACCACACGCTCGAGAAGAACTTCACGATCCCGGACCAGTTTTCGACGATCCACTGGATCACCAAACCGAGCGGCCCGATCAGAAACGACAGCAGAAGGCCCCAGTTCGCGGACACCCACGCGAGCACGTTCTTCACCGCGTCGGTCACGAAACCGACGATCGCATTCCACACGACGCCGGCCACTGTGACGATGTTGTTCCACGCGTCCGTAAGGAACGACATGAAATTTGACCAGATCTCCTGCCCGAGTTTCGTCTGGGTGAAGAACCAGATCAGCCCGGCAACCAACGCGACGATGAGCACGATGATCAGCACGATCGGGTTCGCCAGCATCGCCAGGTTGAACCCGGTCTGCGCAACCGTCCCCGCCTCCGTCGCAGCTGTCTGCGCCAACTGTGCAGCCTTCACCGCGCCCGAGATCGCCTTGAATATCTCCATGGCCGCGGCGGCGCCCATCATGATCGGCCCGATCGCGGTGAGGGCTGGGCCGATCTGGTTGGCCATGTCGGCCGCCCAGTCGCCCATCTTCGTCTTGATCGCGTTGACCTTGCCGGAGAAGTTGTCGACCGAAGCTGACGCCTGACCAGAAACCTTGCCGGCGAGCTGCTCGAGCGCCTTCTGCGCCTCGACCGTCTTGTCCTTGCCTGTGCCCATGACGACGCCGTACGCCGCCAGGGTCTTCGCACCCTTGCCGGAGGTGACCTTCACGACGAGATCTGCAGCGTCCGCCAGGGAGATATGCTTCGCCGCCGCCAGATCGGACACCAGAGCCATGTCCTTGATGGCTTTGTTCGGGTCGCCGAACGCGGTCGTCATCTTCCGCAACGCCGTCTGAGTGTCGTCGTCGGAATGGCCGAGGTCCTGCTGGGCCGCGATGACCTTCTCGATCTGCCCCCGGTGCTCCTCGTACGAGCTGCCCGCAGTCTTTAGTGCCTGCGAAAGCTGGTCGGTGGCTTGCTTGTTCGCGGAGCCCATCGTCTGCATTGCCACACCAAGACCTGTGACAACCCCGCCGCCGATGCCGAGCGTGGCCGACAGCTTCCCGGACCGCTCACCAACCGTGGCCATCCCCTCACCGGCCATGCTCAGGATCTCACCGAACTCACCGCCAAGCTTCGACCCGAGGGACGCGAACGCCCCCCCGATCTTGCCCGTCGCTTTCTCGGCGACCTCCTGCGTCTTCGTCATCGTCGATGACGCTGACCGGTCCTCACCGAACAGTACGAAAGAGAGGTTCTTCTGCAACGCCACGAGTCACCCCTCCTGTGCTTTCTTCATCTGCTCGTTCGAGCGGTCGACGTATTTGCAGAGGAGATCGAAGTCGCGCCATGACAGCGCATCAACATCGGAAGGGGTCAGATGGCAGAGCTCGGCGAGGGCTCCGAGGTACTGGTTTCGTCGATCCCAGTCGCCGCCTGTGTAGGGTCCGGCTCGTCATCCAACCGCAACTCGGCGACGTTGAAGTCGATGGTGGAAATGTGGACCTGCTGGCCGAGCTTGAACCGTTGGAACCAGATCAACGCCTGCAAGGCGTGCGGGTCCATCTGCTCGAGGCCGGAGAAGAACGCCTTCACGGTGAGCCCGTTGACGCCGCCGGTTGCGTTCTTCACGATGATCGCGTCGGAGACGGTGAACTTGTTCTCGTCGAAAATGCCGAGGTCTTCCTCGCCGATGAACACGTGGTGCACAGATGATGCCACTGGGTGCCTTCCTATTTGAAGCCCGCGTCGCGGGCGATCGTGTCAAGCGCGTCTTCCATGCGCTTCTCAGCGGCCGCAGCTGATGCTTGCGCGGCAGGGAAGAAGAACGGGCGGGTGGGTTGCTCACCAACACGCGTCGGCGGTTTCCCGCTGTCGTAAACGGGGTGGCGGAGCGCACGCCCCACACCCACACCGGACTTCTTCATGGCCTTGTAGATGCTGCGGTTGACCGCAACCTTCCGACCGTTGACGACCTTGAAGCCGCCGTTCTGGTTGATGACCGCGGCGCTGAACGTGGTCTTGTTGCCGAGCTCGAGCGCACGCGCATGCGGCGCCTTCTTCGCATCCACGACGAGGGCCACTTTCGCGCGAGTGGTCGAGAACGTCGTCTGCACCTTCACCGCACTGGGGATACGCGATGACCACGACGCGTTCGCGCGTGCCTTCGACTGCACCTCATCGGCAGACTCGGTGAGAGCCTGGCGCGTCCTCTTACGGGTGGCCGCAGCGAACTTCTTCTCCGTGTCCTTCAGCTGCCGTGAGAACTGGGTCAGGTCGACGTGGACGTCGATCCCGGCAGCCATCACACAGCCGCGTCGGTGGACGTGTACACGGCCTGCAGGGCACCGTTCGCGCCGTCGTCGAGGATCTCGAACGCGAGCTTCTGGATGATGATGTCCGGGCCGGACACGTTCGGGGATGCACCATCGTTCTGGAAACCGACCGGGCAGTAGAACTGCAGCACAGCCCCGCTGACGTCGGTGAACGTGATCTGAAGGGTGAGGGCAGCATCGGCCGCGTACACGTCGTACAGGTAGCGGCTGTTGAACTCAAGTTCGACTGTGGCCGTGTAGGAGCGCCAGTTGTTCTCGATCTGCTCAGATCGAACCTGTGACCCCATGCCCCAACGGTCGACCTTCAGCGGGTTCGTGCCCTTCAGCGCGACCGAGCGGACGTTCGCCGCGGCAGCCCCGCCCGTGTTGGTCCACACGCCCGACACGACAGTGGTCGACCCGCCAACGACCAGGGTGCCCTCCGAGAAGTTGAACAGGCCCGCCCCTGACGCGTACGCAGCTGTCTGCATCGCCGTGACCGCACCATAGTTCGCACCAGTCGCCGAGGCGACGCTCACACCGGCGGCGTGGGCGAACTTCAACCCGGCAGCGACCGGGATCGTGAACGGGCCCGCGCCGGTCGGGGTGCCCGTCAGCACGACCTCACGGACCAGCCCGGAATCGATCGCCACATACGTGCCTGCAGGGATCGTCGCCGCTGACGTGAACGACGTCGCGCCGGCGGTCGTAGCCGCGGAGACTGTGGTCGGTGCGAACGAGTTCGCCGGGGTAGCCTCGTCGAGGGCGTCGATGGAGAGCTTCAGCTTCACCTCGGCGTTCTGCTGGGCGGAAATCTCCCAGTCGACGACCTTGCACCCCGGGTAGGTGAACGCTTCGGGAGCGAGCACACCGGACGTGTCAGGCTTCACGATCTGAGTTGTGAACGCCTTGCCCTGCAGTGAGCCGACGTTGTGCACCTGACGGAACAAGCCGCCACCGAGCGACGTCGGCGTGGTCGAGAACGACCCGAGCATGTGCTGCAAGAACAGCCCGAACCCGTTCGTCGCGATGTCGAAGCTGACATCACCGCCAGCCTCACGCCCAACGACCTGGCGGCGCGCCCCACGCTTGACCAGACCGCCACCGCGAAGACCCGCCCCCTGGACGGTGTGCTTCTTCGACGACAGGGTCTCCGAGTCGAACTCCGCGAACCGAGTCACCGCAACGGGAACACCCGGTGTGGTCTCAGTTGCGATGCCGAACGTTGCCGAAAGTCCAGAGCCGACGGCCATTAGATGCTCCCCTCAGTGGTGGCCGGTGCGGCCTGATCTGTGGCCGGGTCGGCCGTGGTGGATGATTCAGGCGCCGCGACCACCGCGGCCGGCTTGCGCCTCGGTGTCTTGACCGGCTTGGCCTGGGGTGCGTCGACCGCCGTGAAGAAAGGGTTCTCCGCCAGAGCCGCCGCCGTCTCGACGTTGACATCGAACACGTCACCGTCAGCGACGCGGATGTCCAGCGCGGGCATGTCGACCGGGAACCCGGCGACGTTCTTGAAACTGGGCATGATGCTCCTAGGGGGTGTATTTGTTCTGGGCGTGAATGTCGAATGTGATCCAGGCAATTCGGAGCGCGCCAGCCCCGCCCGCATCCTGCTCGTCGCGAGTCTGGATGAGGCTGATATTCGACACGTACGCATACCTGCCACCGTGGAGCGCGCCACCCAGCGTCGGGTCGGCGGCCAGCCAATGGGCGACGACGTCGAACAGGGCGATCGCCGCGTCACGGGCGGGTTTCTGCTGCGGTCCCGGCCGCGACGTGCTGATGTAGCACGGGATCACATAGTCTTCATCGCGGCTGCCGGCGCCGAGGGTCAACGGGATCTGTGACCCGTTGTTCGCTTGCGCGTTATCCGGGTCCGTGCGGCCGATGAACACCATCGATTCGGACTGGCTGATGGGGAAGTTGTCAACGAGGACCGCGTCAGTGATGGCCGCGGTGAGATCCGTGGCGAGCGTCGTGGTCGTGGCGGGGTTGACGCCGGCGACGAGGTAGTCGATGGCCGCACCGAGTGAGGTACCCATCAGGCGGCCGACGGTCCGCGCTCGTACGGCTTCAGCATTTCGATGACACGGTTCGGGACTGCATACCCCATGACCATGATCGCGCCGTCGTCGTCACCGCCCTGCGCCTGGAATGAAGCCCGTCCGGGCATCTGTCCGTTCTCCCACCAGTGGCGGATGAGCTCACCAGTCGCATCGGTGATGTCCTGCGGAAGCGGGTTGATGCCCTGCTTGTACGTGACGGCCACATTCCCGCGACCATCGGGAAACCAAGCCGTGAGCCCGTTCGCCCTGCGAGTGATCTTGTGCGTGTCCCGGTCCCACGTGTACCCGTACTGGGTGAAGTTGCCCGCGCTGAGGGGCTGCTCCGTGAGGGTGAAAACGGTGGTGCCAAGGTTCTCGGTGATAGTGGTTATCGACTGCACCCACCGGGGTGACAGCACGATCGTTTCCCGGTGGCCGTCGAAAAACTCCGTGCGCATCTGACCCAGAATCGGCCCGGTGATGTTCTGCACAACGTCGCTGGCTGACTGCATGAACCTCCGCAGCTTCGCTGTTCCTGTCGTATCAGACACGGAAATGTTGAGCTGGTCTTTCAGTTCGGAGAACGAAATCAGAGCGAGAGACGGAGAGACAACAGTGAACTGGTCAACGAAGACATCCACGACCGCACCGGACGCCGACCAGACCAGCAGGTACGTGCCAATCTGCGGGGTCGGTACTGTCGCGGTGTATGTCGGTGCGGCAGAAGTGACCACAGCCGGGGTCGACACGGTGCCGTCTGGGGCTGTGACCGTCAGAACTACCGTCGCTGTCTGGGGGGCCGTGTAGGACGCCGCGTAGATGTCGCCCAGCCAGGTTGACATCAGCAGCCCCCTACTTCTTGTCGAGGTCGGGGAGAGGTGAGAAGAGAGCCTCGCGGCCCTTCACGACGGGGTCCTTGTCCGCGACCACGTCACCCTTCGCGACGAAATGGTCGACACCGTCACTGGACGTGTAGTGGAATGGCTGGTTCGCCTGCTGCATGACCTACTCCTTGTCTGGGGGTGCTGAAGGGCGGACACCCGGGATGGGTGCCCGCCCTTCAAGCGGAACTGCTACTGGACGGTGAGCGTGCGGAACGCGCCCGGAACGACAGCGTCGGCGCCGACACGCCAGTAGCCGAACCAGCCGGCCTGGCCGGTGGGCCGCGCGGTCGCCGAGTCCTTGACCATCGGCTCGTACATCACCGTCATGCCGACGCGGTCGACGATCGCGTACTGCGAGAAGTCACCGGCGACGGCGATCTTGCTGCCGGTGGTCGTGGTGCCGACCATCGTGGTGGACTCGTACAGCGGCATGTCGAGGACACGTTCCGGCTGGCCGGCGCCGAGGTTGGTCCAGTAGGACGAACCGCCGGCGGTGTCGAACTGGCGGGTCTTGTTGATGATCGCGACGTTCGCGATGATCGCGAGAGACTCGCTGTTGAGACGGAACCGGGGCGGGATCGCAGCCTGGAGGGCGTACACGTCCGCGATCGCGTACGTGGCAACACCTGCCGTGGTGACAGCCGTGGTCGCGGCGGTGACGATGCCCTTGGGGACACCACCGGTGCCAGCGCCGGTCGCGAACGCGGCCTCCTCGAGACGGTCCTTCGCGTCCGTGAGGAGCGCCGGGAACTGGGTCGCGAAGTCCGAGTCGCTGAGGATTTCATACGAACCGAACACCCATGCGGCCGCCTTCTGCGGGGTGATGACCGGCTGCGCCACGCCGGGGGTGTTGTCGCCGACAACTCCCGCCTCCGCGAGCCATGCCGCGTTCACGCCGGCGGACGTGACGCCTTCCCAGAAGTTCGTCGTGATCGTCTTGATCTGCGAGATCTTCCGGAACGGGTTCGCCGAACCGGAGTTCGTGAGCACGATCGTCGGGTCCAGAGTCACCGGGATCAGGAAGCCGCCGTTCGCGCCCGTGAGGGACAGCGCGGCACGGACGGAAGCCTGCTCGTCCGGGTCGAGGGCGTTGATCTCGCCCTTCTTCTTGATGATGTTCTTGAACGCCCGGTGGTAGGCGTCCGATCCGGTGAGGAGGACGTGACGGGAGATACCGCCATCGTCGCCCTCGTTCTCGTCGTTCTCGATAAGCCGGGTGACCTTCTCGGCCGCGGCGTCCGACAGTGAGTAGCGGGCGCTCGACTTGGTTGCCGCCTCGACAGCGTCGAACGCACGGCCGCGCATGTCATCGAGGTCGATCGCCCGAGCCTGGACGGCACGGGTCGAGTCGAACGGGTCGCGCGTGGTGCGGGAGAAGAACTCCGGGCTCTTCGGCGCGCCGTCCTTCACGTTGGCGGGATCGAGGGCCGCGGAGCGGATGGTCTCGATCTTCTCGGCACGGGCGGCGAGCGGTGCACGCTCGGTCTCGAGGTTGTCGAACTCGGTCTCGAGCTCGACGAACCGGGCCGACTCTTCGTCGGTGGGCTCTTCGATCTCGGACAGGGTGAGCAGTTCGGTGCGGATCGCGCTCATGCGCGTCAGCACCTCATTCAGTCGAACAGTCATTGCGTGCCTCCTAGGCGTGTTGCGGCGAGGATTTCCCTCGTCCGCTGTGACAGGAACAACCGACCCGAGTGCAGAAGCGGCTCGACGGTGCCGGCACCAGAAGGTGTGGCGGACCTGCCCGGCGCGTCAGCGAGACGCGTGGACAAGTGGCTAAGGCGGGTGAGGAACGCCGACCGGTCATCGGAATCGACCGGGTCAGGGTTCGACACCCCAAGAATCTGCGAGATCACCATCTGCGCCTGATCGAGCGCAGCATCGGTCTTGCACAGCGCATTCACGATCGGGTCGAGCGCGGCGTCACCTTCGGCGAGGTTCTCGAGGATCAGGGACAGCAGCAGCGTGTCCGTGTCCGCCAGGGACCGGACGCCCACGATCGCGGCGTCCGAGTAGGCGGGGAACGGTGTGGGCCCGTATTCGCGGAGGTTGATCTCCTGCCGGGTCACCAGCTGCCGCGCACCCGACGCATCCGGACGGAACCCGCCACGCGGCTTCGACTTGTCGGAGCGGACGAACGCGCCCGCGAACGACTGCGCTCGCAGCGAGTCCGACTTGATCGCCTCGAGGGTGGCCTCACCGAGCGGGGTGTTGTTGTACCGGGTGACGGTGAGCAGCCCCCGCGAATCAGCGCGCACCTCGAGCGGGGTACCGATCGGCATCGAACCTGAGTCGGACGGGGTGCCGTAGATCGTCATCCCGTGGTTGTAGAGCACGGAGAACCGGGTGCCCTTGTCCGAGAGGGTCTTATTGAACGCGGTCGGGTCGATGCGCTCGGAGTAGATGCCGTCGCCGTCGCTGATCGGGACTTCCTGCCCGAACACGGCCGCGTAGGCCTCCACAGTGCGGCCGTCGCCGCCGGCGCGGATCTTGATGTCTTCGAGCGGGAACGATCGAGTGAAGTCGTTCACGGTGTACCTCCGATATCGGGAATCTGGCCTGCCGGTGCGAGTTGAACGGAGACGAGTCCGGTGTGCTTGAGCAGGGTCATGTCGCCGCTGACCACGGCTGAGACGACGGTTTCGGGGTCGTAGCCGGCGTTCACGAGGTTCATCACGGCGATCGACATCTGGGCGTTGCCCTTCTGCCGGGATTCCTCCGCGTCGCGCAGGGCTGGAATGTCGCGGGAGTCGAACCACAGCTCGGCGCCGTCACGGACGGTGACGAACTTCGCCAACGCAGCGCACGCACCACGCCACAGCGGGTGCATCGTGGAGTCTGCGAAGTTCCGGTAAGCGGCCGCGTAGTTCGCCATCGTCGAGGCGTCCAGGCCACCCTGCAGCCCGGCCACGATCGGGGGCGTACCGCCGGCGGCAGCGATCCGCACTTCGCCGGCTTCCCGCAATGCGGAGAACTCCATGTTCTTGAACGTGCCGCCGACGACAGTGACGTCGGCGCCCTCGTCAAGGATCAGGGTCTTGTTCGCGTTCTCCACACCGCCGTGATCCGACTGGATCTGATCGCGCAGCTTCTTGATCCAGGTCGGGTCGACCTTGCCCGCGTACCTGATGAGCATGTTCGGGGTGGCGGCGTTCTCGAAGAACTTCTGCTCGTGGACGGACATGGCCATGTCGGCGTTGATCTCGCGGACCACTGGTGTCAGCCATGACATGCCCCGCCACGGTGCGAGCGGGTCGGGCACAGGTGACCAGTGCGCGACCTCGTCGACCGGGTAGAACACCGGGTCGCCCTGGCCGCCCTCTGAGTAGGCGTACCCGATGACTTCGCGGTAGCAGTTCTCCGTGACCGGGTCGGTGAGCTCGACGGAGAGGATCTTCACCCAGTCGGGTCGCAGCCGTTCCAGGCGCGTGTCGTTGATGCGGTGGATGAACGCATTGCCGGCGAGGTCAGCGTCCTGAATCATCCGGCCCAGCAGTTCCGATGTGGAACCGCCCGGCCACGGCGACTCGAGCATCAGCAGTGACTGGTCGCCCCACAGCTTCTTGTCTGACAGGTTCCGGTACTTGAACGTCGCCTCACTGAATAGCCGCAGGCGGGCGTTTAGCACGGCGAACACGGGCCCGTTGCCCTGGTATCCGACCGTCGAGTACGACATGAAGTCGTTGCCGATCGACTCGCCCCCCACGTTGCCGGCCGAGTTGTACGACTGCATGAACCCCACGCCGGCGCCCGTGTAGTTCGCGTCGGTCGGGTAGGGGACGATCACCCCACGGAGACGGTCGATGAGCCTCATGGGCGCTCCTTCCCGTCGTCATGGAACAGAGCGATCAGCCCGATTGCGACCGAGCCCACGGCAAGGCCGGCGCCCGGGTGAATCCACCACCCGATCCCGACCCCGAAGCCGACCGCTGCGATGATGAGGAGAGTCAGCGATAGACGCACAGGATCCCCTTCACAGGAAGTAGACAGACGGTTCGGCTGGTGCTGGTACAGCGGTCAGAGCCCACAACGCGACAGTCGCCGCGTACAGCGGGGTGATGTCGGATGCGGACTTGCGTCGCCCCCAACGCCACGCACCTTCGCCGTCCTCAGTGTTCTTGCGGGCACCCTTGAGCGCGTCGGTGAGGTCCGACTGGCCGATATGCCGCAGCCCTTTGGTCGTGGCGAGGTCGAAGAACATGCCGCACGCAGCCGGCACGTCAGCCGACTTGACGAAACCCACAGCGACTTTCGCTGTCGTGAGCGACGGTATGAGCGGTTCAGCGCCCGACCCCGACACGATCGTGAGCTCGAACCCAGGGTGGGACTCCTGCAACTCGAGGGCACGCTCCACAATCCACTCGACGCCCGCCCGATGGTCGATGACGCCGGCGCGTGAAGCAATCTCGACATGCGGGAGGCCGTCATCCCGGAACCCGGCGACAGCGATCGACGCCCAGGCACGACTGGGGGACACGTCGAGCACGAACTTCGGCGGCCCCGTCACCTTCGACTTCGGGTCGAGACAGTCAGCCCATTTCGCCGAGTCGATCACCGTGTCTGGTGCGTCCTCGAGTGTCGGCCAGATCGACAGGCGCTCCCGGAGGAATCCCTCGATGTCGGACTGGGCGGCTTCCCACTCGGCGTCGATCGTCTCGTGGAGGAGGCGGATTGCGCCGAGCGCCGGATTCGCCTGCGCTCTCGCTGCCCATGATGTCGGGTCGATCTTGTGCTTCGGATCGCCAGAGCCGGTCGGTGACCATTCCGCCCACGCTGCCCGCTTCGATTCGCCCTTGCGGCCGACGTCGCGGATGCCGGTCCATATCTCCGAGTTGTTCTCCTCGGAAGGCACCGTGCCCGTGTAGATCAGCTGGCGGTTCACTCCCTGCGCTGCGGTCGCGTACAGCATCGCCCGGTGGGCGAGGGTGGAGAACTCCTGCGCCTCGTCGAAGATCACACGTCGCGGTGAGAACCCGCGACCGGATGACTTTGACCGGGCGAGGAACGCCAACCGTGAGCCGTCACGCAACTCGATGACGTGCTGTCCGGTCAGACCGCCGTCCCACCGCACGACCTCAGCAGCGAGATCGTCGTTGGCCTGGATCAGCGTCTTCACCCGCAGGTACGCCTCGTCGGATGTCTTCAGTTCGTGCGCAGTCCAGAGCGTGAAGTTCTTCGCGCCGGGACGCTTCGGGTCAGTCCCGAACTGGCGCCCGCCGAGGTGTGCCTCGAACAGCGACCAGACCGCGATCGCCTCGAGCCATCCGCCCTTGCCGTTCTGACGGGCGACCAATGCGCCAACCGACGACGCGGACACGTTGCCGTTCAACGTCGCGAGCGTGATGCAGACCAGCAGGCATTGCCATGGATCGAGTGTCTGCCCGCACATCGCCATCACGTCGATGGCGTCGCGGGCATCATCCTCGCTGTCGAACTCAGGACGGTGCAGAACCCGCGGCTTCTGGCGCCCGCTCGGCAGCACGAGCGGCTCGACGCTCAAGGAGTTGGTCAATGCCAGACCTCTTCTTCACGATCGTCTCAACCTTCGGAACACCCAGCTGGGCGAGGATCGCCTTGAGCGCCGACGCCTGTTGCCGCGCCTCCGAAAGCACGCCATCGAACTTCACCTGCGCGACACGGCCCTCGTGATCCACCAGGCGGAACCGCAGCAGCTCCAGAACGCCCTTGCCGTCGATGATCCGGTCTAGGTCATCAAGCCGATCGGCGATCCGACCCGCCTCAACGATCAGCGCACGAGTGCGCACATCGGTCGCCTCAGTGATCAGCGCGCGCAGCCCGTCGCCCGTCGAAACGTCCACGCCGGCCTCCCTAAAAAAAAGAGTTGACTGGCGGGTCCGCGCGGGTTGGCGGCTTCCGGAGTTGACCCCCCGCCCCCCATTGGTTGGTCACCAGTCTTGGGAGGCGTGAGTGGTCCGGGAGGGCGATGCCTTGCCGTGTTTGCGTGCTGCTATCTCTTTGCCGCCACGGCTGGCACCGTCGAGCTGGTTGCAGTCTGCGTGGACGGGGCCGATCCATGCGGTTCGGTTGTTGTTGTGTCCAAGGGCCCACGGTGTTCCGGGTCTTATCCATCTGTCTGCGTGGATGCAGACAGGCTGTGCACAGTAGGCACGGCCAGCGTTGACTGTGGGGGTCAGGCGTCGGCGTTCTTTTTGGTGCGCGTATCCGTAGCCACGTTGGGTGGTGCTCTTCTTCGGCATGGGCTGCCTAGGCGTCGAGCTTCGTGAAGCCGCACTGCTCGAGCATATTGGTGAGGATCTCGGTAGAGACTTTGACGTACTCGCTTACCCCGTCGTGGAACACGTCGGCAATCGTCGTTGTCGTGCGGCCGTGCTCGTCGGTGGTTGAGTACCGATCGGTACGGACCAGTCGGTCAGCCATGGGAACGCCTCCCGAAGTTCAGTGCCCCGATACCAGGCCGTCGTGGCTCGCGTGTGTTCAGTTGTCGCAGCACCCGAATGCTGCTTCTCGACCGGGTGGCGACCGTGGCCGTTGCCGGGAGGCATAAGAAAAGCCCCGCCTGATCGGGTGGTGATCGGCGGGGCTTCCGGAAGTTGACGCACTCGTGCAGCGCATGACCAGTATGACACGAGAGTTACACCGTTGTCATTCGATTCGGCGAGTGTGGGTGTGCGGCGTGTCGTTCAGCGAAGCGATCAGCGGACTCCGAGGATTTTGTCGAAGTCCAGGCGGTCAACCCATGAGTAGCCAGATTCGACGCTCACCGTCTTCGCATTCACGCGGACGACCTTCCGCCATCCGGCAGGGGTGCGCACGAATTTCGATCCCGTGAGATCCCCGCGCGTCAGTCGCGTTCTGTCGCGTTCGGCAATGGTGCGTTCGTAGTAGCGCAGCTTGGTCGCATAGTACTCGAGCTTCTCGCTGGCTTCCTTCCACGCGCGGTCTGCGGAGTTCAGTGCGCTGCGTACCTGCCTGGCCGCGCGTTGGTTGCCGCTTCCGCCAAACCCCGGGATGCCACCACCGAGCTCGCTAGCGGCCCCGCCGCGGGCCTCAGCACGAGCTAAACGTTCTTCCCAGCGAGCCTTTCCCTCTAGCGCCCATTCCCGCTTTTCTTCGAGGGTGCGACCGACTGTTTCGCTCATGAGTTGGCCTCCATCTTTGCCCACGTGAGGCTGTACGCGGAACCGGTGTGGCTGCCCGCTGCGTCGAATATGTGCCAGTCGCATCCGGTCATGCGCCACGACTTGCGAATGGTCTGGCCGGTGAACAGGTTGACGTATTCGCTGATGTACAGTTCGCCGTCGTGACGAAAGCTCTTGCCCTTGCTCTTTGTCCAGGCGATGTCGGTGTGGTGGGCTACGTTCTGGGCTGCTGTCGTGTTCATATCTATAGTGTAGCGCGCTTTACACTCTGATGTCAAGTGTGGTGTACGCTTTACTTATGATCAGCGATTACGACGCAGAGACCCTCGACCTCCACCGCGCCAACGTGGCAGAGAAGACCGAAGCGCTCGAACAGGCGAAAGCCGGCCGCGACGACCACGTCCGTGCCCTACTCGCCAAGGGAGTCGGCCCCACCGAATTAGGCCGCCTCACAGGACTCTCCCGCGAGCGCATCTACCAGATCAAAGAGAACCGGAGGTAGCTGCGGCGTCTGCTGGTGGTTCGTGGAGTGACCAGTCTCCGCGCCACTGGGTGAGCACCCA
>JAODAS010000167.1 GCA_025463555.1 Schumannella sp.
CAGGCGAGCTGGTAGGCCATCGCCCCAGCGATCGACGTGGCAACGGCCAGCAGCGGGATCCGGTCCTCGAGGTGGGGGTAGATCTGCCACTGGGTCAGGTAGATGTAGAGCGAGGCCGCCGCCACCATTCCCGCAGCCCGGGCGCCCCACTTGGGGAGCCGTACCGCGGGGACCCACGCCAGCAGGAGGATGCCGGTGATGACGACTGCCTCGCGCTCGGGGTCGCCGAAGAACCCGATGGAGCGAGAGGCGTCGAACGGCGAGCATCCATGGGACATTGAGTTCAAGGAGGCACCAGGATGTTCCGAATATGTGCATGCACGGGGTTCGCGATAGCCGGAGTAATGTCGCTCAGCGCTTGCGCGACTTACTCGAGCGCCGCCGCGCTAAGGGAGCCGTCGTTATCTTCTGCCGCCCGTCCGAATGCCCACCCCGAGGACGTGGCTATCAGCACGTCCTCGTGGCAGCCGGGTGACTCCGGACGCACAGCTTCCATTCGAGGGCCTCTGACATTCACACCTGAGGGCTGCCCACAGCTCGGCTCGCTCACCGGAGTGGTGTGGCCCGCGGGCTACACGTCGATCGTGAAGACTGACGGCCAGCAAGTCGTCGTCACGGCTGATGGCCAGCAGATAGCCGCCAGCGACACGATCATCACAGGGGGCGTCGGAGCTGGGAGGGACGCGGGACCGGGTATGCCTTGCATCGAGGAGGGAACGGTGCTCACAGTCATTGAGTCTGCCGTCCAGGTCGTTCCTGCCAGTTAGAAGCGCCTCGGTACCAAATGGCTTGGTTGTGACGGTGCGTCCTCTCACCGCGTGTCGGCGCGTACAGGCGACACTGAGGGCGGGACCGTCGACACTGGGCTGATGACAGTGCACCAGATGCGCCCGGATGTGGCTGCAAGACTGCGCGCTGCGCCCTTGACGTACGCGCCGACGGACCTCCCGGCGACGGGACAGCCGCCCGCTGGCTACAAGTCGTTCGAGCGATCGACCACACTCACTCGCAAAGACTTCGATGCAGCGGCAACAGACCTTCTCTCGTGGCAGATGCACGATCGGGCCGGCCTGCGAGTCTCGGCCTCCGAACCGACTCTCCGTAAGGACACGGTGGTGCTCATGCGGCTTGGCCTTGGTCCGATGTCACTTCGGATTCCGTGTCGCGTTGTCCAAGTCTTCGACGAACCGCGAGTGCGTGGCTTTGCGTACGGCACCTTGCCAGGGCACCCTGAGTCTGGAGAAGAGCGGTTCGTATTGGAGGCCCGGGACGATGGCTCAATCCAGTTCACAGTCTCAGCCTTCTCCCGACCTGCGACGAGGATCGCCCGATTGGGAGGCCCGATCAGCAGTGCTGCTCAGTATCGAATGACTTCACGGTACCTACGCGCCCTCGACGATCTCAGTTAGCGGATCCAGACCCCCCGAAATCGGCTCTACCGGTCAGCCGTGAAAGAGCGTCATTATCCCCGCATGGGACGGCGCCCGATCTGGAAAGCTCGCCCGCGACTCTTCTGACCGTGAGAAGGTCCGAGGGTGCATGACTACGCGCCGAACGGCGGCAGTCGAATCCCGTGGGTTCTGTCGGCCTGGGCGATGACCGTTGCCTCGGGCGTGGTCTATGCAGTGTGGCTCCAGGGTCTTCCCGACACGAGGAACGATTTCGAGTTCTACCTTTGGGCTGCGGGCGTCTCCGCAGGATCATCTCTCGTAGCGGTGTTCACCATTGCTCGTTTCCGATACCTCGTACTTGCGCTTTTGGCCGCGCCAGCTGCGGGATTCGCCGGTGCTTACTGCTTGGCGCTCCTCACATATGGCTCCGGCGCAGAGGACGGCACCGTATGGCGCGGTATCGGCGGCGCAGTCCTGGGGGCCATCTCGGCGATCACGGCGTGGGTCGTGATCCGACTCAGCGCCTACAGGTCGAATCACGCAAGAGTCAGGTGACGCCTCGTTCGCCAGGACCACCGAAGTCCCGCAACGCGCCGGCGTTGACCCCGATGTCCGATCCCGCGTCATTTCGTCGCGGCCGAAGCGTCCAGATTGCAAGCTGTCGGTGCCTGCCGTCGGCCCGCAGAATCGCGGCAGGTCAGTGCGACTGATCAAGCCACGCTGAAACACGCGATGCCAGCAAGGCGTACTGCGCATCAAGGCGGGTCGGACCCGTCGGACGTTCCACGTAGGAGCCTCCCACGACCTGCTCGTGCGGACCGAACTGCTCGATCGTGGCATCGATCTGTCTGCCGTCGGGCAGGCGGTTCCACCAATGGAAATCGGCCTGATGGCCATCGACGATGACCTCACCTCTCACGAGACAGCCACCGAAGTAGTCGTGGAGAACGACAGCCGTGGTAGCGCACTGACCGCGAGCGGGATTGTTCGGTGTCCAGTGAGCGACATCTTCAGGCGCGCAGGTGTCCGGTCCCCAAGACTCGCGAAGAGCGGTCATGACGTCTGCCACATTCATGTTGTCGAATGTAGACGCGAGGTCTGACGGTTCGGCTATAGCTTCAAGAAGGAATTCGGGGTTGGGCGAGAACGCGGTGGACGCGAGCAGACGACGCGCGCTCCGGAAGCGCGTCTTACCACCGCATCAACGCGCCTGGCCATAAGGATTCGCCGCTCTTCGGCAGCCCTCAGTCGACGTCGAGTCCGCGTTCGATTGCGTAACGCGTCAGCTCAACCCTGTTATGCATCTGCAGTTTGCGCAGGGTGCTTTGCACGTGGTTCTGCACTGTACGGTGCGACAGTACGAGGCGTTCAGCAATCTGGCGGTAGGACAGTCCTTTGGCGACGAGCTTGAGCACCTCAGTCTCACGATCGGTGAGGATCGTCTTCTCAGTGTCGGAGGATGGCTCGTTGGAGATCCGCTGAAACTCGCCAAGGACCATGCCTGCGAGGCCGGGAGTAAAGACGGGGTCGCCCGCGGCGACGCGTTGAACTGCGGCCAAGAGGTCTTCCCGCGAGGCAGACTTCACCAGGTAACCGGTGGCGCCTGCTTTGACGGCCGCGAGCACGTCGGCCAGTTCCCCGGATGCTGATAGCACCAGCACACGGACCGAAGGGTTCTGGCGCACGACCTCGATGGTGACGTCGATGCCCCCCGGGGCGGGGATGTGCAGGTCGAGCACGATCACATCCGGGCGTGATGCCGGGAATCGAGCCAGAGCATCGCGGCCGCTGCTGGCTACCGCAACTACGTGGTGACCCGCTTGGACGAGGTCACGCTCAACGGCATCGCGCCACATTGGGTGGTCATCGACCACCATGACGCGGACCGGGACTTGTTCGTCCGTCTCACTCATGCCGACCACTCCGAGTTGAAGGCGGGCCGCTGCGCGGGACAACGATCTCCCATTCGGTCCCGGATGACCCAGTCAGGAGTTCTGTAGTGCCGCCGAGGGCCGTGATCCGGCCGCGGATCGACTCGGCGATGCCGAGCCGCCCGTCAGCGGTCGCCGCCGCGAGGCGGCCCGTTGGGATGCCGGAGCCATTGTCACGCACGGATATCTCGACTCGATCCGGGTCTGCCTGGAGGAGCACCCACGCGGGCGCGTCGTCGCCCACGTGGACTTTGACGTTGTCGAGGCATGCCCTGACTGCGGCCACTACCTCGTGAGCGGTGTCCGACGGGAGCTCAACCGGTACGCCAGGCGTCGACACGGTAACGCTGGGTAACGACTCCAGCTGAGTCAGCGCCGAGCCTAGCTCCACCGTGCCAGCACCGACCACGACGGAACTTTGTGCGCGGATCAGTCGGCGCAACTCTTGCTCCTGTTCGCCGGCGAGCTCACCGAGCTCTTCCGCTGCGCCGCCCATCTCACGACCGCGGCGCTGGACCAGGGCGAGGACCTGGAGCACACCGTCGTGGACGACGCGCGCCAAACGAGCGCGTTCGGCGGCAGCAGCGGCCGCCCGCTCGGCCGCATCACGTTCGGCGGCCATCTTCTGCAGGGAATCGCAGAGATATCCCACAATGGTCCCGCTCAGAATGAGTAGGAACGCGTTGCCGTAGTCGGACGCTCGCAGCTCCTGTCGCTGAGCGAGATCTGCAACGGCGAGGAGTGCCCCAGCAGCAAGTCCGCCCTTGAGTCGGAAATGGATTGACCAGGCCAGGAGGGCGCCGATGATCCACGAGCCCGGGATGGTGGCGCTGAAGTCTGCTCCCTTCACCCACGGCGTGACGAGCACCAACGCAACGGCAACCACAAGGTCGGCAACGAGGAGTGCGACCGTGCGCCGCTCCGGGCGGCCGTAGGCCCAGATGGCGAAGGCGGTCCACGCCACCATGACCGCGACACACACGACCGCCAAAATCGGCCGCTCGAACGTCCCATGCCGATACACGTTCAGCCCGATCGCATTCAGGAGGACGACCACTCGCAGAACCGCGAGCGCACCAAACAGGCGGTCCTCGACCGCGGACGCAGCAGCATCGGACGACAGGCTCACACGACGCAGTGTCCCATCCGCGGATCCATGACAAGTGAGTATCCGTACTGATGCGGTGCCCACTGCACCCGCGCGAGACTCAGGTCATGACCACCACGGATGCCGACCTCGAGGTACGCGCAGCAACGCAACAGGATCTTGAGTGGATCTACGGTCTGCGCCACCGGGTGTACGCCGAAGAGCTCAATCAGCACGCGCCGACCCCAAGCGGGCAGCTGCGCGACGGGTTGGACGGCGACAACGTGTACCTCGTGGTCGCCGCGGGTGAGACCCCCATCGGTTTCGTGAGTCTGACCCCGCCCTGGGCCGGACGGTACGGCCTGGACAAGTACCTGACCCGCGACGAGCTGCCCGTGCTGGACTCCGACGGCGTGTTCGAAGTGCGGATCCTGACGGTCGATCCCGCTTGGCGGGGCTCGGGAATCTCGACCCTCCTGATGTACGCCGCTCTGCGTTGGATCGCCTCACGCGGCGGACGCACGATCGTCGCGATGGGTCGCGCTGACATCCTTGACATGTACCGAGCAGTGGGCCTGGTCCCGACCGGACGCACCGTCACCAGCGGAGCGGTCGACTTCGAGGTGATGACTGCGAGTACGTCCGCTCTCACCGCGATGGCCGGGGTTCCCTACCGCGCGATTCTCACAACACTGGAAGCTGACGTCACGTGGAGGCTGGACGCAGCGTTCTGGCCGAGATCTGACGGATGCGAGCACGGTGGCGCGTCGTTCAGTGCGATCGGCACCGGCTTCCAGACCCTGCAGCGGCGCGACGAGGTAGTCGCGGCTGACGTCCTGGACGCCTGGTTCTCGCCCGCTCCTGCGGTCTTGGCCACGCTGACCGAGAACCCCTCGTGGATCGCCCGGACCTCTCCCCCGACCGACGCGGACGGGCTGATCGCCGCGATAGCTTCCGCGCGAACACTGCCGACCGACGCGCTGACAGTCGGTGCGGGCTCCTCTGACCTCATCTTCCGCGCCTTCGGTCGGTGGCTGACGGCGGACAGCCGGGTGCTGCTGATGGACCCCGGGTACGGCGAGTACGCCCACATCACCGAACGGGTCATCGGCTGTCATGTCGATCGGTTCCGCCTGTATCGCGAGGATGACTGGCGGATCGACCCGGCCACGCTGGCAGCCGCCGTGGAATCAGGTCACTACGACCTCGTGGTGGTCGTCAACCCGAACAACCCGACCGGCCGGCACGCACCGGCCACCGAACTGCGTGCGGTAATCGAGGGTTCCCCGGAAGCCACCCGCTGGTGGATCGACGAGGCGTACCTCGGCTACGTCGACCTGGCCCAATCGCTCGCCGACCTCGCCGCAAGCGACCCACGGGTCGTCGTGTGCACTTCCCTGTCCAAGATGTTCGCCCTCTCCGGCATGCGCGCGGCCTACGTGGTTGCGGAGCCCTCCGTCACGGCTGACCTGCGCCGCTGGACACCTCCGTGGCCGGTCAGCCTGCCGGCCCAGCTGGCCGCCGTGGCAGCCCTGAGCGACCCCGGCTACTACCACGACTGCTGGCAGCGCACCCACGAGCTGCGAGCGAAGATGGCTGCCGAACTGGCCGGCCTGGACGACGAGCTGGTCGTCGACGACGGCGTGTCGAACTTCCTCAACGTCGTGCTACCGATTGAGGGGCCGAGTGCCGCCGAGTTCGTGACCGCGTGCCGGCGCCACGACGTCTATCTTCGGGACCTGTCACCGATGTCGTCGCAGTACGAAGGCCGCACCGTGCGGATCGCGGTCAAAGACGCTGAGGAGAACGCCCGGATCGTGGCTGCCTGCCGGAGGGTCTTGAGCGCCCACCGGCACGCATGATCACGGTGGAGTCGCTGGTCCCCCTTCTCGGCGGGGCATTGGCGCTGGGCGGTGCCGCGGTCGCGCTCACCCGTCGACGCGAGCTAATCCTGCGGTGGTGCATCTGGGCCGTCGCGGTGCCGCTCGTCGCCGCCTTGTTCTGGGTCGGCGATCCCGGTACTGCGGTTCTGGCGATCAGCGCGGGTTGGATCGCCGCATTCGAGTACGGCGCGCTGGTGGGACTCGGCCGCATGGACAAGATCGTGATGGCGTTGGCGGTCACGGCCGTCGTGCTGACGACCTGGTGGGACCCCGAGCAAACATTCAGGGTCGTAGGGGCCGGCATGCTTGCTGTCGCCGCCGTGCCCATCATCGCCGGCGACGCGACCCATGGCCTGCGCCGTGTCAGTGCCGGCACGCTAGGGGTCGCCTGGTTGAGTCCGCTCGCCGGCATGGTGCCACTCGGCCCGACCGCGCTGGCCCTGTTCGCGGCGGTCTCAATGGCCGACGTGGTCGCGTTCTTCGCCGGCCCGAGGCTGGGTGGTCCCGCGCTGTCTCCGCTGTCTCCGGCGAAACGTTGGAGCGGAGCTCTGGTCGGCGCGGCTGCTGGTGTCGGAGTACTGGGCGCCGTCCATGGCCTGACCTGGCAGTTGGGAGTTGCCGTCGCGATCGGGGGACCCGCAGGCGATCTGTTCGAGTCGATGATCAAACGCGGGGTCCAGACCAAAGACTCAGGTACGTGGCTGGCTGGCGCTGGTGGGCTGCTCGACAGGATCGACTCATTGCTCATCGCTCTTGCGCTCGCAGTCCTTCTGACGTGAACGAACGAAACCCGCTGGCACGTCTTCACCACGATCAACACGCATTTGTCTCCGCCAAGTACGGATGAGCTAGCGGACCAAGTGCGTCCTTCCGCCGCTACGAGGCGTGAACTGGGACATCCGCGATCGCTCAGGTGTACTGCATCCCAGAGCCGACGCCGAATAGGATCGCGACCACGCCGAGCACCACCAGCAAAACTACGACAGCGACACCTATGGTCACGAAGATCTTTGAGTCTCGCTCGCTCACGGCCCACCGTAACCGCCTAGCCGGGCCCCGAGTCACTCCGCCGCCTCCTGGCAAACCCTGACCTCACGGCCGATGGTCGTCAGCCTTGCGGCGTGGGTAGACGGAACAGCAAAGGAATCCTGAAGCTGTCTGATGGCGCTGAGGTTGCGATCGTGCACGGCGGAGAGCCCAACGCAGACTGCGCGCCGGTCGAGGTGCTTCTTGGGTGTACCGGACGTATGGACGCGCTGACGAAAGCCCGTGAACTAGGTATACAGGCGCCACAGATTTCGCTCTTCACCGAGGTAACCGCCGAGGACGTGGACCTGGCCAGCGACGGACAGATTCGATGGCGATACTGGTTGGACGGGCTCTTTGTGGAGACCCACGAGTGAAATTCGCGGCGTCCACTAGCTGCTGCGGCGGATGGCTTCGCTCAGCGGGCGTGACGCGCCAGGAACCTGGCCGAGGAGGCAACCGCTATCGTCGCCACTCCAATCGTGATCAGAGCCGGGGTGGCCCCTGGCCAGTCAGGTCGACAGGGTGGCTCCCCGGTTGCCTCTGCGTAACCGTCGGCGCAGGCCGGCGCAAACCCGTGGAACACCAGTTCATTGAGCGCGATCAGTATGGCGCCTGCCCCGACACAAGCACCGCCGATGAGTACCAAGATCAGCGCACTTCGGATACATCTGTCCGCCAGACCCCGTCGCATCCCAATATTTTACTTGGGGACGTGCGAGTCCTCGCGGTTCTCCTGAAGACCGGTCCCTTCTATGGACAGCCCGCCGAAGAGCAGAGCAACCCGACCCAATGGACAAGCCTGCCTGTGCTTCCCCGGCGGCCGGCGACCGGGCAAGTCAGACCTGCATCATTCCGTGGCGATCTGGCGCACGGCCTACATCCGGTGACCCGAAGCGCCTTTCCTCGCTGAACGATCCGGCTGATGCCGGAGTGGGAAAGCGCACCCCGATCACCGCGCGTTCTGCCAAGGTGTCTGCGTGACGGAACAGAACGAGTTCATCGAAGCATTCACCGCCTTCCTCCGCGACGTGGTCGAGCAGCACGGCCCCGCTGCCCGCGGTCAGGGAGAGCTGGCTGCTGCCCTGTCGGAGCATCTAGGTGAGGACGCTCGCGAGCTGACGACAGTCACCGAGCGGCTCAGCCGCGCCCAGCTGGTCGACGCGGACATCGCCCTGGACCTCATGGATCCGGACGCACGGCTGCTCGGCTTCCGCGGCAGACCTCACGGGGACATCGGGCTTCTGGGCCTGGTGCGCGATGAACACGGGCCGGTCAACCTCGGACCGGTCGAATATGTCAGCTCGGCAGTGGGCCCGGCACGAGAGCGGCAGGTCGTGTCATCAGGCATCCGTCTGATGACCATGGACGGCGTGCCATTGGCCGTTCTTCAACGCGATGCGAACCCGGAATGGGGTCGGGAGTCTCCGACTCTCGAGGTCATGGCGCTCGACCGGGAGACCGCCGGGGCGTTCCTTTCCCGACTCCGCACCGTGATGCTTGAGAACAGCGTGCTGCGAGGGCAGGTGCTTTCCTTCACCGGAGGCGAGTACGGATCGTCGTTGGGTGGAGTCACGTTCCACGAGCGTCCTGACATCCCCGCGTCTGCGGTGGTGCTGCCGGGTGAGGCGCTGCGCAGGATCGAGCGTCATGCACTCTTGCTGGGCGAGTTCCGCGTCGACCTCCTGCGAGCCGGGCAGCATCTGAAACGCGGCATCCTGCTCTACGGACCTCCAGGCACCGGCAAGACACACACCGTCAGACATCTGCTCAGTCGTTCGGCCGGGACCACGGCGATCCTGCTCAGCGGCAACACCTTAGGTCTGGTCAAAGAGGCTGCACAGATCGCGCGCGCGATGGAGCCAGCCATTGTGGTCCTCGAGGACTGCGACCTTGTGGCAGAGGACCGGGACATGATCGACTCGCCCGACTCGATGCTGTTCGAGCTGCTCGAGGCGCTGGACGGGCTAGACGGCGACGCCGATGTCACCTTCGTCATGACCACCAACAGACCCGACCTCTTGGAGCGCGCGCTGGCTCAGCGCCCGGGACGCATCGATCTGGCCGTCGAGATCCCCCTGCCGGACCGAGACGCCCGCCGATCTCTCTTCACCCTGTACTCCCGCGACATTGGCTTCTCCGCCAAGGCGCTCGATATCGCGGCTGACCGGGCCGAGGGTGTCACCGCGTCGTTCGCCAAGGAACTGATTCGTCGAGCGGTGCTGTCCGCAGCGATCGCGAGGCGTCCGCCGAGCGATGCGGATCTGCTCGAAGCGCTGGACGAGCTTTTGTCAGATCAGGACTCCTTCACCCGGAGTCTCTTGGCATCCGGACCGCACAGATTCGACGAGCTCGGGGACGACGACGAAGCATGGGACCGCAAGTAGAACCGCGAACCCTCGGAACACCGTCAGATGTGCGGCAGTGGCTCGACGCGCAACGGACGCGAGCCGGCGTGCGGCTGGTTCAATGCGCGGTCCGGTCCCGAGGTAGCGGCTCTGGGCCAATTTGCCCGGCGCTCACCGGAGAGCAACCTCGACTGGAGCTCCGATGCGACCAACCGTTGAATCACCTGGTCTGTGATGCATCCTCCTCATCCGCTCGATCACGTCAACTCATGACCATTTGATGACATTGGATGGCCGGGGAACGTCCCGGCGTCAGTGCGCAAGATCCACCGCGTCCTGTCCTTGAGCCTCGACATGGCGGTTGAGGATGGCCGCCTCAGCCGCAACGTCGCCACCCACATCAACCTGCCCCGCCCGGTCAAGCACGAGAAGCGCTACCTCACCCACGGTCAGGTCGAGGACCTCGCACACGCCTGCGGCTACCCCGCGGACGTCAGCAAGCACCGCGCCTTGGACGAACGCAAGAACGAGATGTACCGGCTCGTCGTGCTGTTCCTCGCCTACACCGGCGTCCGGTTCGGCGAGATGGCCGCCCTCCGGGTGCGCCGACTCGACCTGCTGAAGCGACGAGCCGTCATCGCAGAGTCCGCCACCCCCGTGCAGGGCCACGGTCTGGTCTGGGACACGCCGAAGCCCACCAGCGGCGTGAGGTCCCCATCCCCCGATTCCTGGTCGACGACCTCGCCCGACACATCGCGGGCAAGGCCCCGGACGACCTGGTGTTCGGCGGCATCCGCGGCGATCGGCATCCCCGACCTGCACCCCCACCAGCTGCGCCACACTGCCGCCTCCCTGGCCATCGCGTCCGGCGCGGACGTCAAGGTCGTGCAGCAGATGCTCGGCCACGCGTCGGCGACGATGACCCTGGACACCTACGGACACCTGTTCGCGAACCGGCTCGACGAGGTGGCCGATGCGATGGATCTGGCGCGCACCAAACACCATCGCGACGCCGGCCGGGAGGTGGTCCCGTTGCCACGTGTTGCCCGAGCGTTGCCCGAGACCGTTCCGGACCCGGATGCAGAAGACCCCCTGACCGGCGTTTCCGCAGGTCAGGGGGTCTTTTTCCATGGTAGCCCCGACGGGATTCGAACCCGCGCTACCGCCTTGAGAGGGCGACGTGCTAGGCCGCTACACAACGGGGCCATGGAGTGGTCTCTCGACCGGATGAAACCCTACCAAAGCGCTTCGTGCTGCTGCTTGGAGGGTGTCGCTGGGATACTAGGACTCGAACCTAGAATGGCGGTACCAGAAACCGCTGTGTTGCCAATTACACCATATCCCACCGGTTCCGGACGT
>JAODAS010000193.1 GCA_025463555.1 Schumannella sp.
CTAATACAGGTTTCCGATGCCGGCTAGGGGTAGCAGGCGCTCAGCGCCGTTGGGCATCGGATTGCGGTAACACTCCAAGAGTCATCTCGCGTCGTCTCGGGTTCGACGACCGGGCCAGGGGTGCTGTGGGCGCGGCGGGGGCCGCGCCCACCTCCGCGTTTCGGGTCCGCCGCAAGGCCGCGGCCCAAAGCTCAGAGCCCAAGGCTCAAAGCCCAAAGCTCAGGGCCCAAAGCTCAGGGCCCCACAGCTCAGACGAGCCGGTATCCCAGCCCGCGAACGGTCTCGATACGGTCGGCGCCCAGCTTGCCGCGCAGATAGCGGACGTAGACGTCGACGACATTCGATCCGGGATCGAACTCGAAGCCCCACACCTTCGACAGCAGATGCTCGCGGCTGAGGATCTCATCGGGATGGCGTAGCAGCTCCTCGGCCAACGCGAACTCGCGTGACGAGAGTTCCACCTTCCGGCCGGCGACCGAGACCTGCCGGCTGTGAAGGTCGAGGCTGATGCCCTCGTAGGAGAGCGTCGAAGCCGACGCGGGCGTCGCACGCAGGCGAAGCCGGATCCGCGCCAGAAGCTCGTCGAACCTGAACGGCTTGGGGACATAGTCGTCCGCGCCGCCCGTGAGACCTGCGACCGTGTCCGCGCCCGAGGTACGCGCCGTGAGCATGATCACCGGGGTCGTGGCATCGGTCTCGCGAAAGGCCCGCAGCACGGCGAAGCCGTCCATCCCCGGCAGGCCGACGTCGAGCAGCATGAGATCCGGTCGCCCCCGCCGCGCGGAATCGAGCGCCGACAGGCCGTCCCCGGCGAGCATCGTGTCGAAGCCGGCGATCCGAAGCCCCTTCTCCAGGAAGCTCGCGATGCGCTGCTCGTCCTCCGCGACCAGGATCGTGGTCACGCGGACACCGCCTCGCGCACGTGCGCGGGCACCGCCGGGACGACGAACCCGATCCGGGTGCCCGCCGCGGTGGACGCGACGGCGACCCGGCCGGCGTGGGCCGTGACGATGGAGCGCACGATCGACAGCCCCAGGCCCGACCCGGATGCGCCCTGAGTCTCGCCCCGCGCATGGCGGTCGAAGATCGTCAGCTCCGCGCCGGGCGGGATCCCCGGACCGGAGTCTTGCACCCAGAACTCGACGGCGCCCTCGAAGTCGCCGGATCCGATGATGATGGTCGAGCCCGCGGGCGAGTACTTGACCGCATTGTCGACCAGCTGCAGCCACGCCTGCACGATCTTGGGACGATCGACCGACACCGTCGAGGTGGCGGTGTTCGTCACCTTCCACTGGTGACCGGCGATTCCGCGGGACTTCGCGAACACCTCCGCGGTGAGCTCGCCGGCGTGGACCGCGTTGCGACGTGTGACCAGCATCCTGCTCTCCGCAAGCACCTCGATCTCGTCGATCAGCCCCGACATCCGGTCCAGTTCGTCGATGGCGATCATGCGGGTGGACATCACCTCTGCCGGGTCTTCCGCATTCAGCAGTTCCAGGTGCCCGCGCACGATCGTGATGGGCGTCTTCAGTTCATGGCGGACGTCGTCGAGCAGGCGGCGCTGGCTGGTCAGAGCCGCATCCAGCCGGTCGAGCATGTCGTTGACCGTCGCGGTCAGGGCCGAGACGTCGTCTCTGCCCACCACGGGGATGCGCACGCCGCGATCCGTCGCGGTGATGTCCTCGGCGGCGAGACGGAGCCGGCGGATGGGCGCGAGCAGGCGGCCCGCGACTACCCACCCGATGAGGCCGATGATGACGACGACGCCGGCCGCGACGGCGTTGTAGGCAGCCATCGCCGACCCGAAATCGGCGAGTTCGGCCCGGACATCCACCGCGATCACGAAGACGCCGCGTTCGGCGTCGATCGCCACCGGCGCTGCGATGTACCGCAGGTCTCCGAGGTCGGTGGTCGCGGTGCCGATCCGCACGCTGCCATCCGACACCTCCCCGAGGACGCGGTCGACGAATGCGGGGTCCGTGGGCACCGAGAAGGCGGCCGCGACGCCCGGGACGAACGCGGGGCGCCCCTCCAGGATCCCGAGGGAACTGGAGTGGCGGTCGGGGACGACCTGCGCCACGATCCGCTCGAGTGCCTCGCGTGTCGTGTCGAACTGCGCAGCGTCTCCGGTCGCTCCGAGGGCGAGCAGGCGGGCGGCCGCGACCTGCTCATTGAGGCGCTGGTCGATGCCGACGAGGACCGACTGCCTGCCCACCAGGTAGGCCGTGCCTCCGGCCGCGACGAGGCCCAGCGCGGCGACCATGAGGATCGTCGCGAGGATTCTCGAGCGCACCGACCAGCCTGTGCGGCGCGCCCCCCACCGATTGGACACCGACAAAGTGTGCGCGCCGAGCAGTCATCCGCGCATTCCCCACTAGGGGGGCTTTAGAATCGTGCTGGGCCCGCGAGGGCCGATACTCAGGCACCTCACCATCGACACGGTGCCGCACATAGCGAACCGGAGCAGCATCCATGTCTGACGCGCACGCCAACGCCATTCCCGACAGGCCGGCCCTCGAGGGGCTCGAAGCAAAATGGGGCCAGACCTGGGAGTCGGAGGGCACCCACCGGTTCGATCGCGCTGCAGCGCTCGCCGCGGGCAAAGACTCGGTTTTCAGTGTCGATACGCCTCCCCCGACCGCATCCGGCAGTCTGCACATCGGGCACGTGTTCAGCTACACGCATATGGACCTCGCCGCGCGATTCCAGCGCATGCGCGGACAGCACCTCTTCTACCCGATGGGGTGGGACGACAACGGGCTTCCCACCGAGCGGCGCGTGCAGAACTACTACGGCGTGCGCTGCGACCCGACCCTTCCCTACGTCGAGAGCTACGTGCCGCCGCTCGAGGGCGGGGACAACGCGAGCTCGAAGGCGGCCGATCAGGTGCCGATCTCACGCCGCAATTTCATCGAACTGTGCGAGCGGCTGACCGCCGAAGACGAGAAGCAGTTCGAGGCGCTCTGGCGCGACCTCGGGCTGAGCGTCGACTGGTCTCTGACGTACCGCACCATCGGCCCCGAGGCGCAACTCGCTGCGCAACGCGCGTTCCTGCGCAACCTCGCCCGCGGCGAGGCGTATCAGGCGGATGCTCCCACCCTCTGGGACGTGACGTTCCGCACCGCCGTGGCGCAGGCCGAGCTCGAAGACAAGGACCAGCCCGCGGCGTATCACCGGGTCAGTTTCCACAAGGCCGACGGCGGCACCATCGACATCGAGACCACTCGCCCCGAGCTGCTGCCGGCCTGCGTGGCCCTGGTCGCGCATCCGGATGACGAGCGCTACAAACCGTTCTTCGGCACCACGGTGACGACGCCGCTGTTCGGCGTCGAGGTGCCGGTGCTCGCGCACCGCCTCGCCCAGCAGGACAAGGGCTCGGGCATCGCGATGATCTGCACCTTCGGCGACGTGACCGACGTGGTGTGGCAGCGCGAGCTCGATCTGCCGATCCGGGCGGTGATCGGGCCCGACGGCCGGCTGCTTGCGGAGGCGCCCGCGGCAGCTCTCTTCACCGACGCGGGACGCGCGGCCTACGCCGAGCTGGCGGGCAAGACCGTGTTCAGCGCCAAGGCCAGAGTCGTCGAGCTGCTGCGCGAGTCGGGCGACCTGATCGGCGAACCCAAGCCCATCACGCATCCGGTGAAGTTCTTCGAGAAGGGCGACAAGCCGCTCGAGATCATCAGCACGCGCCAGTGGTACATCACGAATGGAGCACGCGACGAAACACTGCGCGCGAAGCTGCTGGATGCCGGGCGGGCGATCGACTTCCACCCCGACTTCATGCGCGTGCGCTACGAGAACTGGGTGGGCGGACTGACGGGCGACTGGCTGATCTCGCGTCAGCGGTTCTTCGGCGTGCCCATCCCGGTCTGGTACGCGCTCGACGCCGAGGGCGAGCCGCTGCGGGCGCAGCCGATCGTGCCCGGTGAAGATCAGCTGCCGGTCGATCCGTCCTCGGATGCCGCGCCCGGGTATGACGAGGCGCAGCGTGGACGGCCGAACGGCTTCGTCGGGGAGCTCGACATCATGGACACCTGGGCGACCTCGAGCCTGACCCCGCAGATCGCGGGCGGCTGGGAGACCGATCCCGAGCTGTTCGACCTGGTGTTCCCGTACGACCTGCGCTCGCAGGGACAGGACATCATCCGCACCTGGCTGTTCTCGACGGTGCTGCGCGCGCAGCTCGAGCACGGCAAGGTACCGTGGAAGCACGCCGGCCTGTCGGGGTTCATCGTCGACCCCGATCGCAAGAAGATGTCGAAGTCCAAGGGAAACGTGGTCACACCGGCCGGGATGCTCGAAGAGCACGGGTCGGATGCCGTTCGCTACTGGGCGGCATCGTCACGTCTCGGGACGGACGCGGCCTTCGACCCGCAGAACCCGAAGCAGATGAAGATCGGCCGCCGCCTCGCGATCAAGGTCTTGAACGCGGCGAAGTTCGTCTACTCCTTCCCCGAGCCGCTCGCCGGGGCGGCCGTCACTCACCCGCTCGACGCCGACATGCTCGCCGAACTCGCCGTCGTGGTGCGCGAAGCGACGAAGGCGTATGAGGGCTACGACCACGCGCGAGCGCTCGAGGTCACCGAGAAGTTCTTCTGGACCTTCTGCGACGACTACCTCGAGCTGGTCAAGGAGCGCGCGTACGACGGCGGCGGCAGTTCGACGCAGGCGCTGCGCCAGGCGCTGGATGTCATGCTGCGGCTTCTCGCGCCGGTGATCCCGTTCGCGACGGAGGAGGTGTGGCGCTGGACGCACGCCGACTCGATCCACCGTGCGGCTTGGCCTGTTCTCGATGCCGAAGCGCCCCGCGGACTGCTGCCGGCGGTCAGCGCTGCCCTCATCGGCATCCGGCGCGCCAAGACCGACGCGAAGGCGTCGCAGAAGACGGAGGTCGTCTCTGCCACGCTGGCGGGCCCGGCCCTGATCGCGGAAGCCGTCGAGGACCTGCGGGCGGTCGGCCGTATCGGCGAACTCACTCTCGTCGAGGCGGACGAGATCGCCGTCACCGACATCGTGCTCGCCGAGCAGCCGGAAGCCCAGGGGGCGTGATGCTCCGCCCGGTCGCCGTCCTGGTGGCCGGGCTGGCGTTCTGTGTGCCGGGACTCCTTCTGGCGGGGTGCGTTCCCGGTGAGCCGATCGCGCAGTCGACGATGCCTGCGAAGCCGATCGAAGTCCGCCCGCTCAAGCCGCTGACGGAAGCGGCAGTCCTCCTACCAGACCGCGAGACGCCAGTTGCTCGTCGAGGTGGACACCGGCGCCCCGCTCGACGCGCATGACGCGCCCGCCGAGCACTGATCCGCCACGGCAGGCGCAAGATGGGTGGATGGCGACCTGGCTTGCGAGATCGACGATGGCCGCGATCGTGGTCGGGCTCCTCGCCGGGTGCGCGAGCCCCGCGGCCCCGTCCGAGACCCCGGATCCGCAATCCCCTGACCCGTACCTCACCGCGGCGCTCGGCGCGGACGGCCCGGGCACCGCTCCGGGACCGGGCATGTTCCCGCTCGTGCCGGCCACCCACGCGCATGTGCAACTGCAATGCCCGCTCGTCTCGGCGGTGCACTACGACCCCGCCGCCATCCCGGGCGACTCGATCGACGGAGTCTACGTCTGCACCACTGCGCCGTACACCGATGCCCCGGACGGCACTCCGCAGATCGAGGAGTTCGTCGACCGGGTCGCCGCCGATGACATCGCCGGGCTTCTGGATGCGTATGCGGTTCCCGATCTGGCGCGCACCGATGGCCCGTGCGACATGTCGCTGCATGATCCCCTGATCGTGTGGCTGCACTACGGTGACGAGCGGATCACTCCCGTCTACGCGCCGCAGGACGGGTGCGGATTCCCGACAGCGGAAGCCACCGCCGTGTACGACGGACTGGAGCTGCATCGCCTGCTGGTCGCCCGCGAGAAGACGAGGACGTCATGACAGAGATACGCCCGATCGCAGCGAGTGATCACGACGCGTGGCGCGAGCTGTTCCGCGCGTACGGGGAGTTCTACGAGACGCGATTCCCCGACGAGGTGCTCGAGACCGTGTGGTCGTGGCTTCTGGATCCCGCGCACGAGATCTCGGCGCTGGTCGCCGACGACGAGGGTGTTCTGGTCGGCTTCGCGCACATCCGGAAGCTGAACGACACGTTCACCGCCGGACCCGCCTGGTTCCTCGACGACCTGTACGTGGCACCGGATCACCGTGGCAAAGGGGTCGCGCGGGCCCTGATCGAGCGCGGCTACGCCGATGGCACGGCGAACGGCGGCGGGACGTTCCGCTGGATCACCGCCGCCGACAACGAGACGGCGCAGGCGCTGTACGACCGGATCGCCACCCGCGCGGGCTGGGTCGTCTACGAGAAGGAGCTGGGCTGATGCAACTGGGCACCCGCTGGGCGGTGGGCGCCGCTGCGCCGGACCGGCTGCCGCCGGCGATGAAGGCCGCGGTCGCCGAGGTCGAAGAGGAAATCGCCGACACCGACACCTCCGCCTGGCGCTGGACCCTCACGTGGTTGGAGGGCCGCCCCGTCGTCGAACTCGACGATGGAACGACCCTCCGTTACGACCCGCAGACGGACTCGGTCGGACGCACAGTTTCCGACTAGCCGCTGCGGACCGGTCTCTAGCCGACCTCCCGCATCAAGGCGGTCAGCCGGTCGGCGACATACGCCGGTTCCTCGTACCCCATGAAGTGCCCGCCGCTCGGGGCGGCTTCGTACAGCCGGATGTCACTGGCGGCGCGATCGGCGATCGAGCGCGGGAAGAGGGGCATGTTCCACTCCCGGCTCTGGGTGACCGCGACCGGCACCGTGATCGTGGGGCGCCGCGGGTTCAGCGGAGCGTCGACATCTTGCTGCAACGACGAATCGAATGACGCGGTCGCCCAGTACAGCGTGAAGATCGTGCACAGCGCATCGCGATCGAATCGGGTCTCCAGCGGCCCATCGCTCCACGCCCAGAGCTTGTCGAGGATGAACGCGGCCATGCCTGCCGGCGAGTCCTGCATCGCCGCGGCGATGGTGTCGGGGCGGCTGGCCAGAATCGCGTCGTAGCCCCCGTCCTGCTCACCGCGCACCTCATCGGATTCGAGCCAGCGCTGCTCCGCCGCGGTGAGCGGCTCGACGTACTCACCGGGGAAGGGGCCGTGGATCACATGCAGACCCGCGACCTGCTGCGGGTGCATCGCTGCGGCCCACCCGCATGCGGAACCGCCGATGTCGCCGCCGAACGCGAAATACCGCTCGTAGCCGAGGACGTCGGTCATCAGGGTGTGGAAGCCCTCGCCGATGGCCTTGCGCGTCATCGGCTCATCGAGAAGGTCGGAGTAGAGATACCCGGGCAGGGACGGTACCACCACGTCGACGTCGAGCAGATCTGCCAGTGGAAGCAGTTCCGCGAACGTGCTGGGCCACCCGTGCGTCAGGATCACGGGCGGACGGGTCGCGTCGCGCCGGATGTGGACGAAGTGCATGCCACGCTCGATGAACTGCGGGTACGCGTTCAGTCGCGCCTCGGCTGCGCGCCAGTCGAACCCGTCGGCCCAGTACGCGACCAGCGAGCGGAGGTATGCGGGGTCGACCCCCGCCTCCCACCCGGGCGCGGTGGGATGGGGAAACCGGGGATCGGTGCGTGCCGCCACCAATTCATCGGTGAGCACGCGCGGCCGCGCGAACCGCGTCGCGCGCAGCCGATGACGCAGATCGTCGAGCACCTCGTCGGCGACCGCGATCGTGAAGGCCGGCATCGTCAGCGCAGGTACGGGTACATGCCGACGAGGGACGACCGGCGTGCCTCGACCGCCGCGTCGGCGGCACTCACCTGAGCGCGCTTGCGCTGCAACTCATCGATGCCCATGGGTCGCGCCGCACGGGCTCCCCAGCGCTCGAGCGCCCGCCCGACACGCACCGCGAGCCACGGAACTCCGCTGATCTCGTATGTCATCGCCATGGTTCCGACTCCCTCGCTCATCACGAATTCTTCTCTGTGCTACCGACATTTCCGGAGGTCTTCCCGGCCTCCGGAGCGACCTCTTCGCCCCGGACCAGGGGGAACGCGTTCAGCTGCAGCTGTACCGGCCGCGCGCCCGGCGACGGGGTCGCCTTGTACGCGTCGAGGTACTTCCACAGGACGACGTCGATGTCGTTGAGAAGCTCCTTCATCTGCTCGGGGGTGAGGCGGATGTTGATCGTGTCGGAGACGGCGAGCTGGGCCCATTCGTCGGGGACCGCACCCTCTTCCGCAGCCATGAACTCGCGGAACGCCAGCTCGCGACCGCGCATGAACTCGTCACTGGCCAGTCGCGACGCAAGCCGCTCGGCGCTGCCGGCCGGGAACTCGGTCGGATCCGGAATCGAGATCGGGCCCGGCGTGCGCATCCACCAGCGTTCGCGGGCGTTGCCCCGCCCGGTGTCTTCAGTGACCAATCCGACCTTCTCCAGCTGGCGGAGGTGGTAGCTGGTGGCACCGCTGGATTCCCCGAACCGCTCCCCGAGGCCGCTGGCGGTCAGCGGCCCGAACATCGAGAGCTCGTCGAGGATGCGGATGCGCAGCGGATGCGCGAGAGCCCGCAATGCCTCGGACTCGAGCTTGCGACCGTGACGGCGGTAGATGTGCTCGTTCTGCGGTTCGGCCATATCGCAAAGGTACCCTTGCAAAGACTTCTTTGCAAGTAGTCCTTTGCAACTAATTCTTTGCGGTTGTCTCCGCTGCCTCGATGAGCGACTTCAGCTTCAGGAGCGACGCATCCAGCGACTGCTGCATCTGCCCCTGCGCGACGGAATCGAACGTGCCGTG
>JAODAS010000224.1 GCA_025463555.1 Schumannella sp.
CCACAGGACTTGCCGGGCCCCGAGCCCGGACAGGTGTCCGGCTCTCATGGACGAAGCCGGGCAAGCACCACACCACCATCACGAAAGGAACCACACAGTGAAGAAGAAATCTCTTCTCGCACTCGTCGCGGCCGGAGCGATGACGCTGGGTCTCGCGGCCTGCTCGCCCGCCAGCGGCGGCGGTGACACCGGCGGCGACGGCGGCCTCATCGGCGTCGCGATGCCGACGAAGTCGTCGGAGCGCTGGATCGCCGACGGCAATGCCCTCAAGCAGACCCTCGAGGACCAGGGCTTCAAGGTCGACCTCCAGTATGCGGAGGACGACATCCCCACGCAGGTCAGCCAGATCGAGAACATGGTCACCAAGGGCGCAAAGGCCCTGATCATCGCGGCGATCGACGGCACCACCCTGACGAACGTGCTCCAGGAGGCTGCTGACGGCGGCATCCCGGTCATCGCGTACGACCGCCTGATCCGCGACTCGGAGAACGTCGACTACTACGCGACGTTCGACAACTTCCTCGTGGGCCAGCAGCAGGCGTGGACGCTCCTCAACGGCCTCGGCCTCACCGAGCTCGATGGAACCGCCAAGGCTGACGCCCCGGCCGGTCCCTTCAACATCGAGCTGTTCGCCGGTTCGCCCGACGACAACAACGCGACCTTCTTCTTCAACGGCGCCATGGACGTGCTCCAGCCGCTGATCGATGACGGCACACTCGTTGTCAAGTCGACGCAGACCGACTTCAACACGGTCGCCACGCTCCGCTGGGACGGCCAGGTCGCACAGGCCCGCATGGAGAACATCCTGACGAAGTCGTACTCCGACGGCAGCAAGGTCGACGCGGTTCTGTCGCCCTACGACGGCCTGTCGCGCGGCATCATCTCCGCGCTGACCGACGCCGGCTACTCGGTCGGAGCGGACTGGCCCATCATCTCGGGCCAGGACGCCGAGGTCGACTCGGTGAAGGCGATCCTCTCGGGTGAGCAGTACGCGACCATCTTCAAGGACACCCGCGAACTCGCGAAGGTGGCGGCCGCCATGGCCATCGCCGTCCTCGGTGGAAGCGACCCGGAGATCAACGACACGGAGACCTACGACAACGGCAAGAAGGTCGTGCCGTCGTACCTGCTCCAGCCGGTCCAGGTCACGAAGGACAACGTCAAGGAAGCCCTCGTCGACACGGGCTACTGGACGGCTGCCGAGATCGGCCTGTAAGGGCTGACCCTCTTCACCGTTTCATCCTGATTGCCCGGGAGCGGGGAGCTCATTCTCCCCGCTCCCGCGGCGCTCCGTTACGCTCGCCACTGCTGGCTACGACCAAGGAGGGTCGGTTCCGTGACCACCAACATCCTGGAGATGCGCTCCATCACCAAGACGTTCCCGGGCGTCAAGGCGCTCCAGAACGTGACCCTCGAGGTCGCCCGCGGCGAGATCCACGCCATCTGCGGCGAGAACGGGGCAGGCAAGTCCACCCTCATGAAGGTGCTGTCGGGCGTGTACCCGGCCGGCAGCTACGAGGGCGAGATCGTCTTCGAAGACGAGACCGTGCACTTCCACAACCTCCGCGACTCCGAGGCGAAGGGCATCGTCATCATCCACCAGGAGCTGGCGCTCAGCCCGCACCTGTCGATCGCCGAGAACATCTTCCTCAACAACGAGGTCAAGGGTCCGCTCGGCTTGATCGACTGGAACAAGACCAATCAAGAGGCGCAGAAGCTGCTCGCGCGCGTCGGGCTGAAAGAGAACCCGACCACCAGGATCAAGAACATCGGCGTCGGCAAGCAGCAGCTCGTCGAGATCGCCAAGGCGCTCTCGAAGCGCGTGAAGCTGCTGATCCTCGACGAGCCGACGGCTGCCCTCAACGACGAGGACAGCGATCATCTGCTCGACCTGATCCTTCACCTCAAGGGCCAGGGCATCACGTCGATCATCATCAGTCACAAGCTGAACGAGATCAAGAAGATCGCCGACAGCGTCACCGTCATCCGCGACGGGAAGGCGATCGAGACGATCGCCAAGGACGACGTCACCGAGGACCGCATCATCAAGGACATGGTGGGCCGCGACCTCGAGCACCGGTACCCGGAGCACACGCCGCACGTCGGCGCAGAGGTACTGCGGGTCGAGAACTGGACCGCCCATCACCCGCAGGATCAGACCCGCGTGATGGTCGACGACGTGAACTTGAATGTGCGGGCGGGGGAGATCGTCGGCATCGCGGGTCTGATGGGCGCCGGTCGCACGGAGTTCGCGATGAGCCTCTTCGGCCGCAGCTACGGAACGCGCATCACGGGCAGGGTCTTCAAGGACGGCAAGGAGATCAAGACCCGCACCGTCTCGGAGGCCATCGACAACGGCCTCGCGTACGTCACCGAGGACCGCAAGTACTACGGCCTCAACCTCATCGAGGACATCAAGCGCAACATCTCGGTTGCGGCGCTGCGGAAGATCGCCCGGTTCGGCCTTGTCAACGACGGCAAGGAGTTCGAGATCGCGAACCGGTACCGCAGCGAGATGAACATCAAGGCACCGGATGTGATGGTTCCGGCGGGCAAGCTCTCGGGCGGAAATCAGCAGAAGGTGGTCCTGTCGAAGTGGATCAACTCCGCGCCCGATGTGCTGATCCTCGATGAGCCGACGCGGGGGATCGACGTCGGCGCCAAGTACGAGATCTACACGATCATCAACCGCCTCGCGGCCGAGGGGAAGGCGATCATCGTGATCTCGTCGGAGCTGCCCGAACTGATCGGCATCTGCGACCGCATCTACGCACTCTCGGAGGGCCGGATCACCGGCGAACTCCCCATCGAGAAAGCCACCCCCGAAGCACTCATCAAGCTCATGACCATGGAGAAGCAGCGCTGATGTCCAATCCGACGACGACCGACACCGACCTCACCGAGCAGGTCGGCCCGCCCACGAACCGCGTCACCCTCGCGATCCAGCACGTGGTGAGCGACCTCGGCAAGAACGGCATCTTCATCGCGCTGGTCGCGGTGGTGCTGCTGTTCACCATCACCACGAACGGCGTGCTGCTGCGCCCGCAGAACATCTCGAACCTGATCGTCCAGAACGGCTACATCCTGGTGCTGGCGGTCGGCATGGTGCTGATCATCGTCGCCGGCCACATCGACCTGTCGGTGGGGTCGGTGGCCGCGTTCATCGGCGCGGTGTCCGGGCAGTTCGCGGTCACCCTCGGGATGCCGTGGTGGCTCGCGATCATCCTCTCGCTCGCGGTCGGCGCGGCGGTGGGTGCGTGGCAGGGCTTCTGGATCGCCTTCGTCGGCATACCGGCGTTCATCGTGACGCTGGCCGGCATGCTCATCTTCCGCGGGCTCGCGCTCGTGGTGCTGGGCAACACCAACATCGGGTCCTTCCCCGAGGAGTACCGCGCGCTCGGCAACGGGTTCATCAACTTCCCGATCCCGATCCCCGGCGGTTTCAAGTCGCACATCGACCCGGTCACGTTGGTCGTCGGCCTGATCGCCGTCGTCGCACTGATCGTGCAGCAGGTGCGCACGCGTCGCGGTCGCGTCAGCTACGCGCAGGAGGTGGAGCCGCTGGGCTGGTTCATCGCCAAGATCGTGCTCGTCGTGATCGGCGTGGGCGCGTTCACCTACGCCCTCTCGGTGTTCAAGGGCATCCCGGTGACGCTGATCATCCTGGCGGTGCTCGTCCTGATCTACGGCACGATCCAGAATCGCAGCGTGTTCGGCCGCCACATCTACGCGATCGGCGGCAACCGCCATGCGGCCGAGCTCTCGGGCATCAAGACGCGCCAGGTCGACTTCTGGCTGTTCGTCAACATGGGCGTTCTCGCCGCACTGGCGGGCCTGATCTTCACCGCCCGCCTCAACCTGGCGGGCCCGAAGGCGGGTACCGGCTTCGAGCTGGAGGCGATCTCGGCGGCGTTCATCGGCGGCGCGGCCGTGCAGGGCGGTGTGGGGACCATCGGCGGCGCGATCATCGGCGGTCTGATCATCGGCGTGCTGAACAACGGCATGTCCATCATGGGCATCGGCATCGAGTGGCAGCAGGCGGTCAAGGGCCTCGTGCTTCTGCTCGCGGTCGCGTTCGACGTCTTCAACAAGCGTCGCTCGGGCGGGCGCTAATCTCGCCAGAGTGAGGATGCGACGGCCGGCCGCTGCGGCGCTGGCCGTCGCGCTCGCCGCGGGCTTGATCGCGGCGGTCCTGTCCGGCTGCACGAGCCCGCCGCCTGCTCCGACCGTCGCGGTGGCGTTGCCATCCAGGGACGGTCGCTGGGATGACGTCGCGCGAATGCTGCGCGCGCGACTCCAGTCCGCGGGATACACGGTGGTCGTCCGGGTCGCCGCCGACGACATCCCGACGCAGGTCCGCCAGGTGTCCGAGTTGCTGCGCCTGCGGCCTCTGGCCCTGATCGTGGCGCCGGTCGACGCGAGCAGCCTGACGACGCCGCTGGATGCGGCCGACCCCGGCATCGATGTCGTCGCTCTGGGAACCCTGGTGCGCGACACCGGGGCCGTCGACCGTCTCGTGGCATTCGACCCGGCGGCGGAAGGATTCCTCCAGGCGACGGCGCTGCTGCAGGGGCTGGGACTGGTGGATGCCGGCGGGGCGCCGGTACCGGGTGCGCCGACCGGCCCGTTCCGGATCGAGCTCTTCGCCGGCTCGCCGGAGGAGCCTCGCACCGAGCCTTGCCTCGCCGCCGCGATGTCGGTGCTGCAGCCCTATCTCGACCGCGGCATCCTGTCGGTGGGATCACGCGAGGTCGCACTGGATGACCTGACGACGCTGCGCGGCAAATCCGACACCGCGGCCTCGCGCATGACCCGCCTCCTGCACGACGCATACGGCGACGCCGCGGGTCAGGCGTGGCCGGATGCCGTGCTGACCCCGTCGGACGCGATCGCCCGCGGGGTGGCCCGCGCGCTGATCGAGGCGGGCGCGATGCCCGGGGAGCACGGTCCCGACGTCTTCCCGTTCCCCGTGCTCACCGGCCGGGGCGCCGAGTTGCGCTCGCTCGCCGCTCTGGCCGACGGCCGGCAGTACGCGACCCTGATCGAGGACCCGCGCCTTCTGGCCGACGAGGCTGCCGACCGGGTGATCGCGGCGCTCGCGAGCGCGCCTGCGGTCCCGACCGACCTGCCGCCGGTCGCGGCGGTCGACAACGGCGCGCGGTCGGTCCCGGCGTCGCTGCTGCAGGCCGTGGTCGTCCGGGCGGATGACGTGCAATCCGCGATCGTCGACTCGGGCTACTGGTCCCGCGAGCGTGTCGACGCTGCGATCGCCGAGTTCGGGCTGCGATAGCCCGAACCCGGCTCGCGCGGGCTCAGCCCTTGTTGGCCTGAAGCTCGATGAGGGTGTTCACGAGCGCATCCGGATGCCGGTCCTGAACGAACTTGGACACGGCCTTCGAGATCTCGGACGACCAGCCGATCCGCGCGGCGGCGCCGTGCGCGAGCGAGCTCACCACGGTGTCGTTGGCGAACGACGCGATGGCCGTCTGCTGGTATGCCGGATAGTCGCTCGCGACGGTGTCGGTGCGTGCCGGGATCGAGCCCTTCGCCAGGTTGAAGGCCTTCTGGCCGTCGACCGAGCTGATCGTCGTCAGCCAGTCCTTGGCGGCCTGCTCGTGCGGCGCGCCCACCGGAAGGGTGAACGAGTCGGCGAGGAAGTCGAACACGCCGTCGGTCCCCGGCGTCGGGAAGGTCGTGTACTGGTTGTCGTACGTCTGGCCGGCCTGCTCGAAGGCAGCCTCCGCCCAGTCGCCCATCACGTTGTACGCGGCGTCGCCGTCGATGACCAGCTGGGTCGCCTTGTCCCACTCCATGCTGGCGTAGTCCGGGTTGACGTAGTCGAGCAGGCGGCCGTAGTCGGCGACCGCATCCTTGACACCCAGCACGTTGAAGTTGGTGGCGCCGGTCCAGAGGCCCGAATACTGGTCGGGGCCGAGGTCGGCGATGAGTACGTTCTCGAAGAGCTGCAGCTGCGTCCAGTCGGTGCCGAGGGCGAGCGGGTGCTCGATGCCGGAGTCCCGGAGGGTCTGCAGGTCATCGATCCACGCGTTGAGGTCGGCGGGCGGAGTCTTCGGATCGAGCCCCGCTGACTCGAGCACCGAGGTGTTCGCCCAGACCACGTTGGCGCGATGGATGTTGCTGGGGACCGAGTAGATCTTGCCATCGACGGTCAGGCGCTCGATCAGCGACGGCGGGAACACGTCGGTCAGGCCGTTGTCCGCGTAGAACTGGCTGAGGTCCTGCAGCTGGCCGGCCTCGATGTAGTCGGTGAGCTCGGCCCCGGCGTGCGCCTGGAAGGTGTCGGGCGGGTTGTTCGCCTCGAGGCGCGACGCGAGCGCCGCCTTCGCGTTCGACCCCGCACCACCGGCGACGGAGGCGTTCAGGAACTCGATGCCGGGGTACTGCAGTTCGAAGGTGTTGACGAGCGCGTCGAGACCGACCTTCTCGGAACCCGCGACCCACCAGGTGAACGCTTCGAGCTGGTTGGGGTTGTTCGGGTCGGATCCTGAGCCGGCTGCCGAGCATCCGGTGAGGGCGAGCGTGGTGGCGGCGAGAGCCGCAAGAGCGGTGACGATGCGCGACTTCATGAATTCCTCCATTGGAAAACGCGTGCCTACCCCACCGGCAGACCACGCCAGAGACAGCATCGGGGCTGTCGACGGATGGCGACAGACCCCAACGAAGGTGCCACGCAGGAGGGGGTCACGCCCGATTCAGCGCGCGTTCGAGCAGAACGCGGTGTCCGGCGTTGCCGAACGACGCCCCGTCGTGGCCCAGGAGGTCGACGACGACCATGCCGAGCCCGCGCGGCCGCAGCCACAGCAGGGGATGCCGCGCGCCATCCGGATCGTGCGAGTGCCACGCCAGCACGCGCAACCCGTCGTGCAGCCGCAGGCGCGCGTAGCTCTCGTCCGCGATGGCGAAGTCACCGAGCCCCGACACCAGCTCGTCGGCGCCGATCTGCACCGTGAAGGTGCCGTGGTCGGGGTGCCCGGATTCGTTCCAGATCCACCGCCCGCCGATCAGGTCCTCCCATGCGTCGTCGCCGGGGAACAGGCCCGTCGACAGATGCACCACCAGCAAAGTGCCGCCGTCCTCGACGTAGGAGATCGCCGCAGCGGCGAGTTCGGCGTCCCCGGGGTGGGGGTCGGATCCGGCACCGGCGTTGAGCACGAACAGGCCGGGCCGGTCGGCGAGCGCATCGATCGTCGGAGCGACGCGGTCGGTGACCTCGACGTCCACACCCCACGAGCGCACCAGCTCGGCGAGCTGCTCCGAGCTCTCCGCATACGGGTGCCAGGGGTCGGCGTAGTCGCCGCCGCCCGAGAAGACCAGTGCGGTTCTCACCGTCGCGCCGCGTACGCGATCCGGATGCCGGGGTGCGGGTCGGGGGCCGGTTGCGCACCCAGCGGCACCGGCCAGGTGGGACGGGACCCGGTCAGCACCCATGCGGCCTGCACTGCCGCGCC
>JAODAS010000226.1 GCA_025463555.1 Schumannella sp.
AAGCAGTCTCCGCGTCGCGCATCCGTGCCGTCGCTCCTGGCCGCGCCGATTCCCGTGCCGAGCACCGACCTGGCGATCGTCCAGGGGGCGGCGGCGGGCGCGGCAGTGGCCGGCGCAACGGCGGCCGGCTCTTCGGTGGCCGGCGCGGCGGTGATCGGCGCGGCAGTGGGGGGCGCGGGCTTCTCAGCCTCGGCCGGCGTCGCCGTCGGCGGCGCGAGGGGTGTCGTTCCCGCCGGGGCCGTGACACGCCGGTGGCCGCCCCGGGCCGCCGCCCGCTGGACGATCGCCAGGTCGGTGCTCGGCTCGGGAATCGGCGCGGCCAGGTGCGACGGCACGGATGCGCGACGCGGAGACTGCTTCGCGGGGGGAGCGGGGGGAGCGGGGGGAGCCGCGGCAGCCGCAGAAGCCGCAGGCACCTCACGCACCTCACGCACCGCAGCCGCAGGCGCCGCGGTCCGCTCGGCGATGGGCTTCGGCACCGCACGAGCTGACGGCGCGGCCGCCGGAGTCGCCGGTGCCACCGCGACCGGCGTCTCCGACGGGGCGGGCATGCCAGCACCCGCACTAGCGTCAGGCGCCGCGACATACGCGGGCATGAACACGGGCGCCTCGGCAACACCTCTCCGGTCGCCGGCCGCCCGTCGACGGCCGCCGCGCAGCCCGCGGCGCGGAACGCTGGTGAGCACGATTCCGACGGGGGTGCTTCCGGCCGAGCCGAGTTGGGCGAGCGCGTCTTCCAGGCGCGGGCGTGTGGTCGTGCCCTCGGCCAGCACGAGCAGTGTGGCGCTGTCGAACGACCCCAGCACGGCGGCGTCGGTCACGACCGACACCGGGGGGGCGTCGACGAGCACGACGTCGAAGCGCGAACGCAGGTCCGCCAGCAGATCCCGCATCGCCGAGGTGGCGAGAAGCTCTCCAGGGTTGGACGGACGCGCACCGGCCGGCAGCACGGTCACGCCGCCGGCGATCCCGGGTCGCAGGGCGGCATCCAGGATCACCTGACCGGCGAGCACCTCTGTCAGCCCGAGCGCGCCGTGGATGCCGAACAGACGCGACAGAGCTGAGCTGCGCAGGTCGGCATCCACGACGACGATCGAGGTCGCGGTGTTCGCGATGGCGACGGCGAGGTTCGCCGTGATGGTGGTGGTGCCCTGGCCGTGCCCGACCGAGGTGACGACGAAGCTGCGCCGACCGTCGCGCGTGCGCAGATGATCCACGTGGGCACGCAGGCTGCGGAACGCTTCCGCGATCGCGGTTCCGCCGCCGGTGCGTGCCACCAGAGGCGTCGTCACGACGGCGCGGTCGCCCGGGATGTCACCGATCACGGGAATCTGCGCGACAGCCGCGATGTCCTTCGGGCCGCGAACCCGGGTGTCGAACGCCTCGCGGAGCGATGCGGCCAGCAGTCCGACCGCGAGTCCGAGCACTCCGCCGACGATCAGCATGAGGCCGCTGTTCGAGGGCAGCGGCGCGGTCGGCACCGCCGCCTTCTCGATGTTGACGATGCGCACCGGCGCGATCGGCTTGGCGATGGGGACGACGGTCCCGTTGGGCAGCTTGGTTGTCGACGGGCTCGGCTTGGGAGTCGCAGCCGCTGTCGCGCCCGGCGTCGGCGTCGCATCGGTGCCGAGGGTGGAGCCGTCGGTCGTCTCGAGCTGGTTGGACACGACGTCGCTGAACTCGGCGCTGACGGCGTTGGCGATCGCGCTGGCCTCCTCCGCGGTGTTCGCGGTGGCGGTGATCTCGATGATGAAGGTGGCCGGCGGTGCGGTCACGGTGATGCGGCGCGCCAGGTCCTCGACCCGGGCATCCAGACCCAGGTCGTCGATGACCGGCTGCAGGACGAGACCGCTGGATGCCACCAAGACGTACGAGGCGATCCGCGACTCGGTGAAGTTGCTGGCCTGCACCCACTCGGTGAGGTCGCCGGTGGTCTTGTTGGTCACCAGGTCGCGCGAGGTCGCCGCGTAGCTCGGGCCTTCCATGGACTGCACCGCGGCGCCCCCGAGCAGGCCGATCAGCACACCGAGCACGATGAAGACCAGTCCACGGCGCAGCACGCCGAGATACTCGTGGATGTCCATTGGGGGGATGGCTCCGGGGGGTTCGGGTTCCTCACGACGCGGGTAGTCGTGTGGTCTTCTAAACGTAGGGAATCGCGGGCGCCGGTGACCGGTCGGGGGTGGTGATTGCTTCAGGGTTGTTCGGGGTTAAGTCCGGGGTTAACCCGGCCTCGGAGCGCAGCGCGCCCCGGAGCACGAGGTACTGCCACAGGCTGACGAAGACGTTTCCGCCGACGAGCGCCCACACCGCCCAGCCGGGTGCGAACGCCTCGACGAGCACCAGGGCGATCAGCGTGACCACCACCCCGACGGCGACGCTCACCGCGATGGCGCGGAGCCGGCCGAAGGTCATCAGGCCGATGTTGGTCAGGTACGGCGACACGATCGTGAGCGTCATGTTGAGACCGAACGCGACCGCCGCGGCGACGGTGAACCCCACCTGCCCGTGGGTGAGCAGCTGGCTGAACGAGGGCAGGAACACCGTGTACAGCACCCCGCCCACGACCGCGGTGGCCGACACCACGCGGCCCGCGACGCGCATCCGGTGCACGCGTTCGAGACCGGATGCCGCGGGCACCCAACCCTGGAACACCTGCAGCAGGGGGGACATGGCCATGGCCACGAACTT
>JAODAS010000233.1 GCA_025463555.1 Schumannella sp.
CTCGCGCCGCTGCCCCTGTTCGTCGGCGACTGGACGTCGGCGGCCGGCTACCGTGCCGCCGCGACCATCAGCCCGGATGCCACGGCCGTCTTCTGCGGGAACGATCAGATGGCGCTCGGGCTGATCCACGGTCTCGCCGAGCGAGGCATCCGCGTTCCGGAGGACATCAGCGTCGTCGGGTTCGACGACGTCCCCGAGGCGGAGCACTACCTCCCGCCGCTCACCACGGTCGCGCAGGACTTCGCGCGGATCGGTGAACTCGCGGTGGAGGTGCTGCTCGGCCAGATCGCCGGTGGCGAGCGCGCCCCCGTTCCCGCCATAGACCCGGCGCTCGTGGTGCGAGCCTCCACGGCACCCCCGCGCACGTAGCGCCGTAGCGCCGCCCTGTCGCGGAAGCGCTTCCACGGCCCTGCCGCGTCCCGTGAATCGCTTCAAAGGCCAAAGGGCGTGGGTGCGACCCCTCCAACCCACGTTTTCTGGCCTTTGAAGCGATTCAGCGCGCGAGGCGTGGATGACGCGCGGGTGCGGGGCCCGCGAGCGGCACGCGCCCGACGCCGGTCCGCGCGTCACGATCGGGTCACGGAACACAGGTGGGACCGCATCCCGACTTGACGAACCCCGCATTGTTAGCGCTAACATCGCCATACCGCATCGAATGTGAGCGCTAACAATCGGCCGATGCCCGCACCAGAGCACCTCCCCGGCAAAGGAGTCCCGTCGATGACGACGCCCGCACAGAACGTGCCGATCGGCATGGATGCCGGCCACGTCATCGGGGTCGACTTCGGAACGCTCTCCGGCCGTGCCCTGGTCGTGCGCGTCTCCGATGGGCAGGAGCTCGCGACGGCGACGCACGACTACTCCCACGGGGTTATCGACACGACGCTGCCGGCGAGCGGTGAGGCGCTGCCTCCCGAGTGGGCGCTCCAGGTTCCGCAGGACTATGTCGACGTCTTGAAGATCGCCGTCCCGGCAGCGATCGCGGCCGCGGGCATCGACCCGGCATCCGTGATCGGGATCGCGACCGACTTCACCGCCAGCACGCCGCTGCCGGTGACGAAGGACGGCACCCCGCTCTGCGAGCTGCCCGGCTTCGCAACCCGCCCGCACGCGTACGTCAAGCTCTGGAAGCACCATGCAGCCCAGGGGCAGGCCGACCGCATCAACGCCCTCGCGCGGGAGCGCAACGAGAGCTGGCTCCCGCGGTACGGCGGCTTCATCTCCAGCGAGTGGGAGTTCGCGAAGGGCCTGCAGCTGCTCGAGGAGGATCCCGAGCTCTACGCCCGTACCGACCACTTCGTCGAGGCGGCGGACTGGATCGTCTGGCAGCTCAGCGGCCGCTACGTCAAGAACGCCTGCACGAACGGGTACAAGGCGATCTATCAGGACGGCGCATACCCCAGCCGCGAGTTCCTTGCGGCGCTGAACCCCGACTTCGCCGGATTCGCCGACGACAAGATCGCGCACGAGATCGGCCGCCTCGGCGCCGCCGCCGCCACCCTGACCGCGGAGGCGGCGGCCTGGACGGGTCTGCCGGAGGGCATCGCGGTGGCGGTCGGCAACGTGGATGCGCACGTGACGGCTCCGGCGGCGCAAGCCGTCGAGCCCGGCCAGATGCTCGCGATCATGGGAACCAGCACCTGCCATGTCATGAACGGCGAGCATCTCGCCGAGGTTCCGGGCATGTGCGGGGTCGTCGACGGCGGCATCGTCGACGGTCTCTGGGGCTATGAGGCCGGCCAGTCCGGCGTCGGCGACATCTTCGCCTGGTACGTCGCGAATCAGGTCCCGGCCCGCTATGAGCAGGATGCCGCGGCGGCCGGCAAGAGCATCCATCAGCATCTGACCGACCTGGCTTTCGAGTCGCCGGTCGGCGCCCACGGCCTGATCGCCCTCGACTGGATCAACGGCAACCGCAGCGTGCTCGTCAACACCGAGTTGTCGGGCCTGATCCTCGGCCAGACGCTCGCCACCCGCGCCGAGGAGGTCTACCGCGCCCTGCTGGAGTCGACCGCGTTCGGAACCCGCATGATCGTGGAGACGTTCGCCGCGAGCGGCGTTCCGGTCACCGAGTTCGTGGTGGCGGGCGGCCTGCTCAAGAACGCGACCCTCATGCAGTGCTACTCGGATGTGCTGCGCATGCCGATCTCGGTGATCGCCAGCGACCAGGGCCCGGCCCTCGGCTCGGCGATCCACGCGGCCGTCGCCGCGGGTGCCTACCCCGATGTGCATGCCGCAGGTGCCGCGATGGGGAGGGTGACTCGCGCCGCCTACACGCCCGACACCGCATCCGCCGACGCCTACGACGAGCTGTACGCCGAGTACAAGGGACTGCACGACCGTTTCGGGCGCGGCGGCGACAACGTGATGAAGCGCCTGAAGGCGATCCGCCGTGAGGCCCTGCGCGCCGGGGAACTCCAGGGGGCGAGCGCATGAGCGCCGCGACGCTGGAGGCGATCCGCGAGGACCTCGTAGTTCAGCACGCGACGCTGGTGCGGTACGGCCTGGTGGTCTGGACCGGCGGCAATGTGAGCGCCCGCGTTCCGGGCGAGGACCTGTTCCTGATCAAGCCGAGCGGCGTCGACTACGACGTGCTGTCGGCGGCGGACATGATCCTCTGCGACCTGGACGGCACCGTCGTCGAGGGAGCCCACGCCCCGAGCAGTGACACCGCCGCACACGCCTACGTGTACCGCAACATGCCGCAGGTCGGCGGGGTCGTGCACACGCACTCCACCTACGCGACGGCATGGGCCGCACGGGCCGAGCCGATCCCGTGCGTCCTCACCGCGATGGCGGACGAGTTCGGCGGCGAGGTGCCGGTCGGACCCTTCGCGATCATCGGCGACGACGCGATCGGCCGTGGCATCGTCGACACCCTGACCGGTCATCGCTCGCGCGCGGTGCTGATGCGCAACCACGGACCGTTCACGATCGGCCGGGACGCCCGCGACGCCGTCAAGGCCGCCGTCATGGTCGAGGATGTGGCGCGCACCGTGCACATCTCGCGTCAGCTCGGCGAGCCGGCAGCGCTCTCGCAGGAGGCTATCGATGCCCTGTTCAACCGGTACCAGAACGTCTACGGACAGGCGCCGCAGGGGTCTCTGAACGAGGGAGAGCTCGCATGACCCGCAGCATCGTGCCCGACCTGAAGACTTTCGAGGTCTGGTTCCTCACCGGCAGCCAGGGGTTGTACGGCGAGGAGACTCTGCGCCAGGTGGCCAGCCAGTCGCAGGCGGTCGCGACGGCGCTGGGGGCCGCGTCCGACATCCCGGTCACCGTCGTCTGGAAGCCGGTGCTGACCGGCAGCGACGCGATCCGGCGGGCCGTGCTCGACGCGAACGCGGACGACCGGGTGATCGGGCTGATCGCCTGGATGCACACCTTCAGCCCGGCGAAGATGTGGATCGCCGGCCTCGAGGCGCTGCAGAAGCCCCTGCTGCATCTGCACACCCAGGCCAACGTCGACCTGCCGTGGGCGGACATCGACTTCGACTTCATGAATCTCAACCAGGCGGCGCACGGCGACCGGGAGTTCGGGTACATCGAGACCCGGCTGGGCATCTCGCGCACGACGGTCGTCGGACACGTCAGCGACCCGGCCGTCACCGCTCGCGTGGGAACCTGGACACGTGCTGCCGCCGGTCGCGCCGCGACCCGTTCGATGAAGCTCGCCCGCTTCGGCGACAACATGCGCTACGTCGCCGTCACGGAGGGTGACAAGACGGAGGCCGAGCTGCGGTTCGGCGTGCAGGTCAACACCTGGGGCGTGAACGAACTGGCGGATGCCGTGCACAGCACCGCGGACAGCGACGTCGACAGCCTGGTCGCCGAGTACGTCGACGCGTACCACGTCGTTGCCGAACTGCTGCCGGATGGGGACCGCCACGAGTCGCTGCGCTACGGCGCACGCATCGAGCTGGGCCTGCGCTCGTTCCTCGAGGCGGGCGGGTTCACGGCGTTCACCACGAGCTTCGAGGACCTGGGCGCGCTGAAGCAGCTGCCCGGCCTCGCCGTGCAGCGCCTGATGGCGGACGGCTACGGCTTCGGCGCCGAGGGCGACTGGAAGACGGCGGTGCTGGTGCGCACGGCCGCCGTCATGGGTGCGGGTCTGCCCGGCGGCGCGAGCCTCATGGAGGACTACACGTACCACCTCGAGCCGGGCAACGAGCTGATCCTCGGCGCCCACATGCTCGAGGTCTCGCCGTCGCTCACAACCGCCAAGCCGAGCCTCGAGATCCACCCGCTCGGCATCGGCGGAAAAGAGGACCCGGTGCGCCTGGTCTTCACAGCCGACCCGGGCCCCGCCGTCGTCGTGGCTCTGAGCGACATGCGCGACCGGTTCCGGCTGGTCGCCAACGTCGTCGAGAACGTCGCCCTTCCCGCGCCGCTGCCCAACCTGCCGGTCGGACGTGCGGTGTGGAGGCCGGCTCCCGACTTCTCCACCAGCGCGGCCGCGTGGCTCACCGCGGGCGCCGCGCACCACACGGTGATGACCACCCAGCTCGGTGTCGAGGTGTTCCGCGACTTCGCGGCGATGTCGTCGACCGAGCTGCTGGTGATCGACGCGGACACCACGCTCGGCGGTTTCGAGCGCGAACTGCGCTGGAACGCCGCCTACTACCGACTGGCGAGGGGCATCTGATGCGCATCGCCTCCACAGGACTTGCCGGGCCCCGAGCCCGGACAGGTGTCCGGCTCTCATGGACGAAGCCGGGCAAGCACCACACCACCATCACGAAAGGAACCACACAGTGAAGAAGAAATCTCTTCTCGCACTCGTC
>JAODAS010000033.1 GCA_025463555.1 Schumannella sp.
ACGCCGAGCGGCTGCGACATCTGGCGGATCCCCATCGCGAATCCACGACGCTCGGCCGGGAACCAGCCGATCACGACGCGCCCGCTGGCCGAGCTGGCGCAGGCGGAACCCATCCCGGCCACCAGGAAGGCGAGCCCCAGCGCGACGTAGCCCTGCGCGAAGATCGCGCCGACGACGCCCGCGCCGGTGAGCAGCAGCCCGGTGACGAGCACGCCGCGTTCGCCCCAGCGATCGGTTGCGGCGCCCCAGAGCACGAGGGTCAGCAGCACACCCAGGCTGGTGCTCGCCGCGAGCAGCCCCGCCTGCGCGAGCGTGAGCCCGCGTTCGCCGTGCAGCAGCGGGATCAGGAACGCCGGCGTCGATTGCACGACACTCGCCGCCGACTGCGCGAGCACCCCGACCGCGAGCATCAGCCACGGGCGCGGGGTGCGGAGGGACATTGCTCCATTGTGCTGGTTGAGTAGGCGCGTCTCTGCTGGTTGAGTAGGCGCGTCAGCGCCGTGTCGAAACCGGCGAGCTCTGCTGGTTGAGTAGGCGCGTCAGCGCCGTGTCGAAACCGGCGAGCCGTGTTGCTGGTTTCGACACGCGGCCGGGGCCGCTACTCAACCAGCGGACGCTGCTGGTTTCGACACGCGGCCGGGGCCGCTACTCAACCAGCGGTATTCTCGGCGCATGCCTGACACCGCGACCGCCCGCACCCTCGAGGACAAGCTGCGCGCCGCCCGCGAGGCTTCGATCGCGCTCGCGACCACGGCATCCGGTCTCAAGGACGCCGGTCTCGAAGCCATCGCGAAGGCCGTCGAGGGCGGGGCGGAGCGCATCCTCCCCGCCAATGAACTCGATCTGGCGAACGGGCGCGAGAACGGCTTGAGCGCGGGTCTTCAAGACCGCCTGCGACTGGATGCAGCCCGGCTCGCCGGGCTGGCCTCCGCGGTCCGCGACATCGTCGCCCTCCCCGACCCCGTGGGAGGAGTTCTCCGCGGATCGACCCTGCCCAACGGGCTGCAGCTCACCCAGGTGCGCGTCCCGTTCGGTGTCGTCGGGGCGATCTACGAGGCCCGTCCGAATGTGACCATCGACATCGCGGCGCTGGCCCTCAAGAGCGGCAACGCGGTGGTGCTGCGCGGCGGCTCCGCTGCCGAGAACACGAACCGCGTGCTCGTCGAACTGCTGCAGGAGGCGCTCGAGGGCGCCGGGCTGCCGCGCGACGCAGTGCAGACGATCGACGAGTTCGGCCGGGACGGCGCGACGCAGCTCATGCAGGCCCGCGGCCTCGTCGATGTGCTCATCCCGCGGGGGAGTGCACAGCTCATCGACACTGTCGTGCGCGAGTCGAAGGTGCCGGTGATCGAGACCGGTGCCGGTGTCGTGCATGTGTTCCTCGACGAGAGTGCAGAAGAGCAGTCCGCCGTCGACATCGTCGTGAACTCGAAGGTGCAACGGCCGAGCGTCTGCAACGCGCTCGAGACACTCCTGGTCGACTCGCGCTCTGCCGAGCGGCTGCTGCCGCCGGTGCTGGCGGCTCTTCGCGCGGAGGGTGTCACCATCCACGGCGACGAGCGCACCCGCGCCATCGACCCCGACGCGGAGCCGGTCACCGACGAGGATTTCGGCACAGAGCACACGTCACTCGACCTGTCGGTAGCGGTCGTCGATGATCTCGATGGGGCCCTGGCGCACATCCGCAAGTTCTCGACGCACCACACCGAGTCGATCGTCACCAACGACATGCGCCGTGCCGAGCGGTTCCTCGCCGAGGTCGACTCGGCCGTGGTGATGGTCAACGCGAGCACCCGCTTCACCGACGGCGGGGAGTTCGGGTTCGGCGCGGAGGTGGGCATCTCGACGCAGAAGCTGCATGCCCGTGGTCCGATGGGCCTGCCGGAGCTGACGAGCACGAAGTGGATCGTGCGCGGTTCCGGTCAGGTGCGGGGCTAGGCTGAAACCATGTTCACGCTCGCTGCGGTCATCGCGGGAAACCCTGAAGAGCTCGCGCCGCTGATCATGCCGCCGATCGCTTTCGCCGGCATCGCCGCGGGGGTCTTCATCCTGCTCGCGTTCATCACCTGGAGCTTCCGCGACGTGGCGAACCGTCACAGCCAGAAGACCGGCGACGACGACCACCCGACCGGGCACCACTAGGCGCACGCCGCCTCCGGACCCACACCGCCGTGACCGACGCCGAGGCCGTACCCGAGATCCGGCGCCCTCGTATCGGCGTGATGGGCGGCACGTTCGACCCGATCCATCACGGCCACCTCGCGGCAGCGAGCGAGGTGCAGCGCAGTTTCGACCTCGACGAGGTCGTTTTCGTGCCAACGGGGCAGCCGTATCAGAAATCAGGAGTTTCACAGGCAGAGCATCGCTACCTCATGACGGCGATCGCCACAGCCTCCAATCCGAGGTTCACGGTGAGCAGGGTCGATATCGACCGCCCAGGGCCCACCTACACGATCGACACCCTCCGAGATCTCCGTAAACAAAGGCCAGACGCCGATCTGTTCTTCATCTCGGGCGCGGATGCGGTGGCGCAGATCCTCGATTGGAAGGACAACGAAGAGCTCTGGAGCCTCGCGCATTTCGTCGCCGTCTCGCGCCCGGGCCACGCTCTGAGCATTCGCGGTCTCCCAGAGCAAGGCGTAAGCTCTCTTGAAGTGCCCGCGCTTGCCATCAGTTCGACTGATTGTCGTGCGCGAGTCGACCGGGGTTTCCCGGTGTGGTACTTGGTCCCCGACGGTGTTGTGCAATACATCTCCAAGCACCACCTCTACCGGAGTAGGACATGACGACATTTCAGGACCCGCCGCTGCAGTCGCGGCGCTCGGTCCGGCAGAACGAGCGCGATCAGTCGCCCGCTGCTGTCGTGCCCACGACCGGGCCCACACCCACGCCCGTGGCACCTCCCGCCGCCGGTGAGCCGCTGACCTACGCCACACAGGCGCGCCCGTCCACGCCCGAGTACGACGGCCCCAGCTTCCGTGCCCGCCGCACCCCTGAGCCGGTCGGTGACGTCCCCACTCAGGGCATGCCGCAGCAGTCTTCTGCCGAGGATGCCGGCACCTACCGTCCGCGTGATTACAGCCCCGAGGGTCGCCGCTCGGCCTCTCCCAGCTGGGCCCCGCAATACGGCGGAGCCGGTCAGCCTCCCGTCACCCCTGCGGAACCCGCCGTGGTCCCGGCCGATCCCTCATCGACGTTCGCGCCGCACGCAGCCGCAGCGCCAGCCGTCGAGCCGTCCGCGCTCGACTCCGAGGATGCGATCGAGCACACGCTGACCCGCCGCGAACTGCGCGCGCTGCGCGACGCCCACGGCATCACCTCCACCACCACCGGCGAGACCGTCTACCCGACCCCGGATGCCGAGCAGCCGGGTGGTCAGCCCGCTCCGCAGGCAGCTGCGGCGCCCGCTCCGGTTCAGGATGCAGCGCCGGTCGCCGCGGCGCCCGTCGCTGAGGCGCCGGTCGCTCAGGCACCAGTCGCGCCGGCACCCGTCGCGCAGGGCACACCACTGGCTGCGCCGTCGACCCGGCTGGATTCCGCGCTCGCGGAGTTCGATCAGCTCGCCGCGGGTCGTCCCGCCGCGGTACCGACCGATCCTCCGGCACCACGTGGTCGCCGTGCGGCTGCGAAGGCCCCGGAAGCTCCGGAGGCCCCAGCAGCACAGGCTCCCGAAGCACAGGCTCCCGCAGCACAGACGCCCGAAGCACAGGCGCCCCCCGCTCCGGCACGCACAGCGGGCCCGGCACAGATCGCCCCCGAGGCGCTCGGCCCGCACGTCCAGCCGATTCCGCTGGTCGAGCCGCTCGCCGCTGCGGCACCGGCTCCGCAGCCAGCCGTTTCGACCGAGATCGCCACCGACGGTGTCGCCGTGTTCGACGCGCTGTTCTCGGCACCCGCGGAAG
>JAODAS010000040.1 GCA_025463555.1 Schumannella sp.
GCATCGGCCGCAACTTCTTCCGGGCGGCGCTCGCCAAGGGCAGTGACCTCGAGATCGTCGCCGTGAACGACCTGACCGACAACAAGACCCTGGCGCACCTGCTCAAGTACGACTCGATCAACGGCCGACTCGACGCCGACGTGACGTTCGACGAGACCCAGATCATGGTCAACGGCAAAGCCATCAAGGTCTTCGAAGAGAAGGACCCTGCCAACCTGCCGTGGGGCGACCTCGGTGTCGACATCGTCATCGAATCGACGGGCCGCTTCACCAAGTCGGAGGACGCGCGCAAGCACATCACCGCGGGTGCGAAGAAGGTCATCGTCTCGGCCCCCGCCACCGGTTCTGACGTCGCCACGCTGGTGCTCGGCGTCAACGAGGGCACCTACGACCCCGCGACGCACGACATCATCTCGAACGCGTCGTGCACCACGAACTGCCTCGCGCCCCTGGCGAAGGTCTTCATGGACGAATTCGGCATCGAGCGCGGTCTGATGACGACCGTCCACGCGTACACGGCGGACCAGAACCTGCAGGACGGCCCGCACAGCGACCTGCGTCGCGCCCGCGCCGCTGCGCACAACATCATCCCCACCTCGACGGGTGCCGCCAAGGCGCTCGGCCTCGTGATCCCCGAGCTCGTCGGCAAGCTCGACGGCTATGCGCTCCGCGTGCCGGTCATCACCGGATCGATCACCGACCTCACCGTCCAGGCCACCAAGCCGGTCACGGTCGAGTCGGTCAACGCGGCGTACAAGAAGGCCGCCGAGGGGCCGCTCAAGGGCATCCTCAAGTACACCGAGGACGAGATCGTCTCCAGCGACATCGTCGGCGACCCGCACTCGTCGATCTTCGATGCCAAGCTCACCAAGGTGATCGGCGATCAGGTCAAGGTCGCCTCGTGGTACGACAACGAGTGGGGCTACTCCAACCGGCTCGTCGACATCACCGAGTACGTCGGCGCGAAGCTGTAGGGCGTGGCTCTCCGCACTCTGGATTCGCTGGGAGACCTCAGCGGCAAGCGCGTTCTCGTCCGGTGCGATCTGAACGTCCCGCTCGAAGACGGGGCGATCACGGACGACGGCCGCATCCGGGCGTCGCTGGGCACGCTGAATGAGCTGCTGGATGCGGGGGCGCGGGTGATCGCCATGTCGCACCTGGGCCGTCCCGACGGCAACTCCGACCCGAAATACAGCCTGGCGCCGGTGGCCACGCGCCTCGGAGAACTCCTGGGCAAGCCGGTGGCCTTCGCGGATGACACGGTCGGCCGTTCCGCCGAGGCGGCGGTGGATGCGCTGAAGGACGGCGAGATCGCCCTGCTCGAGAACCTGCGTTTCCACGATCACGAGACGTCGAAGGACGAGGGCGACCGCAGAGATTTCGCGCAGAAACTCGCCAGGTTCGGCGAGGCCTATGTCGCCGATGGATTCGGCGTCGTGCACCGCAAGCAGGCCAGCGTCTACGAACTGGCCGAGCTGCTGCCGAGCGCCGCGGGGCGTCTGGTCGAGACCGAGCTCGGCGTGCTCGAGCGCCTGACCACCGACCCGGCCAGTCCCTACACCGTCGTCCTCGGGGGATCGAAGGTCAGCGACAAGCTGGGTGTCATCGATGCGCTGCTGCCGAAGGTCGACCGCCTGCTGATCGGCGGCGGCATGCTGTTCACTTTTCTCAAGGCCCAGGGTCACGAGATCGGCAAGAGCCTGCTCGACAAAGACGGCCTGGACGAGGCGCGCCGCTACCTCAGAGAGGCCGAGGAGCGCGGCGTCGAGCTGGTGCTGCCTACCGACGTGGTCGTCGCCGACAAGTTCAGCGCCGACGCGGAGCATGTCGTCGCGCCCGCCCACGCGATCGAGGACACCGCCTTCGGTGCCGACGGCCTCGGGCTCGACATCGGCCCCGAGACTGCCGCGCGGTTCGCCGAGCTCATCGCGGGCTCGACCACCGTGTTCTGGAACGGCCCGATGGGCGTGTTCGAACTCGCACCCTTTGCGGCCGGAACACGGGCGATAGCACAGGCGCTCACCGAGGTGAGCGGGCTGGGTGTCGTCGGGGGCGGCGATTCTGCCGCGGCCATCCGGCAGCTCGGTTTCACCGACGACCAGTTCGGCCATGTGTCGACCGGCGGCGGTGCCAGCCTCGAGTTCCTCGAGGGCAAGAAGCTTCCCGGCCTGGAGGTCCTCGGATGGCAGCAGTGACCAAGGCTGGGCGTACCCCGCTCATCGCCGGCAACTGGAAGATGAACCTCGACCACCTGCAGTCGATCGCGTTCGTGCAGAAGCTGGCCTGGACGCTGTCGGACGCCCGCCACGACTTCGGTGCCGTCGAGGTCGCCGTCTTCCCCCCGTTCACCGACCTGCGCAGCGTGCAGACGCTGGTGAACGCCGACGACCTGCCGGTCAAGTTCGGCGGCCAAGATCTGTCGACGCACGACGAGGGGGCGTACACGGGCGAGATCTCGGGCGCCTTCCTCGCCGCACTCGACTGCGCGTATGTGATCATCGGCCACTCCGAGCGCCGCCAGTACCACGGCGAGACGGATGAGCAGATCGGCGAGAAGGTCGCCGCGGCGCACCGCCACGGCATCGTCCCGATTCTCTGCGTCGGCGAGACCGCTGACGACCTCGAGAAGCACGGACCCAGCGCCGTTCCCGTCGCCCAGTTGCGCACCGCGCTCGGCGGCGTCAAGAAGGGCAGCGAGATCGTCGTCGCCTACGAACCGGTCTGGGCGATCGGCTCCGGTCAGCCCGCCACCAGCGAGCAGGCGCAGCAGGTCTGTGCAGCGCTTCGCGCCGTCATCGCCGAGGTGCTCGGCGACGAGGCCGCGGCTGCGACGCGCATCCTGTACGGCGGGTCGGTCAAGGCGGCGAACATCGCCGGCTTCATGCGCGAGACGGATGTCGACGGTGCGCTGGTGGGCGGAGCGAGCCTGCAGATCGACGAGTTCTCGAGCATCGTGCGCTTTCAGAAGCACGTCGGAACCTGACCTCGCGCTTATACTGAACCTCGGCCGTTCCGCTTCCGCACCCGGCCGTATCGAAAGGCTTTCAACCCGTGGAGATCCTCCAGGTCATCGTGCAGGTGCTGCTCGGCATCACCAGCCTCTTGCTGACGCTGCTCATCCTGCTGCACCGCGGTCGCGGTGGCGGTCTGTCCGACATGTTCGGCGGCGGCGTGACATCCAACCTCGGGGCGTCGGGCGTGGCCGAGCGCAACCTCAACCGCATCACGGTCATCCTGGGCCTGGTGTGGGTGTCCTGCATCATCGTGCTGGGCCTCATCATCAAATTCACTCCCTAGGGGAGTGAATCGGTGGGCACAGCACGCCCGCTTCTACCAGTAAGGGAATAACTCGTCATGGCCAGTGGTGGCAGCGCGATCAGAGGTTCGAGAGTCGGCTCCGGCCCCATGGGCGAGCAGGACCGCGGATACCACGCGGACCGGGTGACCATCTCGTACTGGGATGCGCTCGGGAACGAGACGGTGCGTCATTTCGCTGCGAACCTGCCGGCTGAAGAGATCCCCGAGACCATCGACAGCCCGAACTCGGGTCTGCCGGCGGGCCGCGACAAAGACAACCCGCCGCAGCTGGCCAAGATGGAGCCGTACAAGACCCACCTGGCCTACGTGAAGGAGCGCCGCTCCGACGCGGAGGCCGAGCAGCTGCTCGGCGAAGCGCTGGAGCAGTTGCGCGCGCGCCGCGGAGGAATGTCCGGCAAGTAGGCCGTCAGCGCCGCCGGGCTTCTCAGCCCGCGGTGTCGATGTCGTGGGCCGAGGTCCAGTAGTACGACGGTGCGATCAGCGCTTCCGGAACCTCGGCGGCGGCTTCCCGGTCGACGAAGAAGACCGTGCGCTTGCGTCCCTGAACCCCTGCGGCCGGCACCTCGGTGAGGCTGGCACCGGCGAGGGCGAGACCGAGCGCGCCCGCCTTGTCCGCGCCCGCAAGCACCAGCCAGATGCGGTCGGATGAGTTGATCACCGGAAACGTGAAGCTGAGACGCTGCGGCGGTGGCTTGGGGGAGTCCAGCTCGGCGACGACGACCCGTTCGGTCTCGTTGACCTGCGGGTGCTCGGGGAACAGTGATGCGATGTGCCCGTCAGGCCCGACACCCAGGAACATCACGTCGAAGCGCGGGTATGGGCCACCGTCGACAGCGGCCGCGGCCAGCTCGTCCTCGTACGCACGCGCTGCGGCCTCGATGTCGGGCTGCTCTCCCGGTGCCGGAAGCGCGTGGATCTGCGCCGGATCCAGATTCAGCGCATCGAGCAGGGCGGCACGCGACTGGGTCTCGTTGCGTTCCGCGTCGCCGCGCGGCAGATAGCGCTCATCGCTCCACCAGAAATGGATGCGCGACCAGTCCACGCTGTCCCGCGCGGGCGACGCGGCGATCGCCTCGAGAACGGCCGAACCCATCGTGCCGCCCGTGAGGCTGACGTGCGCGAGCTCCTGCTCCTCGAGCACATCGATGATCTTCGTGATGAAGCGGGCGGCGACGCTGCCTGCCAATGCCTCTTTGTCCGGGTGCACGAGCACCCGTCGTTCGTTGGTCACGCCTTACCCCGGCTCCGCTTCTTCGCAGTCGCCGGGGCGCTCAGCGCGCCGAGGCCGTTCTGCACGACCTCTCCGAAGAGATCGTCGGGATCGAGCCTACGCAATTCCTCGGCGAGGCAGTCGCGGAGGTTGCGGCGTGGCAGCGAGATGTCGTGGTCGGGCTGGTTGGGCTGCAGCAGGGTGGCCACGTTCGGGATGAGTCGTTCCAGGATGATCGGTCCGGATGCGCGCTCGAGCCGCACGCCGTGGATGCCACTCACTCCGTCCACCGGGTCGGTGATGTCGAGCACCACCCGGACCTCGAGCTGCTGCTGGAGCCACGCCGCCAGCAATTCCGTCGACGGCGAATCCGAGGAGCCGCTGACCTGCACCCCGGTGACAGGCTCGTACGGGGGCTGATCAAGGACGGCCGCCAGCTGCGCACGCCACAGCGTCAGACGCGTCCAGGCGAAGTCGGTGTCGCCGGGGGAGTAGTGGGCGCCCAGGCTCTCGAGCGCCTGCAGCGGGTTGTCGGCCGACGCGGCGTCGGTGATGCGCCGCGTGGCGATGCGACCGAGAGGCGAGTTGCGGGGGCTCTGGGGATGGTTGCGCGGCCACCACACCACCACGGGTGCGTCGGGCAGCAGCAGGCTCGTCACGAGCCCCTCCTCATCCGCGGCCGTGTCGCCGTACGCACGCAGCACGATGACCTCGCTCGCACCGGCGTCACCGCCCACGCGGATCTCGGCGTCGAGCCTCGCGGCCTCGCGCTGACGGCCGTCCGGATGCTTGGACAGCACGATCACGCGCATCGGGTGCTCCCGTGACGCGTCGTTGGCGGCCTCGATGGCCTCCTCCTCTTCGCCGAGAGGTGTGGCGATCACCAGGGTCAGCACGCGACCGAGGGCGACGACGCCGTTCTCCTCGCGGATCTTGACGAGCGACTTCGAGATCGCACTCGTCGTCGTGTCGGGCAGGTCGACGATCACGCGGTCCTCCGGTTCATGGCCGGCGCCAGACGCGGCCGTCGCGGGCGAGCAGGTCGTCGGCGGACGACGGGCCCCACGTGCCCGGCTTGTACTGCTCGGGCTGGCCGAGCGTGCCCCAGTACTCCTCGATGGGGTCCAGGATCTTCCAGCTGAGCTCGACCTCTTCGTGCCGGGGGAACAGCGGCGGGTCACCCAGCAGCACATCCAGGATGAGCCGTTCGTAGGCCTCCGGGCTCGCCTCGGTGAACGCGTGGCCGTAGCCGAAGTCCATCGTCACGTCGCGGACCTGCATGCCCGCCCCCGGCACCTTGGAGCCGAAGCGGATGGTGACCCCCTCATCCGGCTGCACCCTGATGACGAGCGCGTTCTGGCCGAGCGTGGAGGTCTGGCTCGCGGCGAACAGATATTGCGGCGCCCGCTTGAAGACCACGGCGATCTCGGTCACCCGGCGACCCAGGCGCTTGCCCGCGCGCAGGTAGAACGGCACGCCCGCCCACCGGCGGGTGTTGATGTCGAGGCGGATCGCGGCATAGGTCTCGGTCGTCGAGGCCGGGCTCATGCCGTCCTCATCGAGGAAGCCGAGCACGTTCTCGCCGCCCTGCCACCCCCCGGCGTACTGGCCGCGGGCCGTCACGGTCGACAGGTCCTCGGGCAGGTGCACCGCGGAGAGGACCTTCTCTTTCTCGGCGCGGAGGTCGGCGGCGTCGAACGACACCGGCTCTTCCATCGCCGTCAGGGCCAGCAGCTGCAGCAGGTGGTTCTGGATCACGTCGCGCGCCGCGCCGATGCCGTCGTAGTAGCCGGCCCGCCCGCCGACGCCGATGTCCTCCGCCATGGTGATCTGCACGTGGTCGACGTAGTTGGCGTTCCAGATCGGCTCGTAGAGCTGATTGGCGAAGCGCAGCGCCAGGATGTTCTGAACCGTCTCTTTGCCCAGGTAATGGTCGATCCGGAAGACGCTGTCGGGCGGGAACACGCTCTCGACCACGTCGTTCAGCTCGCGCGCGGTCTTCAGGTCGGAGCCGAACGGCTTCTCGATGACGACGCGGCGCCAGCTGCCCGGCTGCTGCTCGGCGAGGCCCGAGCGCCGCAGCTGCTCGGTGACCTGCGGGAACGACTTCGGCGGGATCGAGAGGTAGAACGCGTGGTTGCCCATCGTTCCCCGGTCGCGGTCGAGTTCGGCGAGGGTCTCTTTCAGGGCGTCGAATGCGGCGTCGTCGTCGAACTCGCCCTGGACGAAGCGGATGCCGACCTTGAGCTGGTTCCAGACATCCTCGTTGAACGGAGTGCGAGCGTACTTCTTCACCGCATCGTGCACCTCCCGCTCGAAGTCTTGGTCGTCCCAGTCGCGACGGGCGAAGCCCACCAGCCCGAAACCGGGCGGCAGCAGGCCGCGGTTGGCCAGGTCGTAGACGGCGGGCATCAGCTTCTTGCGCGAGAGATCGCCGGTGACACCGAAGATGATCAGCGCGCTGGGCCCCGCGATGCGATTGAGCCGGCGGTCCGATGCTGAGCGCAGGGGATTGGACGTCGCCGAGATCTCCACGACCACGTCAGCCGATCGCGGTGCGCAACAGCGCCACGGCGGCGTCGACGTCGCCGATGGTGAGGGAGAGCACGGGCCTGCCGTGCTCGGCGAGGACGCTGGCGTCGCCGGCAGCCTGTGCCGTCAGCAGCTGGCCGAACGTGAAGGGCCGGCCGGGGATCTCCAGATCCGCCTCCGCGTTCCGTGCGGTATCGGCGACGAGTTGCAGGAACACCCCGATCGCCGGTCCGCCCTTGTGGAACTGCCCGGTCGAGTGCAGGAATCGGGGCCCCCACCCGAACGTCACCGGGCGCTTCGCGCGTGCCGCGAGAAGGTCCCGGAGATCGGCCACGGCGGGGTGCGCGACGCGGTCGAGGTAGGCCTGGATGGCGACGTAGCCGTCGGCAGGCAGGGCGGCCAGGAGCGCGTCGAGCGCTCCGGAGAGCGTCTCGTCGGCGATCGTCAGCCCGCCCGCAGCGCGGACCTGGATCCCGTCGACCTCGAAGGCCGGTTCGGTCGGCTTCGGGCGAGCATCGAGCAGACCGCGGGTCGCGATCTTCGCCGACTCCACATCGGGCTGGTCGAAGGGGTTGATGCCGAGGATGCGGCCGGCGACGGCCGTCGCGTACTCCCAGACCATGATCTGGCCGCCGAGGGTGCCCGAGATCTCGATCTCGCCGGCAGCCACCTCGTGCGTCGCACGCTCGTCCTTGACCAGCCGCACGATCTGCAGGTCGGGAAGTCCGAGGGCGAGCTCCGGCGAGTCCACATCGAGCACGACGGGGAGAAGTCCCTTACCGTCCTTGCCGGTCGACTCGGCGATCAGCTGCTCTGCCCAGTCGGCGAATCCCACGATGTGGGTTCCGTCGGCCACGATGCCGAGCTTGTCCTTCAGGGGCTGGGTGCCGGCGATCGCCGCACCCAGGATCAGACCCGGGTTGGTCTCGCTGTCCAGCGCCAGTTCCAGGAGGATCGCACCTGCCTGATCGAGCAGATCACGGATGTCGACCCCGGCCAGTCCGCTCGGTACGAGACCGAAGGCTGTGAGCGCGGAATACCGGCCCCCGACGTCCGGATCGGCGTTGAACACGCGGTAGCCGTCCGCGCGGGCGGCGGCATCGAGGGGAGAACCGGGATCCGTGACCACCACGATGCGCTCCGTCGGCTCGATGCCGGCCTCGCGGAACGCCGCCTCGTACACGCGCTTCTGACTGTCCGTCTCGACCGTGGAGCCGGACTTGGAGGAGATGACGACGGCTGTCTGGACCAGGCGATCCGCGAGCGCGGCCCTCACCTGACCGGGATCGGTCGCATCCAGCACTGTGAGCGGGACGCCGTAGGTGCGGGTGACCACCTCGGGCGCGAGCGAGGATCCGCCCATGCCCCCGAGCACGATGTGCGTGACGCCGCGATCGCGGAGCTCATCGCGGAGAGCGAGGATGTCGTCGACGAGCCCCTCGGACACCGCGACGGCGTCGGTCCAGCCGAGCCGCTTGGCGGATTCCTCCTCGGCCGCAGAACCCCAGAGCGAGGCGTCGTGGGAGGTGATCCCGCCGGCGACGCCCTCGCTGACCAGCTGCGGGACGAGGCGCGCGACGGCATCGGCCGCCGCACCGGTCGCGACGACCGTGACCGTCACTTGGCCGCCTCCAGAGCGGCGGAGACCGTATCGAGCAGTTCGTTCCACGAGACGATGAACTTCTCGACGCCCTCCTTCTCGAGAAGCGCCGTCACGTCGTCATAGTCCACACCGAGTGCCGCGAGGTCGTCGAGGACCTTCTGCGCGGCTTCATAGGAGCCGCGGACCGCATCCCCGTGCAGCGGAGCGTGATCGAAGGTCGCCTCCATGGTCTTCTCGGGCATCGTGTTCACGACACCGTCGACAGCGAGCTCCGTCACATAGAGGGTGTCGGGAAGGTTCGGGTCTTTGACGCCGGTCGAGGCCCAGAGCGGGCGCTGCACGTGCGCTCCCGCGGCGAGCAGCGCCTTGGCCCGGTCGGTCGCGAACTCCTCTTCGAAGAGCTTGTAGGCCAGCTGCGCATTCGCGACGCCCGCCTTGCTCTTGAGCTGCTCCGCACGATCGCGCTGCGCCTCATCGTCGCCCTGAAGGGCGGCCAGGCGCTTGTCGATCTCGGTGTCGACGCGCGACACGAAGAACGAAGCCACCGAGCGGATGGTCGACAGGTCGATGCCGGCCGCCTTCGCCTGCTCAAGGCCGTCGAGGTAGGCCGCGATCACCTGGCGGTGGCGCTCGAGACTGAAGATCAGGGTGACGTTGACGCTGATGCCCTTGGCGGTGGCGGCGGTGATGGCGCCGAGGCCCTCCACCGTCGCCGGGATCTTGATCATGGCGTTGATGCGGTCGACCTTGGCCCAGAGCTGCTCTGCCTGCGCGGCCGTGCCCGCCGTGTCGTGAGCGAGGCCCGGCTCGACCTCGATCGAGACCCGCCCATCCTGACCGTCGGTCGCGTCGTAGACCGGGCGGAACACGTCGCACGCATCCGTGACGTCGGCCGTGATGATCTCGAAGACGGCGTCGTGCACGCTCGTGCCGCTGGCGGCCAGTGCGGCGACCTTGTCGTCATAGGCGTTGCCCTTCGCCAGGGCGGTCGCGAAGATCGTCGGGTTGGTGGTCACCCCGACGACGTTGCGCTCGTCGATCAGCTTCTGCAGGCCGCCCGACTGGATGCGTTCGCGCGAGAGATCATCCAGCCAGATGCTGACGCCGATATCGGAGAGCTGCTGGGTTCTGCTGTCTGCCATGGTTCCGATTCTTCCCTTGGATCGTGGTGTGTGGGGCTCAGGCGCCGACGGCTGCGAGCGATTCCTTGGCTGCCGCGACGGCCGCCTCGGTGGTCATGCCGAACTTCTGGAACAGGGTCTTGTAGTCCGCGGAGGCACCGAAGTGCTCGATCGAGACTGCGCGGCCCGCGTCGCCGAGGTACGGCCGCCAGGTGAGAGCGAGTCCCGCCTCGATCGAGACCCTCGCCCGCACGGCGGCGGGCAGGACCGACTCGCGGTAGGCGGGGGTCTGCTCTTCGAACCACTCCTGGCACGGGACCGACACGACTCGCGCGTTGATCCCCTCGCCCTTGAGGGCCTCGCGCGCGTCCACGGCGATCTGCACCTCGGACCCGGTCGCCATCAGGATCACATCGGGGGTGCCGCCCGGCGCCTCCGCGAGGACGTACGCCCCCTTCGACACGTTCGAGGCGGAGGCGAAGGTGTCGCCCTCGGCATTGCCGTCGCCGCGCTCGAACACCGGCAGGTTCTGACGGCTGAGCGCGATGCCCGCCGGGCCGTTGCGTCGCTCGAGAATCGTCTTCCAGGCGTGGCCGACCTCGTTGGCGTCGGCCGGACGGACGATGTCGAGGCCGGGGATCGCGCGAAGCACCGTGAGCTGCTCGACCGGCTGGTGGGTCGGCCCGTCTTCGCCGAGTGCGACCGAATCATGCGTCCAGACGTAGATCGCGGGGGCCTTCATCAGGGCGGCGAGCCGCACGGCGGGACGCATGTAGTCGCTGAAGATGAGGAACGTGCCGCCGTACGGGCGGGTGTTCCCGTGCAGCACGATGCCCGACAGGATCGCGCCCATCGCGTGCTCACGGATTCCGAAGTGCAGCGTGCGGCCGTACGGATTGCCGTTCCACTCGTGCGTGGAGTGCTCCGTGGGGATGAACGACGGCACGCCCTCGATGGTGGTGTTGTTCGACTCTGCCAGGTCAGCAGAGCCGCCCCAGAGCTCGGGGATGACGGGCCCGAGCGCGCTCAGCACCTTGCCGCTCGCGGCACGGGTCGACACATCGGTGCCGGCGGGGAAGCTCGGCAGCGCCGCCTCGACGCCGTCGGGCAGCGCGCCGCTCAGAACCCGGTCGAGCAGCTTCTTGCGATCCGGGTTCGCCGCAGCCCAGGCATCAAAGCCCTTCTGCCACTCTGCGTGCGCCTCGGCGCCGCGCTCGATCGCCTTGCGCGTGTGCGTGATCACGTCGTCCGCGACGTCGAAGTTCTTTGCGGGATCGAAGCCCAGCACCTCTTTGACGGCGGCGAGTTCTTCGGAGCCGAGCGCGGATCCGTGGATCTTGCCCGTGTTCTGCTTCTTGGGGCTTGGCCAGCCGATGATCGTCTTGAGAACGATCAGGGACGGCTTGTCGGTCACGCCCTGTGCGGCCTCGATGGCGGCGTGCAGTTCGTGGACGTCTTCGACGTACTGGCCGGTCTTCTTCCAGTCCACCGTCTGGACATGCCAGCCGTATGCCTCGTACCGCGCGGCGACGTTCTCGCTGAGCGCGATGTTGGTGTCGTCCTCGATCGAGATCTGATTGCTGTCGTAGAACGCGATCAGATTGCCGAGCTTCTGATGACCGGCGAGCGAGCTCGCCTCGCTCGTGATGCCCTCTTCCATGTCGCCATCGCCGGCGATCACGTAGACGTGATGGTCGAACGGGCTCGTGCCCGCGTCCGCGTCGGGGTCGAACAGTCCGCGCTCGTAGCGCTGGGCGTACGCGAAACCGACCGAGGATGCCAGCCCCTGACCCAGCGGACCGGTCGTGATCTCGACACCGTCGGTGTGGCCGTACTCGGGATGCCCCGGGGTCTTCGACCCCCAGGTGCGCAGCGCCTTCAAGTCGTCGAGCTCGAGGCCGTAGCCGCCGTAATACAGCTGGATGTACTGCGTCAGCGAGCTGTGACCCGCGGACAGGATGAACCGGTCGCGGCCGATCCAGGTGTTGTCCGAAGGATCACGCCGCATCACCTTCTGGAAGAGCAGGTAGGCCAGGGGCGCCAGGCTCATCGCGGTGCCGGGATGGCCGTTTCCGACCTTCTCGACGGCGTCGGCGGCCAGAATGCGTGCCGTGTCGACGGCGCGGTCGTCGATGTCGTCCCAGGAGAGTGATGCCACGTCGTGTCGACCTTTCGTGCGGTACGAGGACGGCGATGGCCGTCCCGATGCGAATGCCCCTCGTGCAGACATCATCGGCTCACCGCGGGCAGCCCGCGGGATCGCGGTTGGAGGCGATTCGGGGGTTGGACGCTCGCGGTCGGCGAGCATCTTCAATTATAGGAGTCGCCTAGACTGGCTGCAGCCGTCACCGATCCGAGGAGCCATGCAGCCAGCTTCACAGGCCCCAGCTTTCCCGGCCCCAGCTTCACAGGCCCCCGCTTCACTGGCCCCCGCTTCGCCGGTCCCTGGCCGCCACGCCGTCCTCCGCAAGATCGCAGCGTATGTGGCGCTGACGAAGCCACGGGTCATCGAGCTGCTCCTGGTGACCACCGCGCCCGTCATGGTGCTGGCCGCGCGCGGCGTGCTCGACCTGGCGTTCCTCGGCACCCTCGTCGCCACCCTGATCGGCGGCACGCTGTCTGCCGCGTCGGCGAACGCCTTCAACTGCTACATCGACCGCGACATCGACGCGGTGATGAAGCGCACGCAGAACCGGCCGCTGGTCACCGGCGCGCTCACTCCGCGCGAAGCTCTGGCTTTCGCCTGGGTCACCGGCGTCGCCTCGCTTCTGGTGCTGGGCGTCTTCACCACCTGGCTCGCGGCAGCCCTGTCGCTCGTCGCGATCCTGTTCTACGTGTTCGTCTACACGCTGATCCTGAAGCGCCGTACCCCGCAGAACATCGTCTGGGGCGGAGCGGCCGGATGCATGCCCGTGCTGATCGGGTGGGCGGCGGTCACCGGCGCCCTGGACTGGGCCCCCGTCATCCTGTTCGGCATCGTCTTCCTGTGGACCCCGCCCCACTACTGGCCGCTGTCGCAGCGGTACCGCGAGGACTACGCCGCGGTGCACGTGCCGATGCTCGGCGTCGTGCGCGGGCGTGCGACCGTCGGGCTGCAGGTCGTCCTGTACGCCTGGGCGACCATCGCCTGCTCGCTGCTGCTCGTGCCGATCGCGTCGATGGGCGTGCTGTACGCGGTCGTCGCGGCGCTGTCGGGAATCTGGTTCCTGGTCGAGGCCCATCGGCTGTACTCGGGCGCGATCCGCGACGCCGAGGCCCGTCCGATGCGGGTCTTCCATGCCAGCATCACCTACCTGACGCTGGTGTTCCTGGCTGTCGGCATCGACCCGCTGGTGCATCTGCCGCTCCCGTTCTAGGCGCCACCCTCGCGGACGCCCCGTAGCGCGAGCACCGTGGCGGTGGTGACGCTGACGAGCACGACCGCCAGAACCATGTGGGTTCCGACGAGCAGCGGCGGAAGACCGGTGTTGGCCTGCGTGAGGCCCACTGCGATCTGAACGAGCTCGACGCCGAGCATCGCCGCGACGAACGAACGTGGCGCCAGACGCCGCGCGTAGGCGGCGATGACGAGAGCGAGCGTGAGGGCGAACGTCAGATAGGCCGGCCAGGAGTGGATGTGCTGCAGCAACTCCGGGTCGAGGCCGTTGCGAGACGACGCATCGTCTCCGGCGTGAGGACCGGATCCCGTCGTCAGCACCCCGACCACGACTGTTGCGGCGACGACAGCCGACGTGACATGCACCAGCATCGCGAACCAGCGCGGCACGGCTCGTTCGCCCCTTCGGCCACGCGTCGCCCGGTACACCACCACCGTGGCCAGGGCCACGAGCACCGCCGATGTGACGAAGTGCAGTCCGACCACGCTCGGGTCGAGTTTCACGCGGACCGAGAGACCGCCGACGAGCCCCTGCAGAACAGTCAGGGCCAGGATGGCGAGAGCCGGCCCGAGCAGGTCGCGTCGCGACCGCAGGCGCACCAGCACGAAGACGACGAGCGCCACGGCGACGAGCCCGACCACGATCGACAGCAGCCGGTTGCCGAACTCGATGCCTCCGTGGATTCCCATCTCGGGCGTCGGGACGAGGGATGCGTCCGTGCACAGCGGCCATGTCGGGCAGCCCAGCCCGGAGGCCGTGAGCCGGACGGCGCCCCCGGTGCCGACGATCAGGATCTGCGTGACGAGCGTCGCCCACGCGAGTACCAGAACACCGCGGAACGGGACTCGGGCGGATACGGGGCGCGGCGCGGCGGGGGATATCACAGGTGCCAGTGTAGGCAGCGCGCCGCGCGCGGCTTTCCGGTTCCCAGGCACCGCCGGTACCCTGTGGGAGCGTCTGTCGCCTGAGCGGCACCCACTTCATACGGAGGCCTCGTGTTGTTCCCCCGCCTGACCGGCATCGCAGCGCTCAGCGCTCTCGCCCTCGTTCTGAGCGGCTGCGCCGGCGAACAGCAGACCGCCATCGGCGTCGACCAGATCACGCTCGCCACGCTCGGATCGGTCACCCCGTCGCAGCAGGCCTTCATCGACCGTATGAACGAGCTCTCCGAGGGCACTGTCACGCTGAAGGTCACCGAGAACTGGCAGCCGGCGGGCGGAAGCGGCTCCCCGGAGGACGAGCTCACCAAAGCCGTCCTCGCGGGAGACGTGGATATCGCCTGGGTCTCCGTGCGCTCGCTCTCCGCCATCGGCGTGAAGGGGATCGACGCGCTCGAGGCGCCCCTGCTCGTGCAGACCCACGATCAGCAGCGCGCAGTCGCTCTCGGAGTGCCGGGCGAGCTGATCACGAGCTCGCTGCGCACGACCGGGGTCGCCGGGCTCGCGCTGCTGCCCGGACCGACGCAATACCCGATCGCGACGACCGCGCCAGTCGTCGATGTCGCGGACTGGGCGGGCAAGACGGTGCAGGTCAGCTCGCAGAACGCCGTCGAGGCGGCGACGGTCAAGGCGCTCGGCGCCACCGCCTCCGACGGAACCGGCACAGTCGAGGATCTCGTCGCCGGCTCCGTGCAGGTGACCACCGGCAACCCGGTCGATCTCGTGCCGGGCGGGGCGAGCGCCACCGGCCCGTTCCTGACCTCGAATGTCGCCCTGTGGCCGCGGATGTCCATGATCCTCATGAACCGCGACGTGCAGGACAGGCTCTCGAACCGGCAGCACGGATTCCTCGACGGGTCCGTCGTGCGGGCTCAGGACATCGCGATGGCTGCTCCCGACCTGGCCACGGCCGTGACCGATTCGTGCACGGCCGGGACGAAGTTCGCCATCGCCACCACCGACCAGATCACGGCGATCACCGAGGCGGTGCAGCCCGTGTACACGGCCCTGCAGGGCGACCCGGCCGACAAGAAGCTGCTCGAGGCCATCCAGGAGGTCGTCAAGCGCACGGCGGGCACGGGTGCCTTCTCGGTGGCGAAGGCATGCAGGTGGGTCGCTCCGAAGTAGGGATCGAGTGGACGATCCTCGGGTGATTCCAGCCCGTCCCCTGTAGGATTGCACCCGTTCGCAGCAATGTCGCCGCCGCATCCAGATGCTTCGACGACCGTCGGACAGACGGGTGAGCGGGCGGCAGGCAACGCCGCGACGGAATGCCGACACGGGCGGAATGGTTCGCTTCGGCAGAGAAGAGGTAGCCCCACCATGTCTGACGTGCTCAGTTCAGAAGTACTGCTCGATCGACCCGAACTCGCGAGCCTCGGCCAGTACGAGTTCGGCTGGTCCGACTCCGACGCCGCCGGCGCCACCGCCCGGCGCGGTGTGAACGACGAGGTCGTCACGGGCATCTCCGCGCTCAAGAACGAGCCCGAGTGGATGCTCAAGAACCGCCTCAAGGCGCTCAAGCTCTTCGGCATGAAGCCGATGCCGACGTGGGGTGCCGATCTGACCGGCATCGACTTCGACAACATCAAGTACTTCGTGCGCTCCACTGAGAAGCAGGCGACCAGCTGGGAAGAGCTTCCGGACGACATCAAGGCCACCTACGAGCGGCTCGGAATCCCCGAGGCGGAGCGACAGCGTCTCGTCGCCGGTGTCGCGGCGCAGTACGAGTCCGAGGTGGTCTACCACCAGATCCGTGAAGACCTCGAAGCACAGGGCGTCATCTTCATGGACACGGACACGGCGCTGCGCGAGCACCCCGAGATGTTCCAGGAGTACTTCGGAACCGTCATCCCCTCCGGCGACAACAAGTTCGCGGCGCTCAACACCGCGGTGTGGTCGGGCGGTTCGTTCGTGTACGTGCCCAAGGGCGTGCACGTCGAGATCCCGCTTCAGGCCTACTTCCGCATCAACACCGAGAACATGGGGCAGTTCGAGCGGACGCTGATCATCGCCGACGAGGGCTCGTACGTGCACTACATCGAGGGCTGCACGGCGCCGATCTACAAGAGCGACTCGCTGCACTCCGCGGTCGTCGAGATCATCGTCAAGAAGAACGCCCGCGTGCGGTACACGACGATCCAGAACTGGTCGAACAACGTCTACAACCTGGTCACCAAGCGCGCCATCGCGCACGAGGGCGCGACCATGGAGTGGATCGACGGCAACATCGGCTCCAAGGTGACGATGAAGTACCCCTCGATCTACCTGGTCGGCGAGCACGCGAAGGGCGAGACGCTGTCGGTCGCTTTCGCGGGTCCGGGCCAGCACCAGGATGCGGGGGCCAAGATGATCCACATGGCGCCGTACACGACGTCCTCGATCGTCTCCAAGTCGATCGCGCGCGGCGGGGGCCGCGCCGGTTACCGCGGAGAGGTCCGGGTCGACGCCAACGCCCACCACTCCGCCAACACCGTGCGGTGCGACGCACTGCTGGTCGACACGATCTCGCGCTCCGACACCTACCCGTCGATCGACATCCGGGTCGATGACGTTCAGCTCGGTCACGAGGCGACGGTGTCGCGCGTCAGCGAAGAGCAGTTGTTCTATCTGATGTCGCGGGGCATGCCCGAGGATGAGGCCATGGCGATGATCGTGCGCGGATTCATCGAGCCCATCGCGCGCGAACTGCCGATGGAGTACGCCCTCGAGCTCAACAAGCTCATCGAGATGAGCATGGAAGGCAGCGTCGGCTAGATGTCGGTCGTCCTCCCTGCGACCGAGCCCTACAAGCCGGTCCAGACCCGTTCCGAGCGCTTCAAGAGCGCTGATCACGACGATTTCGCCGCAGTCACCGGTCGCGAGGTCGACTGGAAGTTCAGCCCCGTCGACCGGCTGCGCGACCTGATCGACGGCGAACTCGACGGATCGCCGTACGCGATCCTCTACCCGGAGGTTCCCGGCACCGTCGTCGAGTGGCTCGACCGCAGCGACGCGCGCATCGGAACCGCGGGGATTCCCGAGGACCGGGCCGCCGCCAACGCCTGGAGCACGTTCGACAAGGCGCTGCACATCGCGGTCACGAGCGAGGACCCGGTGGCGCTGACGGTCACCCGTTCCGACCTCGGTACCGCCCCTCGTGCGGGACACGTGCTCGTCACCGCGGCGCCGAACAGCACCGGACTGGTGGTGCTCGACTCGCGCGGATCCGGCCACATCGCGGAGAACGTCGAGATCCTGGTGGGGGAGGGCGCCCATCTCACCGTCGTGTCGCTGCAGGAATGGGGCGACGACGCCATCCACCTGGCCAGTCATTTCGCGCGGGTCGAGCGCGATGCACGGCTCAAGCACATCGTGGTGTCGCTGGGCGGGTCGATCGTCCGGGTGAACCCGTCGACGCACCTGGCCGGGCCGGGCTCGGACGTCGAGATGCTCGGTGTCTACTTCGCCGACGCCGGCCAGCACCTCGAGCAGCAGGTCTTCGTGCATCACGACGCCCCCCAGTCCAAAAGCCGCGTCACGTACAAGGGCGCGCTGAACGGGGCGGGCGCGCACACGGTCTGGATCGGCGATGTGCTCATCGGGCGCGCGGCGACCGGAACCGACAGCTACGAGCAGAACCGCAATCTCGTGCTCAGCGAGGGAACCCGAGCCGACTCCATCCCGAACCTCGAGATCGAGACGGGCGACATCGCCGGAGCCGGCCACGCGAGCGCGACCGGGCGTTTCGACGACGAGCATCTGTTCTATCTTCAGTCCCGGGGCATCACCGAAGACGAGGCGCGACGACTGGTCGTGCTGGGGTTCCTGAGCGAGATCGTGCAGAAGATCGGCGAACCGCACCTCGAGAAGCGCCTGCTCGCGGCCCTCGAAGCCGAGCTCGAGCAGGTGGTCGCATGACCGCCACCAAGGTGTTCCCGCTGACCGACCTGGCTCCGGATGCGGCCAAGCGCGTCGTGCTCGACGGCATCCCGATCGCCGTTGTCCTCGATTCCGCCGGAATCGTGCACGCCATCGGCGACACCTGCACGCACGGCGACATCTCGCTGAGCGAGGGCTTCGTCGAGGATGACACCCTCGAATGCTGGGCGCACGGCTCGAAGTTCGAGCTCACCACCGGCAAGCCCCTCAGCCTTCCGGCCTACGAGCCGGTCCCCGTCTTCGCCGTCGAGATCATCGACGGTGACATCTGGATTGACCCAGAAGCGCGAATCGACACAGAAAAGAAGCAGGCATGAGCACTCTCGCCATCAAGGACCTCAAGGTCTCGATCGAAACCGACCAGGGCACCAAGCACATCCTCAAGGGCGTGGATCTCACCATCAACGAGGGTGAGATCCATGCGGTCATGGGACCGAACGGCTCCGGCAAGTCGACGCTGGCGTACACGATCGCCGGTCACCCGCGCTACAAGGTCGAGGGCGGGTCGATCACCTTCGACGGGGACGACGTGCTGGCCATGCCGGTCGACCAGCGCGCGCGCGCCGGCCTGTTCCTGGCGATGCAGTACCCGGTCGAGATCCCCGGCGTGACGGTCACCAACTTCCTCCGCACCGCGAAGACGGCGATCGACGGCGAGGCGCCCGCCATCCGCGGATGGGGCGCCAGCGTCAAGCAGGCCATGGGCAACCTCCGCATGGATCCGGAGTTCGCGGCGCGCAATGTCAACGAGGGCTTCTCGGGCGGCGAGAAGAAGCGTCACGAGATCCTGCAGCTCGAGCTGCTCAAACCGAAGTTCGCCGTGCTCGACGAGACCGACTCCGGTCTCGATGTCGATGCGCTCAAGATCGTGTCGGAGGGCGTCAACCGCGCCCACGACAACACCGGGCTCGGCATCCTGCTGATCACTCACTACACGCGCATCCTGCGCTACATCACGCCCGATTTCGTGCACGTGTTCGTCGACGGCAGGGTCGCAGAAGAGGGCGGGCGCGAGCTCGCCGACCGGCTCGAAGACGAGGGCTACGACCGCTACCTCGTGTCCCAGGCGTAGACCGGGTCTCCCAGGTACCCTGATTCCATGCCCACCGCTCTCGAGCCCAAGCTCTTCGACACCATCGAAGAGGGCCTCAAAGACGTCATCGACCCCGAGCTCGGGGTCAACATCGTCGACCTCGGGCTGATCTACGACCTGGCCTGGGATGACGAGAACGACGCGCTGATCATCTCCATGACGCTGACCTCGGCCGGCTGCCCCTTGACCGATGTGATCGAAGAGCAGACCGCCCAGGCACTCGACGGGCTCGTGGAGCGCTTCCGCATCAACTGGGTGTGGATGCCGCCGTGGGGTCCCGAGCGGATCACCGACGACGGCCGCGACATGATGCGCGCGATCGGGTTCTCGATCTAGCCGAGTTCGCTGCTCGCGCGCTGTCCCTGCGCTATTCGGCCGCGGGCTTCGGGGCGCGTCGCGCCAGCAGCTTCCATGTCACCGGCAGCAGGACCGCGGCGAGGATCGCCTTCACGGTGTCTCCTACCAGGAACGGCACGAGGCCGCCCTGGATGGTCGCCGCGAACACGTCGGTGGTGCCGAAGTACTGGGTCATCGTCGCCGCATCGAACGTGCTCAGCACCGCGTACAGCCACGGCAGCCCGAAGGCGTACATGATCACCGTGCCCGCCGCGAACGCCACGAACGTGCGCAGCACCTTGCGGTCCCACTGGCGCTCGGCGAGGAATCCGGTCGCGAACGCCGCGACGACGAAGCCGATCACGAACCCGCCCGATGTCGAGCCGATGAGGCTGCCGGACCCGCCGGCGGCGAAGATCGGTGCCCCGAGGACGCCGACGACGAGGTAGAGGCCCATGGCGAGGGCGCCACGGACCGATCCGAGCGTTGCGCCGACGAACAGGACCGCGAAGGTCTGCCCGGTGATGGGAACCGGCCACAGCGGGATCACGAGCTGGGCCAGGAGAGCGGTGAGGCCGGCGCCTGCCACGATCTCGATCGCGCTGATCGCGAGGTGGCGGGGGAACACCCGGTCGGCGAGAACCAGGCGGCGGGGGGCGGTGGGGGCGAGGGCGGTCATGATCGTTCCTAGCGTCGGGGTTGGGGGAGGAATTCGCGACAACTCCTGACGGTTAGACTAGCGGGCTGGCCCTTCTGGCCCCTTTGTCGACACCCTCCACAAGAAACGGGACGTAACCGTGCTCGCCGTGCATGACCTCGAGATCCGCGTCGGTGCACGCGTTCTCATGGACGACGTCTCGTTCCGCGTCGACAGGGGCGACAAGATCGGGCTGGTCGGCCGCAACGGCGCCGGCAAGACGACCCTGACCAAGACCCTCGCGGGGCAGGCGGAGGCCGCCAACGGCAGCATCGAGCGCACGGGTGAGATCGGCTACCTGCCCCAGGACCCGCGCGCCGGCAACCTCGACGACACCGCGCGCACCCGCATCCTCGACGCCCGGGGGCTCGGGCACATCGTGCTGCAGTTGCAGCAGTCGACGCTCGACATGGCGAGCACGGATGCCGCGGTCAGCCAGGCGGGCATGGATGCGTACTCCAGGCTCGAGGATCGCTTCCTGGCGCTCGGCGGGTACGCGGCCGAAGCCGAGGCGGCGGCGATCGCATCCAACCTCGCGCTGCCCGACCGCATCCTGGATCAGCCTCTCAAGACCCTGAGCGGCGGCCAGCGGCGGCGCATCGAGCTCGCACGCATCCTGTTCTCGGGTGCCGACACCATGATCCTCGATGAGCCGACCAACCACCTCGACGCCGACTCGGTCGTGTGGCTGCGCGAGTTCCTGAAGACCTATGCAGGCGGCGTGATCGTGATCAGCCACGATGTGTTCCTCATCGAGGAGGTCGTCAACAAGGTCTTCTACCTCGATGCCAACCGCCAGGTCATCGACATCTACAACATGGGCTGGAAGAACTACCTCAAACAACGCGAGGCCGACGAGGACCGCCGCAAGAAGGAGCGGGTCAACGTCGAGAAGAAGGCGACCACCCTCCAGCTGCAGGCAGCGCGGTTCGGCGCCAAGGCATCCAAGGCCGCTGCCGCCCACCAGATGGTCGCGCGTGCCGAGAAGATGCTGGCGGGGCTTGACGAGGTGCGTGTCGCCGACCGGGTCGCGAAGCTGCGGTTCCCGGAGCCGGCCCCCTGCGGCCGCACGCCGCTCAGCGCCTCCGACCTGTCGAAGAGCTATGGCTCGCTCGAGATCTTCACCGCCGTCGACCTGGCGATCGACCGGGGATCGAAGGTCGTCATCCTCGGGCTGAATGGTGCAGGCAAGACGACGCTGCTGCGCATCCTCGCCGGGGTCGACAAGCCGGACACCGGCCAGGTCGAGGCGGGACACGGCCTACGCGTCGGGTACTACGCGCAGGAACACGAGACCATCGACGTGAACCGCACCGTGCTGCAGAACATGGTCGGCGCGTCTCCGCAACTGACCGAGACCGAGGCGCGCAAGGTGCTCGGCTCGTTCCTGTTCACCGGCGACGACGGCCACAAGCCTGCCGGCGTGCTGTCGGGCGGGGAGAAGACCCGGCTGGCGCTGGCGATGATCGTCGTCTCGGGAGCGAATGTGCTGCTGCTCGACGAGCCCACCAACAACCTCGACCCTGCAAGCCGCGAAGAGATCCTCGGAGCACTGGCCGGCTACTCGGGGGCCGTCGTGCTGGTGTCGCACGACGAGGGCGCGGTGGAGGCGCTCAATCCCGAGCGCGTGCTGATCCTGCCCGACGGGGTCGAGGACCACTGGAACCCCGACTACGCCGACCTGATCAGCCTGGCCTGACCAGCCTGGCCTGACAGCCTCGGCCCGACAGCCTCGGCCCGCCGGGGCTCAGCGAGAGCCGGCGTCGACGACAGCGTCCTCGTAGTCCGAGTCCACGGAGCCGCGCTGCCGGGGCGCGCGTGCGGCAGCCTGCTCACCCGAGGGCAGCGCCGCGATGCGCCTCTCGCGCCGGATCGCCCAGAACAGCCCGATGAAGGCCAGGATGCCGAAGGCGATCCACTGGATCGCATACGACAGGTGCGGACCCTCGTCGGCGGCCGGCTTCGGGGCCGGAGCCGGGCGGGGGTCGGGGCCGACCGGATCCTCGCTCGCCAGCAGTCCGTATGCGCCGGTAAAGGTGTGCGATCCGACCAGTGCCGCGACGCTGGGCAGATGGATCGTGGCCAGCTGCCCCGGCGGCGCCGTGCGACCCGGCAGTTCGGGCTCGCCGGGCTTCAGGCGCGCGACGACGGTGACGTCGCCCGACGGAGCGGCGGGCACCGCATCCGGTGCCTCGATCGACGCGCCCACCGGGATCCAGCCGCGGTCCACGACGAAGACCCGCCCGTCGGCGAGTTGGAGCGGCACGAGCACCTCGTACCCGGACGCCCCGTTGTACGGCCGATTGCGCACCAGAAGCTGCTGGTCGGTCAGGTAGTGCCCGTGAAGCTCGACCGGCATCCACTCGTCCGCGATCCGCCACGAGTCGAGCGCCGGCAGAACCTGGTCCACGTCTGCGGGCGCTGCGTCGTAGTTGGTCTCGACGCGCTGGATCTCGGCGACCGTCTCGGCGCGGCGCGACCACTGCCACCACGACAACAGGCCGCAGGCCATCGCGAAGACGATCACGAGCGCGACGTAGCCGCCCCAGCGCTGCACGCCGTTCATGCGCGATCCGGCACGAGTTCGACGGGCTGATCGAGTGCGGTCACGACCACCGGGAATCCGCGGGTCAAGAGGTACTCGCTCAGGGTCGTGCGGTGCGCGTCGCAGGCGAGCCAGACCTTCACGCGATCGGGGGTGTGGATGCGGGGATTGCGCCAGTTGACGCGCCACGTCGCGTCCGCGGAGCAGCCTGCCGACGAGCACCGGGTCGAGATGTCGTCGCCGAACCCGATCATGCGGCGTCCTTCTCGGGGGTCCTCCGCGCGAGGGCTCCGGGACGAGCGACAGTGGATCCGCCCGTGCGCCTCACGTTGTTCGCGATGACGACGGCGAAATAGGGCAGGGCCAGCGCTCCGATCGCCGGGACGATCTTCCAGAAGTCGGGGAGCACCACCACGAGCGCGATGCAGACCAGCCGGATGCCCATCGCGATCGAATACCTGACCATGCGGGAGCGACGCTCGTCGTCCGGGGAGGGCGGGAGCTCCGTGATGGCGGTGGGCTTCGTGCGCATGGGCTCGGGTTCAGCCTACGCGCGCGCCGGTCGGTAGGCTGGCGCGCATGACTGCTCGCACCGTCCTCGTCACCGGCGGCAACCGCGGCATCGGGTTCGCCATCGCCGAGGAGTTCGTGGCCCAGGGTCACCGGGTCGCGGTCACGGCACGTTCCGGGGAAGGACCGGCGGGCACCCTCACCGTTCGCGCCGACGTGACCGACACCGGGGCTCTGGATGCGGCCTTCGCCGAGGTGGAGGACAAGCTCGGCCCGGTCGAGGTCGTCGTCGCCAATGCGGGCATCACGCGGGACACCCTGCTCATGCGCATGTCCGACGAGGATTTCGATACGGTCGTCGACACCAATCTCGGCGGATCGTTCCGGGTGGTGAAGCGGGCGTCCAAGGGGATGCTGAAGGCCCGGTTCGGGCGCATCATCCTGGTCTCCAGCGTCGTCGGGCTGCTCGGCAGCGCCGGCCAGGTGAACTACTCGGCCTCGAAGGCCGGACTCGTGGGAATGGCCCGCTCGATCACCCGGGAACTCGGAGGCCGGGGCATCACCGCGAACGTGGTCGCGCCCGGCTTCATCGAGACCGACATGACCGCGGAGCTGCCCGAGCAGCAACAGACGGACTACAAGAAGTCGATCCCGGCGGGCCGGTTCGCATCCGCGTCCGAGGTCGCCAAGGTGATCGTCTGGCTCGCCTCCGACGACGCGGGCTACATCTCCGGCGCTGTCATCCCCGTCGACGGGGGACTCGGCATGGGGCACTAGCCCCTCTGCGCGACCGTCAGACCCATCAGGGGCAGCAGCAGGGAGAGGTCCCGCTCGTCGAGCAGGACGTCGGCCAGGTCCCGCACCGGCGCCTTGGCGTCGAAGCCCACCGCGAGGCCGCAGATCGCCATCATCGGAAGGTCGTTCGCGCCGTCGCCCACGGCGACGGTCTGCGAGAGCGGGAGCCCCGCCGCGGCGGCCCATTCGCGCAGAGCGTCGGCCTTGGCAGCCGCGTCGACGATCGGCGGGATGAGCCCGCCGGTCAGGAGTCCGCCGGACACCTCCAGGCGGTTCGCGCGCCAATGGTCGAGTCCCAGCTGCTCAGCGATCGGATCGATCACCTCATGGAAGCCGCCGGACACCACGGCGACCCGGCCCCCCGCATCCTGAACGGCCCGCACCAT
>JAODAS010000052.1 GCA_025463555.1 Schumannella sp.
ACCGTGCTCAACGACCCCGAACTCATCGAGGTCATGGCGAAGTTCATCGCCGACAACCCCGACCTCTGGAACGAGGACATCGGCGAATAGGGGCTCTCCCCCGCGTCGGCGGCACCCGGCACACTGGCCGCATGCGACTCGCGGTGCTCGACGCCCCCTCGAACCTCGGTCTACGACCCGGATCGGGCGGCGTGATCTCCGGTGTCGACCGTCTAGCCGCGACCGAGCGCGCGGCGGGGCTGATCGAGAGATTGACGGATGTCGTGGCCGGCTCGGTCGTCGACGCCGGAGGAGTCAGCGTCCCGGGTTACGACATCGAAGGGTGGATGCCGGGGGGTGCGCCGTTCAACGCTGAGGCGATACTCGGGTTCACAATCGAACTCGCCGACACCGTCGAGTCGCTGGTTTCGACACGCGGCCCCCTGGGCCGCTACTCAACCAGCGTCCTGGTTCTCGGCGGGGACTGCAGTGTCCTGTTGGGGCCCTTGCTCGCGCTGAAGCGCGCCGGGCCCCCGGGTCTCGTGTTCATCGATGCGCACAGCGATTTTCGGCACGAGGCTGTCGACGCCCTGGCCGGAGAAGAACTCGCGGTGGCGACAGGTCGCGGTGGCCACGCCCTCACGAACCTCGAGAATCGGTGTCCCCTCCTCCGAGACGAAGACGTCGTCACCATCGGCATCCGCGACCCGCAACCCGAGCCGCTGCCGTTCACGCAGGTGAGCACGGCGGCCGAAGCCCTGGAAGCCCTCACGACCGACACCGTCTGGGTCCACGTCGACGCCGACATCCTCGACCCGAGCTTCCTGCCGGCGGTCGACAGCCCCGAGCCGAACGGCTTCACGCCCGACGAACTCGTCGCGGTGCTTCAGCCGTTGCTCGCGGACGACAGGGTCCGCGGCATGGACCTCTGCATCTACGACCCGGCGCTCGACTCGCCCGGACTCCCCGGTGCGACGCTCTTGGCCGAGATCCTGGGCCGATCCTTCGACCGCGTCAGCAGCACATAGCCGACACCGATCAGCGCGCCGATCGCGTAGCCGGCGCCGTGCAGGTTCAGGGTCACCAGCAAAAACGCACCGGCGGCGAGGCTCACGATCGCGAGCACCCGCACCCGCAGGTCCGATGTCGCGCCGACTCCGATCACGGCGAGAGCGCCCGCAACCCCGAAGTTCGCGATCGAGTTTCCGGCGAAACCCTGACCCGGCAGCAGGGTGTACGCCACCACCTCCGTCAGCAGGCCCGAAACGAAATAGGTGACCACGAGCATCCACCCCCCGAGTGCGATCTCGATGAACCCGCCGAGCACCAGCAGCGCGACGATGTTGAAGATCAGACCGGGCCAGCCGCCGTCTTGCGCGAAGAGCGGGGTGACGATGCGCCACCACTCCCCCGCGAGCAACGCGTCGCGGTTACGCCCGAGCGACGCGAGCATCCCCTCGTCGAACAGTGCGAGCACGCTGAGCACGAGGGTGACTACGGCGATCCCGATCGTCATCAGCGGCCAGCGCAGCGACTGCCCTCGAGCCCGCATCACCGCACTGCCGGCCGTCGCCGAGGCGATCACGATCAGCAGGAAGACGAGATCCACACCCCCATCCTCCCTACTCGGAGCTCGCCCCCGCCACCGGCGGCGCATCCGGCGTCGGCTGGTCCGCGCCCCCGGTGATCCGGCGAATACGCGCGGTGCGGATGTACGGGGCCGTAACGATCGCAAGCAGAACCATCCCCGCTCCCGCCACCCAGAACGGTGCCGTCAGCGCGAACCTCGAGGCCACCAGTCCCCCGACCAGCGCGCCGAGCGGCATCACTCCGACGGCGAGCAGGCGGTACACGCTGGTGACCCGGCCGAGCATCTCGTTCGGAATCGCCGTCTGCCGCACCGAGATCGCGATGATGTTGCCGAGCGTGAACCCGAAGTTCGTGACCGCCCACACCACAGCCACCACGATCGGAGAGGTGGTCGTGGCGGCGAAGCCGAACCCGAGTCCGGCGGCGAGCGTCGACCCGATCCACACCGGGCCCTCGCCCACCCGGCGGATGATCGCCGGCCCGACCAGCCCGGCCGGGATGCCGCCGATCGCCGCGGCGGCGAGAACCAGACCGTAGCCGGCGTCGTTCAGCCCGAGGCGGTCTTGCGCGAAGAGCACGAGGATCGCACCGGTACCCGACGTGCAGAAGTTGATGACCGCCGCCGAACCGGCCATGACGATCAGAATCGGCGTGCGGCCGAAGATGCGGATGCCTTCGCCCACCGACTTCCACACCGACTGGGTCGCCACTGCCGACGGTGCCGCGTCGCGCACGCGCCGCGGCAGCAGGAAGTAGATCACCGTCGCGAGCAGGAACGCGGCGCTGCCGGACGCGAACGAGGCCACCGCCGACAGCGCGAAGATGAGGGCGCCGAGTGGTGGACCGACGAGTTCATTCAAAATCGACTGGGTCGCGAAAATGCGCCCGTTCGCATCCTGGATGCGGTCACGGCGGATCAGCTGCGGCAGGATCGCGAGCGACGCGTTATCGACGATGGTCTCGGCGCAGCCGAGCAGGAATGCCGCGATGTACAGGATCCAGAGCTCGCGCACCCCCATCCCGAGAGCGACGGTGACCATGCCGAGCGCCACGAACCGCACCAGGTTGCCGAGCACCAGCAGCAGGCGCCGGTCGAACCTGTCGACGATCACGCCGGAGAACAGCACGAACAGGAACCACGGCAACCGCTGCGCCACCACGAGCGCCGCGACGAGCGCCGGATCCCGCGTGATCGCCGCCGCCAGAAGCGGCGCGATGGCCAGTGTGATGCCGTCGGCGAGGTTGGCGGATGCCGTGCCGCCCCACAGCAACGGGAACGCCCGCGGCGTGGCCGGGGACGAGATCGTGGGGCGAGGCATCCTCGCCAGCCTCGCACGGACGCGCGACAATGTCGCCATGACAGACCCGATCATCGAGCAGACTCAGCGCGCCCGCGCGCTCGGGCTCGAGGGCGAGTTCGCCGCCGCGCGCGCGATCCTGGATGAGCTGCCCCCCGGCCATCCGAATGTCGCGATCGAGCGCGGCCGGCTGCTGCGAACCGCGGGCGATCCGGATGCCGCGCGACCGTTCTTCGAGGCGGCGGCGGCATCCGCGGCGGGCGACCTGCGGGTCGACGCGCTGCACATGCTCGCGCTCGTGGCGCCCCTCGATGAGCAGATCGCGGCGCACGAGACCGCGCTGCGTGAGGCCCGCGACTCGGCGCCGAACTGGGTCGCGTCGCTCCTCAACAACCTCGGCATGACCTACTCCGAGCTGGGCGACTGGGATGCGGCGCTGAACGTGTTCGAGCAGGCTCTGGCCGAGCGCGAGCAGCGTGACGACCCCGAGGCGACCCGCATCGCGAAGTGGATGATCGCCTGGACGCTGCGCAATCTCGGGCGGCGGGATGAGGCGCTCGCGATGCAGACCGCGCTCAAGAGCGAACTCGATGCGCTGGGCGAGAGCGACCCGTACGTGGAGGAAGAGCTGGGGTTGCTCATGGGGTGATGGTTCTCACCGGAGAAAGGGAACGGTGGGTCCTAAGCCCTGCTTTCGACACGCGCCTTCGGCGCTACTCAACCAGCGAGGGCGCCTTGGACAGCAGCGGACCACCCCACGAGGAGACCAGGAGCGCCTCTAGGGCTGCGCCCACAGTGTAGAGGCGCGCGTCCTCACGCGCGGGAGCCATGAACTGGATGCCCGTCGGCAGCCCGTCTTCGGGCGCCAGCCCCGAGGGCAGCGCGATTCCGGGAACGCCGGCCAGGTTCGCGGGAATCGTCGTCAGGTCGTTCAGGTACATCGCCAGCGGGTCGTCGATCTTCTCGCCCAGCTTGAACGCCGTCGTCGGAGCCGCCGGCGTCGCGAGCACATCGCACTGCGCGAACGCCGCCTCGAAGTCACGCTGAATCAGCGTGCGCACCTTCTGCGCCGAGCCGTAGTAGGCGTCGTAGTATCCGGCCGAGAGCGCGTAGGTGCCGAGGATGATGCGACGCTTCACCTCGTCACCGAAACCGGCTTCGCGGGTCGCGGCCATGACATCCTCGACCGTCCCGCCCGGAACGGAGGCGCGCATGCCGAACCGCACCGAGTCGAACTTGGCGAGGTTGCTCGAGGCCTCCGCCGGCAGGATCAGGTAGTACGCCGCGATCGCGTACTCGAACGACGGGGCCGACACCTCGACCAACTCGGCGCCCTGCGCCTCGAGCATTGCCAGCGATTCGGTGAAACGCTGCAGCACACCCGGCTGGAAGCCCTGCGACTCCTTCGACATCTCCGCGACGACGCCGATCTTCAGCCCCTTCACCGAACCCTCGCGCGCTCCGGCGCGCGCGGCCTGCGAGAACGAGGGCCACGCATCCGGGATCGAGGTCGAGTCGCGCGGGTCGTGCCCGCCGATCACGTCGTGCAGCAGAGCCGCATCCATGACGGTGCGCGTCACCGGACCGACCTGATCGAGCGACGACGCCAGCGCGATCGCACCGTAGCGCGACACGCCGCCGTAGGTCGGCTTCATGCCGACGGAACCGGTCACGGCCGCGGGCTGGCGGATCGAGCCACCCGTGTCCGACCCGAGCGCGAGCGGCGCCTCGAACGACGAGACCGCTGCGGCAGAGCCTCCACCGGACCCGCCGGGGATGCGCGACAGATCCCACGGGTTGTGCGTCGCGCCGTACGCCGAGTGCTCGGTCGACGAGCCCATCGCGAACTCGTCCATGTTGGTCTTGCCCAGCGGCACCAGGCCGGCCTCGCGCATGCGGGCGACGACCGTCGCGTCGTAGGGCGGAACCCAGCCCTCGAGAATCCTCGACCCCGCCGTCGAGGGCATGTCGATCGTGCAGAGCACGTCCTTGATCGCAACCGGCACCCCCGCGAGGGGTGCGAGCTTGTCGCCCGCAGCGCGACGCCGGTCGATCTCTGCGGCGGTGGCCAGAGCCGCGGCATTCAGATGCAAGAACGCGTGGATGTCGCCGTCGACCGCCGCGATCCGGTCCAGGTGCGCCTGGGTCGCCTCGACACTCGAGACCTCGCCCGAGGCCAGCTTGTCGGCGAGTTCGTGAGCGGGCAGGCGGATCAGGTCGCTCGCTGCGGCGCTCACTGCTCTTCGCCCAGGATCGACGAGACCTTGAACTGACCGAGCTCGTGCTCGGGCGCTCCGGACAGCGCCTGCTCGGTGGTCAGCGTCGGGCCGACCACATCGGGGCGCGTCACCGTACCCAACGGGATGGGGTGGCTGGTCGCCGGCACATCGGGCGTCGCGACCTCGGTCACCTTCGCCACCGACTCGACGATGACGCCGAGCTCTCCGGTCAGCTTCTGCACCTCGGCGGGAGTCAACGCGATGCGAGCCAGGTTCGCCAGATGAGAGACGACCTCGGGGGTGATTTCTGGGGACGACACCTGGCAAGTCTAGGGTTTCGACACGCGTGCCTTCGGCGCGCTACTCAAGCAGCGAGCCGTGCCTTCGGCGCGCTACTCAACCAGCGAGGCGTGCCTTCGGCGCGCTACTCAACCCGCGAGGGCGCGGGGGGCCGCGGCCGTCGCGCCCGAAGCGTCGAGCACCAGGCGACCCTGGCCGATGCCGATCAGCGCCATGTTGCGGAACGATTCGCTGCCGGCGGTGAAATAGTCGACGTGCCCGACGGAGCCGGCAAGCTCGCGGCCGGTCAGCGGATCACGCGCACCCCCGACACCGAAGTGGTGGGCGCCATACTCGGCGCTCAGCGGCTGGCTGCCGAACACACCCGTGCTGGCGATCGGGTCGAGCGCCGCATCCGCCACCCAGACGTTGCCGTTCCGCACGCGGAGCTGGCCGACGTTGCCGGCCGGGCTGCCCGGCGAGCCGACCATGGCGAGCGCATCGACGGTGACGTCGTTCTCTTGCAGGGCGAGGAGCGCAGCCGTCGCACCGTACGAGTGGGCGAGCACCGAGACGTACGGGGCGCCCGCAGAAGCGGGACGGGTCGCATCCAGTCCGCGCAGCGACCGGGTGAGAGCATCGCGTCCCTCTCGCGCGAGATCGAGGGACGCGACATTGACGACGCTGGGGGTCTGGTACCCGATCCAGGCGACGGTGGCGACGGTCTGGGCGGGGCCGCTGTGCTGTGCGGGGGTCAGCACCGAGAGCCACCGCGACTGATCGACGGCGAGCTGGTCCGCCGCATCCGCCCAGCTGCCGATCTCGCTGTCGACGCTGTAGAACATCCCGGGCACCAGAAAGCTGACGTAGTCCGCGCTCGACAGATCGCCGACCGCGATCACCGCGCGGCCGCCGCCCGCGACATCCAGATTCAGCAGGGAACGCGTCAGCCCACTCTCGCCGGTCTCGAGCGCCGCATCCACCTGCTGCAGCATGTGCAGCTGCGCCTGCAACTGCTCCGTGGCGGCACGTCCGGCGGAACCATCGGTCATCCGCCGCTGGATCGACGACAACTGAGAGTCGAGGAAGAGGCGGTTCGCCGAATCGCGCACCGCGTAGGGCACGCCCTCGAGGTTGCCCACCACCTCGGGGACCGCGGCGGTCAGGCGGATGCGTGCCGAGGCATCCGTCGTCGACCACCAGTCCGCGACCTCCGCCGCCGCCGGCTGGGTGGCGAGCAGGTCGGCGATCGCAGAGGGGTCGCTCGCCCACGACGCGAGCTGGGCGCGCGAGAAGGAGGCGAGGTCGTCCAGCTGGGTGAGGGCGCGGGAGGCCTGCGGGTCGGCAGGCTGATCGACCTGCGGCTGGGTGTCTTGCTGGGGCTGGGTGTTCTGCTGGGGCTGGGTGGCGGAGGCCCACGCGGCCTGCTCCGCCGAGGGCGCGGCGGGGGCGACGATCGCGACCGGGCTGGCGGCGGGCACACTGAAGGCCTCGGCGACAGAATTCAGCGTCGCCGAGGCAGATAGAACGGCTGTGACGTCCAACAGCACGATTCGGGTAATCCCATCGCCCAGCGCGGCCCGCGCGTCGCCCAGCACGACCCGCGTCACCGCACCTGAATCGTACCTGGGAGTGCCACCCGAAAGGGGGTAGAAGCCTGTTCGTGACCGTTTTCATACCCATACGGGCCGATTTGTACCCCGATCGGGGGACATGTCCCACCTTTGAGGGATAGAACGAGCGGGTTTTGTTACCGAAATTCCGGGAACAGGCTCGCGGATCGCGTGCCGTGAGATGTACCCCGATGCGTTCCACGGAAGCTCCGCCGAGGCCGTTTCACGACCCGCTGGAGCACTCCCGGTGCCTAGGGTGGGAGGGTGCCGATCACCCTCACCGGACTGCGTCGCTACCCGGTGAAATCGTTCCGCGGCGAAGACCTCGACAGCGCCCGGATCGAGCCCTGGGGGCTCGTGGGCGACCGCCGCTGGATGGTGGTGGATGACGCCGCCGAGGCCGTGACCGCGCGCGAGGTGCACGGCATGCTGCGCATCGTGCCCGAGCTGCTCGACGGTGGCCTGCGTCTGACGACGGCCGGGGCGGAGCCGCTCGTCGTCGACACCCCTCGCTCCCCCACCGGCGATGTGCAGATCTGGGATGACACGGTCGTCGCCGCCTCGGCCGGTCCTCTGGCGGACGCCTGGCTGAGCGCCGTGCTCGGGCTCTCGGTGCACCTGGTGTACCTGGACGACCCCACCCGGCGACCGGCCAACCCCGCGTTCTCCCGGCCCGGAGACGTGGTCTCGTTCGCCGACGGCTACCCGATGCTGCTCGCGTCGCAGAACTCGCTCGCGCAACTCAACGACTGGATCGCGGAAGGCCCGCGCCCCGATGAGGGTCCGCTGCCGATGAACCGGTTCCGGCCGAACCTGATCGTGTCGGGCGCGGCACCGTTCGCCGAAGACGGCTGGACCCGCATCCGGATCGGGGACGCCACGTTCCGCGTGGTGAAGGGGTGCTCACGGTGCGTGCTCACCACGCTCGATCCGATCACCGGCGACAAGCAGATGGAACCGATCACCACACTCGCGCGGCATCGGCGCTTCGACGGCAAGACCTGGTTCGCGACGAACCTGATCCCGGATGATGCGGGCGCGACGCTGCACATCGGCGACGAGGTCGAAGTGCTCGAGTCGCGGGACGCCGCAGACGGCCCGGTGAGGCACGCGGGCTGAGGCACGCGCGGGAGCACCACGCCGCCCGGTCAGTCGAGCGCGGCGGGCCCCTGTTCGACCAGCAGCTTGAACTGCGCCGCGTCGATGATGCGCACGCCCAGTTCTTCGGCCTTGCCGAGCTTCGAGCCGGCGCCGGGGCCTGCAGCGACGAAGTCGGTCTTCTTCGAGACGCTGGATGCCGCCTTGCCACCGGCGCGCAGGATCGCCTCCAGTGCTTCCTCGCGCGAATACCCCTCCAGGGAGCCGGTCGCCACCACGGTCAACCCGGCGAGCGGGCCGTCGGCGGCACCCGCTGCTCCGGGGCCGGGATGCCCGGGCACGGTCCAGGGAACGCCGGCGGCCGCCCACTGCTGCACGATCTCGCGATGCCAGTCGACCTCGAACCAGTCGAGCACCGCGTCCGCGATGATGCCGCCGACGCCCTCGACCCCGGCGAGCTCTTCACGCGTCGCCGACCGGATCGCGTCGAGCGACCCGAAGTATCCGGCCAGCGCGCGCGCGGCAACCGGCCCCACATGCCGGATCGACAACCCGACGAGGAACCGCCACAGTTCTTTCGACTTCGCCTTCTCGAGCTCGTCGATCAGCTTGAGCGCGGCGCTCGACGGGACGTACTCGGCATCGCCCGTGAAGCCGTCGACCCCGCCGTCCCACTCGCCGTCCTTCTTCTGACGCTTGCGCTTATACGGCGTCTCGATGCTCTGCGACTCCCACACCCGCACCTGGATGTCGAACAGGTCGCGAACCGTGAGCGCGAACAATCCCGCCTCGGTCTCGAGGGGCGGGGGCACCGGGAAGACCGGCCGCGTGAGCGCAGCCGCACCGACCTCGCCGAGCCCTTCGACATCCAGAGCGCCTCTCGACCCGATGTGCTCGACCCGGCCCCGCAGCTGGGCAGGACAGGACCGCGCGTTGGGGCAACGCAGGTCGGCGTCGCCGTCTTTGGCCGGGGCCAGCGGCGTTCCGCACACGGGGCAGTTCGCCGGCATGACGAACTCGCGCTCGGTGCCGTCGCGCAACTCGACGACGGGCCCCAGCACCTCGGGGATCACATCGCCCGCCTTACGTAGCACCACCGTGTCACCGATCAGCACGCCCTTGGCCTTGACCACGTCCTGGTTGTGCAACGTCGCCTGGCGCACCTCGGAGCCGGCGACGCGCACCTTCTCCATCACCGCGAACGGAGTCGCGCGCCCGGTGCGCCCGATCGAGACGACGATGTCGAGCAGCTTGGTGTTGACCTGCTCGGGCGGGTACTTGTAGGCGATCGCCCAGCGCGGCGCGCGACTGGTCGCACCGAGCTCGTCGTGCAGCGCGAGCTCGTCGACCTTGAGCACGATGCCGTCGATCTCGTGCTCGACGTCGTGCCGGTGCTCGCCGTAGTACTCGATGAAGTCGGCAGCGTTCTGGGGACTGTCGACGACCTTGAACGTGGATGCCGTGGGCAGCCCCCAGCCGGCGAGCAGTGCGTAGATCTCACTCTGGCTCGCGGCAGGCGGGTTCGCCCAGGCGCCGATGCCGTGAACGAGCATCCTGAGGCCCCGGATGCGGTTCTCCATGCGCGCGATCGCATCGGCGTTCTTGCCCTCGCGTTTCTGACGCAGGCTTCCGGATGCGGCATTGCGTGGGTTCGCGAACAGCCGATCGCCCGCCTCGGCCTGCACGGCGTTCAGCCGCTCGAACGCGTCCGCATTGAAGAAGACCTCGCCGCGCACCTCGACGAGCGGCGGCGGGTGCGGTGTATCGAGCCGCTTGGGGATGCTCGCGATGAGATTCACGTTCTCGGTCACGTCCTCGCCGACGACGCCGTCGCCGCGAGTGGCCGCACTCACCAGCACGCCGTTCTCGTAGCGCAGGTTCATGGCGAGGCCGTCGATCTTGAGTTCGCACAGGTAGTGCACCGCGCGCCCGGAGTCGCGCTCGACCTTCGCCGCCCACGCCAGGAACTCGTCGCGGCTGAAGACGTTGTCGAGGCTGAGCATGCGCTCGGCGTGGCGCACCGGCGCGAACAGTGTCGAGTCGGAACGCCCGCCGACCGTCTGGGTCGGGCTGTCCTGGCTCTGCAGCTCGGGGAACAGCCGCTCCAGCTCTTCGAGCCGGCGGATCATCAGGTCGTACTCTTCGTCGCTGGCGATCGCCGCCTCGCGTTCGTAGTACGCCTCGCGCAGTTCGAGGATGCGGGTCGTCAGCGTGTCTGCTTCGACCTTGGCGGCCGCGAGATCGGGAGCGGTCTCGTCGGGGACCTGGTCGACCTCGGGCTGTTTCGATCCGCGCGCCATGGCGTCAGTTTACGGACGACCTCCGACCTGGCCGGGCTACTTGCGCGCCTGCTGCGTGGGGATCGGATTCGACTTGGAGAGGGGGTCGACGATCTCCTCGAGACCCTTCCGCTCGGCGGCGACCCCGAAGATCGCCGCGACCACCCCGCCGAGCAGCATCACACCGGCACCGAGGTAATACCCGATCGTCAGCGGACCCCGGTCGGATCCGTCGCCGATCAGCGAGGCGTACAGAACGGGCGCGACGGCGCCGAACACCTGGCCGATCGCGAAGACGTAGCTGATCACCTGCGACCGCATCTCGAGCGGGAAGATCTCGCTCACCGTCAGGTATGCGCTCGACGCGCCCGCCGAAGCGAAGAAGAACGAGACGCACCACAGGATCACGTGCACGATCGCGGTGATCGCCCCGGTGCTGAACAGGAACGCCGAGACCGCCAGCACGACAGCCGAGATGGCGTACGTCCAGAAGATCATCTGACGCCGGCCCCAGATGTCGAACAGCGGGCCGAGCAGCAGCGGACCGAGCAGATTGCCGATCGCGAACGGGAAGAACATCAGCGGCACCGACGCCACCGGCAGATGGTAGAAGTTCTGCAGCACCAGCGAGTAGGTGAAGAAGATGGCGTTGTAGAGGAACGACTGCGTGATCATCATCGACATGCCGACGAGAAGGCGGGTCGGATGCTCGCGCAGCAGCACCCGGAAGATCTGCGTGAACGGCGTGCGCTTGCGGGGTTCGAGCTCGAGCGCCTGATCGTCGGAGACGTCTTCGAGTTCGTGGTCGCCGTTTCTCTCGATCCCCTCCTCGATCTCGGTGACGGTCTTCTCGGCTTCCTCCTCGCGCCCGTGCGTCATCAGCCAGCGCGGCGATTCGGGGATGTGGCGCCGCAGCACGATCACGGCCAGACCGAGCAGCGGGCCGATGAAGAACGCGAGACGCCAGCCGATGTCTTCGGCGAACAGGTTCTGGTCGAGCAGGAAGATGCCGGCGAAGGATCCGAGCGCGGCTCCCGCCCAGTAGGTGCCGTTGATCGCGATGTCGACACGGCCGCGGTACTTCGCGGGGATCAGCTCGTCGATCGCCGAGTTGATCGCCGCATACTCGCCGCCGATGCCCATGCCGGCGAAGAACCGGAAGATCCAGAAGAACCAGGCGTTCGGTGCCAGACCGGCGATCCCGCTCGCGACCAGGTAGATGGCGAGCGTGAGGATGAACAGCTTCTTGCGGCCCAGGCTGTCGGCGAGTCTGCCGAAGACCAGGGCGCCCACCACCTGTCCCGACAGATACACGGTGCCCGCGATCCCCACGTCGGTCGCGTTCATGTGCAGCGTGTTCTCGTAGCCGCCGAGCGACACGATCTGCACCTCGAGGCCGTCGAGGATCCAGCTGAACCCGAGGCCGACGACGATCATCCAGTGGAAGCGCGTCCAGGGCAGCCGGTCGAGGCGGGCGGGTATCAGGCTCCGGATGGTTCGCGGCGCATCAGCCGCCTTCGGCGTCGACATGCTCCGACCGTATGCCGCAGAAACACGGTCCCAGCCCTCATACTGCAGCTTTCCAGGCGACCTCCAGGTGGGCTAGTGAGAGCCCGCGTTCCAGGCCGCCACGAACGCCTCCAGGACATCCGCGCCGGTGTAGCCCGGGTCGCTCAGCGCGGCCACGTCGTTGGCGATGTCCGCCTGGAATGCCGCGTAGTAGACGGAGAAGAAACGACGGTCGGTCGCGCCCGACGAGCGCAGATCGGCGGCGGCCTTCACGACATCCGGTTGCGCCGCGTCGCCCGCAGAAAGGGTCACGCTGCCGAAGCCCTGGCCGAGGGTCACCGAGCCGAACGCGTCGCTGGCGGCATCCAGAGCGAGCGCCTGATCCAGCAGCGACGGCAGCTGCGCCGACGTCCCGAGGATCGAGACCGGGTCGCCCTCCAGCCCGATCCCGGCGAGACGGGATGCGACCGGTGAACTCTGCACGAGCGCGACCAGATCCGCCGTCGGCACCGTGAACCCCGTGACGGCGATGTTGGCGTCCGGCCCGAGCGAGTAGCTCAATTGTGGGACGCCCGCACCCTCGAACACCGAGAGCACCGGCAGCAGGGTCGCATCCCCCGGGGTGACCGCGGCGAAATGCGTCGTGCCGGCGCCGTCGTCGGCGTTGAGCTGCACCGAGAAGCCGGACAGGCCCCGGCCGTCGAGCTCCGACCGCAGGTCGACCGCCTCAGTCGCGAGAGACGCATCGAGGGGAAGGTCGATCGTGATGCCGGCGCACAGGTCGATCGTCGCGCCGGGGACGTCGTCGCGGTCGACCAGGGTCTGCGCGAAATCCAGTACCGCCGCATCGGGCACGCAGCCGGGGGGACGCTTGTACTCCAGCGCCGCCGTGTTGATCTGGTCGTACTGGATGTCGGCGTCGCGATCGGCGTCGAGCGCGCCTTTGTCGGCGAAGGCCTCGAGACGAACGCCGGAGTCCAGGGCGAGCAGATCGCCCAGGGCGGCCACGGCATCCGGGCGCAATGCCCTGACGCGCACGTCGTCGTCGAAAACGATGCCGTTCGCCACGCCGGGAACGTCGAGAACCTTCCGCCAGAGCGAGACCGTGCTGCCGTTGTCGCCCGCGCTGACACCGAAATCGAGTCCGCCGAGCCCGAGCCAGAAGGCCACGCCACCCTACTGGCTCGAATAATCCTGAATCGCCCCGACCAACTCCAGGATCGACGCATCGTCGATGCCGGGCTGCAGCTCACCGCGCACCAGGCCGCTGCTCGACCAGGCGCCGGTGTTGTCCGCCAGCACGGTCGCCGACGCGATCCCGTCCTGCTGCGCGAG
>JAODAS010000057.1 GCA_025463555.1 Schumannella sp.
GGCATGCGCCTGATCCGCCTGTGGCCGCTTCTCGAGCTGACGCTCGCGCGGGTCCTGGATCGACAGGCCCGCGACGATGGCGGCGACCTCGCGCACGACGCCGTGCTTCTTGGACTCCACCAGCATCCTGCCGAACCGCGGATCGACCGGAAGCAGTGCCAGCTCGCGCCCGACCCCCGTGATGCGGTCCCCGCCGCTCGCACTATCGCGGGCGATCGCCCCGAGCTCGCGCAGCAGGTCCAGCCCGTCCTGGATGCCCCGGCGGTCCGGCGGCTGCAGGAACGGGAAATCCGCCATGTCGCCGAGCCCGATCGACAGCATCTGCAGAATCACCGCGTCGAGCCCGGTCCGCAGGATCTCGGGATCGGTGAACTCCGGCCGTCCGGCGAAGTCCTCCTCGGAATACAGCCGGATCGCGATGCCGTCGCTCGTGCGCCCCGCACGGCCCGAGCGCTGGTTCGCACTCGCCTGGCTGATCGCCTCGATCGGTAGTCGCTGCACCTTGGCGCGAGTGCTGTACCGCGAGATGCGAGCGGTACCGGCATCCACCACGTATTTGATGCCCGGCACGGTGAGGCTCGTCTCGGCGACGTTGGTCGCGAGCACGACGCGGCGCCGGATGCCGGGGCCGCGTTTCGTCGATAACACGCGATGCTGGTCTGCCGCGCTCAGCCGCCCGTAGAGGGGGAGCACCTCGGTCTCGGGGCCGGATGCCGAACGCACGGCGTCCTCCGCATCCCGGATCTCGTTCTCGCCCGAGAGGAACACCAGCACGTCGCCGGCAGGCTCGCGCGCGAGTTCTGCGAGCGCATCTGTGATCCCCTGCATCAGGTCGCGCGGCTCCACCCCTTCGCCGTTTCGCAACCGCGTGCGACTCGGCGGCGTGTCGACCGCCGGATTCGGCGTGTCGTCCTCCGGTTGCGAATCCGCGTCGTCGGTGAGGGGCCGGTACCGGATCTCGACCGGATAGGTGCGGCCCGAGACCTCCACGATCGGGGCGGGCGCGCCGTCCGGAGAGGCGAAGTGCCGCGCAAAGCTCTGGGGGTCGATGGTCGCGCTCGTGATGATGAGCTTCAGGTCGGCTCGGCGCGGCAGCAGCTGCTTGAGGTAACCCAGCAGGAAGTCGATCGTGAGCGAGCGCTCGTGCGCCTCGTCCAGGATGATCGTGTCGTAGCGGCGCAGATCGCGGTCCCGGTTCAGCTCCGCGAGCAGCACGCCGTCGGTCATCAGCTTGATCCGCGTGGACGCGGCCGACCGGTCATCGAACCGGACCTGGTAGCCGACCAGGCCACCCAGCTCGACGCCGAGCTCCTCCGCGATGCGCTCGGCGATGCTGCGCGCCGCGATGCGGCGGGGCTGGGTGTGCCCGATCTTCTCGCGGCCGAGTTCGAGGCAGATCTTCGGCAGCTGCGTCGTCTTGCCCGACCCGGTCTCACCGGCGATGATCACGACCTGGTTCGCCGCGATGACGCGCGCGATCTGCTCCCGCGCGGCGCTGACGGGCAGCTCAGGCGGATACGTGATGGGAGGGAGGTCGGCGGACATCAGCCCTCCAGCCTAGGGTCGTTATATGACCAGCGTCCCCACCATCCAGCTCAATGACGGCCACCACATCCCCCAGCTCGGCTTCGGCGTCTTCCGCGTCGACCCCGACGAGACCGAGCGCATCGTCACCGACGCACTCGAAGTCGGATACCGGCACATCGACACGGCCGCGATCTACGGCAACGAGATCGGCGTCGGCCGGGCGATCCAGAAGTCGGGCATCGACCGCGACGAGCTCTTTGTCACGACCAAACTGTGGAACAGCGACCAGGGCACCCAGTCGGCGATCGATGCCATGGACCTCTCCCTCGAGAAGCTCGGCCTGGACTACGTCGATCTCTACCTCATCCACTGGCCGCGGCCCGATCTCGACCGCTACCTGGAGAGCTGGCTCACGCTCGAGCAGCTGCAGGCCGAGGGCAAGAGCCGCTCGATCGGGGTGTCCAACTTCCATCGCCCGCATCTGGAGAAGGTGCTCGCCGGCGGTTCGGTCGTTCCGGCCGTCGACCAGCTCGAACTGCACCCCGCCTTCGCCCAGCGCGAGTTGCGGGCATTCGGCGCAGAGCACGGCATCCAGATCGAGGCGTGGGGGCCGCTCGGTCAGGGCAAGTACGACCTGTTCGGCGAGAAGGCGGTTCAGGATGCCGCGGCGGCCCACGGGGCGACGCCCGCCCAGGTGGTCATCCGCTGGCACCTGCAGAACGGGATCATCGTCTTCCCGAAGTCGAACTCGCGCGAGCGGATCGCCGAGAACTTCGACGTGTTCGGCTTCGAGCTGACGGCCGATGAACTGGCCTCGATCGACGCACTCGACCGCGGGCTGCGGGTGGGCGGCGACCCCGACACGTCGACGTTCTGACCGGTGGTTGAGTAGCGCCGCAGGCGCGTATCGAAACCACCTCCTCGTCGTGGTGGTTTCGATACGCCGCGGAGCGGCTACTCAACCACCGAGGAGGATTCTCTCGCCGCGGGGGGTGTCGACGAGCACTCCGGGCAGCTCGGCGAACGCGGCCTCCAGATCGGCACGTGTCTGGCTGAAATGCTGCCAGTCCTCGGTGTGCACGCCGACCACCTGACCGGCCCGCAGGATGCGCGCGGCCTCCACGGCATCCGTCGAGGTCAGCGTCAGCGCGGCATCGATCTCGGGCACCCGCGCCGCGCCCGCGAACAGGATCGCGACGCCGATCGGTGCGAAACGGTCGGCGATCTCCCGCACCTTCTCCAGCGACGCGTTGTCGCCGCTCACGTAGACCGTGGGCAGCGCAGGCGCGCGCAGGATGAAGCCGACCACGGGGCCGAGCGCCTCCTCGACGCCGGGAGGACCGTGCAGGGCGGGCACCGCGGTGATGTCGACGAGGCCGACGGAACGCTGCGACCAGTCCGCCATACCGGCCCACGGCGTCCCCAGGTCATCGCCCGCCTTCGGCGTGCTCAGAACGAGCGGCGCGGTCATCGCGAACTCGGCGCCGCGCGTGTCGAGGTTGTCGGCGTGCTCATGGTGTGACGCCAGCACGACGTCGATCTGCCCGATGTCCTCGGGCTGCAGGGCAGGACCCTGCGTCTTGACCAGCGGGGTACCGCCGTCGTCATCCGGATAGGTCTGCGGCTCATCGAACGTGGGATCGAGGAGGAAGCGCAGGCCGCCGTACTCGAGCACTCCCGATGGTCCGCCCAGGAACGTGAAGGTGATCTCCGACCCGGCGTTCTTCTCGGCGTACATAGGCTGACACTATGACGAACCGGCTCGCGGAGGCAGTGAGCCCCTATCTCCGCAGTCACGCCGGCAACCCCGTCGACTGGTGGCCATGGAGCGAGGAGGCCTTCGCCGAAGCGGTCCGCCGCGACGTCCCGGTGATGGTGTCCATCGGCTACGCCACCTGCCACTGGTGTCACGTGATGGCGCGCGAGACGTTCAGCGATCCCGAGGTCGCGGCATACCTGAACGAGAACCTGGTGGCGATCAAGGTGGATCGCGAGGAGTACCCGGAGGTCGATGCCTCGTTCCTCGCCGCGGCGAGCGCCTTCACCCCGAATCTCGGGTGGCCGCTGACCGCATTCACCACTCCGACCGGTCTGACGTTCTTCGCGGGCACGTACTACCCGCCGCAGCCGACGCAGGGCGTGCCCGGATTCCGGCAGGTCGTCGACGCCGTGCGCGAGGCATGGCGCGACAAGCGCGACGATGTGCAGGCGGCCGGGGCGAGAGTGCGGGATGCCGTGGCCGCATCGCGGGCATCCGTCGCGGCCGGCGGCGTGGGGGCTGCGGAATTCGATGCGGCCGTCGCGCGACTCGAGTCGCTCGAGGACACCGAGTTCGGGGGGCTCGGCCGCTCGCCGAAGTTCCCGAACACGCCGGTGATCTCGTTCCTGCTCGAGCGCGGGGTCCGGGGGGACCAGACCGCGGACGCGTTCGCGCGACGCACGCTGGCGACTCTGGCGGCATCCGGTCTGCGCGATCCGGTGGAGGGCGGGTTCTTCCGGTACGCCACCCGGCGTGACTGGACCGAGCCGCACTACGAGCGCATGGCTTACGACAACGCGCAGCTGCTGTCGGCGTACACCGCGGTGGCGGACGAGACGACGGCGGCCGGCATCGCCGGGTTCCTGCTCGACGTGCTGCGGCTGCCGGGCGGCGCATTCGCATCTGCGCAAGACAGCGAGAGCGTGATCGACGGTGCGCGCAGCGAAGGCGGCTACTACGCGCGCGACGCCGCCGGGAGGACCGGGCGCGCACCGCCGGCACTCGATGAGAAGGTGCTGACCGGGCTCAACGGCATGGTGGTCGGGGCGCTCGCCGAAGCGGGGGCGCGGTTCGGGCGAGGGGACTGGGTGGATGCCGCGCGCACCGCCGCGGACACCGTCCTGACCCTGCACGGGGACGACGCGGGCATCGCTCGCGCGTCGCTCGGGGGGCGGCTGTCGACCGCGCCGGCGACCCTGGAGGATCTCGGCGGATTCGCGGGCGGGCTGCTGCGATTGGCGCTGGCGACCGGCGAGGTGCGGTACGCGCGCGTCGCGCGGGTCCTGGTCAAGGCCTGCCGTTCTGCGGACGGGTCGCTCGTCGCCCCGGCGGGGGCCGACCCCGTGCTCGCCGCCCGCGGTCTCGCGAACGAAGGGGATGCGAGCGACGGGGCCCTGCCATCCGGACGCTCACTGCTCGCGGATGCCGCGCTGCTGCTGGCGGCGCTCACCAGCGAGGAGGCGCACCGCCGCATCGCCGAGGACGCGGTGGCGCCCGCGCTGGTTCTCGCGGTGGAGCAGCCGAGCGCGTTCGGGGCCGCGCTCGCGGTGGCATCGCGGCTGGCGGCTCCGCTCGAGCAGGTGGTCGTCGTCGCGCCGGCCGCGGACGACGCACTCGCCGCGGTCGCAGCAGGCTGGCGCCGCGGCGTGCGAGCCGTCGTCACTCCCGCTCAGTCCGCGGAGTTCGCCGCCGAAGGCTTCGAGCTGTTCGCGGGTCGCGCGCTGCGCGACGGCAGCCCTGCGGCGTACTACTGCGAGCACTTCGTGTGCGCGCTTCCCGTGACGACGCCCGACGCGCTCGCGGCGCTGCTCGACTAGCGGTCCGCGCAATCCGTCGGGTTCAGCCGGCGATGCTGGCGAGAGCCGCTTCGGGGTCGCTCGCCCACTCGTTCAACGAGCCGTCGTAGACGGCGACCGACTCCTCGCCCAGCAGCGTGAGCGCCAGAGCAGCGGATGCCGCGGCGATGCCGCCGCCGCAGTAGGTGATGATGCGCGGAGATCCGAGCGCCGGGGCGAGCACGCCGGCGAGCCCCGCGGGATCGAGGTACGTGCGCCGCTCACGGTCGACGAGGCGCGCGGCGGGCGCCGAGCTGCTGCCCGGGATGTGGCGCCGCTGGAAATCCTGGGGAGGAGCCGCGCAGACCAGCGCCGCCTCGTGCTCGCCGGCGAGCACGCCCTCGACGAACTGCTTGTCCGCCCAGAGCTGCGGTCGTTCCACCGCCACGAACTCGCGCGGGGTCGGCGCCACGTGCCCGAGATCGAGGGTGCGATCCTCGGCGCGCCAGCTCGTCAGGCCGCCATCCAGCACCGCGACGCGGTCGTAGCCGAACGCCCGGAAGAGCCACCAGACCCGTGCGGCCCACTGACCGACGGCGCTGTCGTAGACGACGACGGTCGTGTCGTTGTCGATGCCGAGCGCACCGGCGGCCGCCGCGAACCGCGCGGCGTCGGGCCGCGTGAAGGGGTGCGCGCCATCGGGGTCCGAGAGCTCGTCGATCACATCCGCGAAGACGGCGCCCGGGATGTGTCCCTCGAGCAGGTACAACTCGTGCCCGCTGAGGTACCCGTGCCGCCCATCCGGTCGCGTGTACCCCGCTACGGAGGCGTCGAGCACCACGAGCGACTCGGCGCCGAGGTGGTCGGCGAGCCACTGGGTCGAGACCAGGGGACCGGGCAGTTCGGGGCCAGCAGGCATGCGGATCACGGTAGTTCGCCCGTGGCCGCAGCGCAGGCGGCCGGACACACGGAGTAACGCGCTGCCGCGCGGAGCGCCTGCTACCGCAGCGTCTTGCGCGACGAGATCTGCCCGGTGTCGAAACCGAGCAGGTGCAGGCCCCCGTGGAATCGGGCGTGCTCCACCTTGATGCAGCGGTCCATGACGACGGTCAGACCCTTCGACTCGCCGTAGATCGCGGCATCCTGATTCCAGATGCCCAACTGCACCCAGACCGTCTTCGCGCCGATCGCCACCACGTCGTCGATCACCGACGGGATGTCGCTGCCCTTACGGAACACATCCACGATGTCGGGAACCACCGGCAGATCCGCCAGGGACTTGTAGACCGGCTGGCCCAGGATCTCGTCGGCGTTCGGGTTCACGAAATACAGGTCGTAGTCGCTGGACTGCTGCAGGTAGGTCGCGACGAAAAAGCTCGAGCGGGCCGTGTTCGGCGAGGCGCCCACGATCGCGACCGACTTCGCGCTCTGCAGGATCTTCAGCCGCTCCTTCGCGCTCGGCCCCACCCAGGTGCGCTTGGATTTCAAGAGCTTCGCCAGCGGCGAGCTCGCGGGGATGTCGCAGGTGAGCCCGTTGCTGAGGGTCACGGTGTCGAGGTCGGCCGGATCCGCGGTGTCCAGTGCTGTCGCCATCTCTCTATCCTGCCTTCGAAGCACTGGCCAGCGCTTGGTCGAGGTCCGCCAGGATGTCCTCCGGATCCTCGATGCCCACGCTGATGCGCACCAGGCCGGGCAGCACGCCCGCGTCCAGCAACTGCTGCTCGCTCAACTGAGCGTGGGTGGTCGACGCCGGATGTATCACCAGCGTCTTCGCATCGCCGATATTGGCGAGGTGGCTGGCCAGGTCGACGCTCTCGATGAACGTGCGTCCCGCCGCCCGCTCATCCCGTGCCGGGCCGCCCTTCACCCCGAACGAGAACACCGAGCCGGGACCCTTCGGCAGGTAGTGCTTCGCACGCTCGTGGTGGGGGTGCGAGTCCAGACCCGCCCAGTTCACGAACTCGACGCGCTTGTCGGCGGCGAGCCACTCGGCCACGACTCGCGCATTGTCGACATGCGCCTGCATCCGGAACGGCAGCGTCTCGACACCCTGCGCCAGCAGCCACGCCGAATGGGGTGCGAGGGCGGGCCCGATGTCGCGCAGCTGCTCCGCGCGCAGGCGGGTCAGGAACGCGTACTCGCCGAAGTTGCCGTGCCAGTTGAGGCCGCCGTAGTGCGCGACCTCCTGATCGAACAGGGGGAAGCGCTCGTTCGCCCAGTGGAAACGCCCGGACTCGACAACGACTCCTCCGAGGGTGGTGCCGTGCCCCCCGAGGAACTTGGTCGCCGAATGGATCACCACATCCGCGCCCCACTCGATCGGGCGGTTCAGGTACGGGGTCGCCACCGTCGAGTCGACGATCAGCGGCAGGTGGTGGGCGTGCGCGACATCGGCGAGGCCCTCGAGGTCGGCGATGTCACCCGACGGGTTCGAGATCGACTCGACGAAGATCAGCTTCGTCTTGTCGGTGATCGCTGCGGCGTAGAGCTCGGGGTCGGTGCCCTGGATGAACGTCGTGTCCACCCCGAAGCGCCGCAGCGTGACATCGAGCTGGGTGACGGAGCCGCCGTACAGCGACGACGACGCGACGATGTGGTCGCCGGCGCCGGCGAGAGCGGCGAAGGTGATGAACTCCGCACCGAGACCGGATGCGGTGGCCACCGCCCCGAGACCCCCTTCGAGCGAGGCGATGCGCTCTTCGAAGCTCGCAACCGTCGGATTCGAGAGGCGGCTGTAGATGTTGCCGTACTTCTGCAGGGCGAAGCGGGCTGCGGCATCCGCCGTGTCGTCGAACACGAACGCGCTCGACTGGTAGATGGGCAGAGCGCGCGCTCCGTGCACCGCGTCGGGGATGTTGCCCGCGTGGATGGCACGGGTGCGGAAGCCCCACGCGCGGTCGTGAGTGACGGACTCGGCTGGCTCGGACGGCTCGGCTGGCTCGGCTGGCATCCTGCCAGGGTACTGGCGGGCTGCTGCGCGGGCAGGCGTGTTGCCGCGGGTTACACCCGGGCGCGGATGCGCCGCCCGTCGGCGCGGACCAGTGCCGTATCGATGAGCAGGTCGAGGAGTGCCGGGTAGTCGATGCCCGCCGCGCCGAACATGCGGGGCACCTGCGAGTGCGACGTGAAGCCGGGGAACGTGTTCACCTCGTTCAGGATCGGCCCCTCGGCGGTGACGAAGAAGTCCACCCGCGCGAGCCCGCGACAGCCGAGAGCCCGGAACATCGCCATCGCCGCATCTTCGATCCGCTCCCGCGAGACGTCGTCGAGCGGCGCCGGCACCCGGAAGTCGGGCTCACCCTCGTACTTTCCCGCCGTGTCGAAGATTCCGCCCGGCGGCACTCCGATCTCGAGCGCCGGCCCGCATTGCAGCGAGCCGTCCGCGTGCTCCAGAACCGCGATGTCGATCTCCCGGCCCAGCACGAACGCCTCGACGAGCGCCGAGTCGTCGAGTGCGAGGGCGTCGCGCACCGCAGGTCCGAGCCCGACGGGGTCGCGCACGACCGCGACCCCGTGGCTCGACCCGGCGCGGGTGGGCTTGACCACGACGGGGAGTCGGATGCCGGCTCGCGTGAGCTCGGCGAGCACGGGGTCATCGACGCTGCGCACGCGGATGCCGGGAGCGGTCGCGACTCCGGCTTCGGTGGCGAGGAGTTTGGTGGCCGCCTTGTCCATGGCGACCGCTCCGGCGAAGACGCCCGAGCCGACGTACGGGATGCCGATCAGGTCGAGCAGGGCCGCGACCGTGCCGTCTTCGCCGTGCGGGCCGTGCAGGGCGGGGATGGCGACATCCGCCCGGCTGAGCACGCGCACGGCGTCGGCGAGGTCGTCGGCCAGCGGGGCGGCGCCGGTCTGCGCCCATCCTCCGTCCCGTCCGATGGTGAGCTGGATGACGTCGTACCGTTCGCCGTCGAGGGCTGCGGCGATCGCGGCGGCGCTGGCGAGCGACACCTCGTGCTCGCTGCCGGTTCCGCCGCCGAGGACGACGACCGTGATCCGCGCGGGCGACGCCGCCGTCACGCGGCGACCGCCGACCGCAGCGGGACGGTGGGCGACGAACGTACGACGCCGGC